>NZ_JBEOYE010000156.1:0-13220 GCF_040296945.1 Streptomyces sp. NPDC001941 | reverse complement strand
GCTCCTCGACTTCTACCTGGCCACGGCCGCCTCGGTGTACGCCATCGAGCGCCCCGGCGACCGCCTCATCGACCACCTGGAACCCACCACCTACCAGGGCCTGTCCTTCCAGGACCGCCAAGGAGCCCTGGACTGGCTGCGTACCGAGATCGACCACCTGCCGCCCTCGGGCCGCCTCCTGCCGCGAAAGGCGGTGCGCGCGGGCGTGGACACCCTCCTGGTCCTGGCCGTCCTGGGCTGGCCCGGAACGGCGACACCCCGCTTCGAGGCAGCGGCCACGGAGCTACGGCGGTTGGCGCTGCGCGGGAACGAGCCCCGCACAGCGTCGCGCGCGACGCTGTGCCTCGCGTACGCACAGCTCCTCGCCGGGGAGTACGAGAGCGCCAAGGAACTGGCGTTCGCGTCCCTCAGCAGTACGCTCACGCCCGGCGACCCTCTCGTGCGCTCGCATGCCCTCTCTGTTCAGGGCACGGCGGCCCACCTCCTGGGCAGCCTCGGCGAGGCCGAGCATTCCTACGCGATGGCGCTGGACGGCTTCCGCAACGCTGGTGACGTGCCGGGGGAAGCACGTGTGCTGCGCGAACAGTCGCGTCTGCGCCTCGACATGGGTCACGTGGAGCGCGCCGTGGCCTTCGGCGAGGCGAGCGTCGCACGCTACGAGACGCTCGACCTACCTCGCCAACTGGCCGACGCACGAATCTCGTTGGGAAACGCCTTGTATCGCGCAGGCCGCATCCAGGAAGCCCTGGGACTGCTCCACGCCGCCCACGACGCGTTCGCGACCCTCAACGATCCCGCGTCCCAGGCTCTCGTCCTCTGCCGGATCGCCGAGGCCGAGCTCGCCTCCCGACGCCCGAGGGCTGCCGCGTCCAGCGCGGAGGCCGCCCTGACCGTACTGGGCGAGATGCGTCCCGATCAGGGCCGGTCCGACGCCTTGGTCCTCCTGGGCCGCGCACTCGACGCGCTCGGCCAGACGGACCGGGCCCGAGCGTGCTGGCGTGAGGTGCTCCGGACCGCCGAGGGCGATGAGGAGAGCCCTCCCTCCCCCGTGGTCACGGAGGCCAGAACCCTCCTCGCGGGCTCCCTGACCAGGGGGTGACCCGTACGCCGAGGGCCCGTTCTCGCCCCCCACACGTACGAGGGGCGAGAACGGGCGAGGTGAGGCCGGTCAGATGCCGTCCCCCTTGACGCACAGCGGCTGGGTCCCCTTGATGTAGCCGCTGCCGCCTCCCATGTCCTTCCAGAAGACCGCGCACCACAAGTCGCCGTGGGCGCCGTCCTGGTATCCCGACCAGTAGTGCGGGCGGTCCTTCCACTCCCCGTCCAGGCTGTTCGAGATCGTGCCGTGCGGGCCGTACAGCTCCCAGTGCCCCCTGCCCGTACTCGTGGTGGCACGGACGTCCATCTTGACGACGTCGGCGTCGTACAAGTCACCCTCGAAGGCCACGCACAACGTGTGGGTGACGAAGAGCGTGGTCGACTGGCAGTACGTCCGGTCGCGCGGTGCGGCCTGGGCGGCGGAGGCGGACGTGGAGACGGCTCCCGCCAGGACGATTCCCGCGGCCAGGGCTGCGGTCATGCGCTTCATGCTGTCTTTCTTCCTTTCACCGGGGCGTTCAGGTCTCGGACGGTGCGTGCCGGGCTCAGAAGTAGACCGCGGCGCACGCGGTGTCCATCAGGCCGCCGCCTTCGTAGAGGCTGGCGCAGACCCGCGCGGCGTCGCGTGGCATCAGTACCGTGACCTCGAACGTGGCTTCCTCGGAGCGCCGGTTGCCGCCCCAGGAGCGGTCCCTGCCGAACAGTTCCCTGTTCTGGGCGTCCAGGACCCGGACGTGCAGGCGCGGGTTGCCGACGCCCAGGGTGGACAGGAACTTTCCGTTGATCGTGTTGAGGTACCTGGGCGACTGGGCGTCCCATCCGACGCTCAGGACGCCCGTGCCGTTCTGGATGTTGGTGCCGCCCCCGCCCGTCGCGGCGGACGCGGGCACGGCGGACGCCATGGTGACCAGGGCGGCCCCCGCGCCCGCCAGGGCCAGGCCGCGCCGGACCCGCGAACGCCTCCGTGCACCGCGCTTCTCGTTCTTCTGCAAGGACATGCTGCGCCTTTCGGGATGCCGGTCAGGAGGGACTCCCGCCGTGTTCTGGGCTCGTATTCAGCCTAGGAAGGGCGGGCGATCACTCTCTATCCGTTCTCCGCCGACTGATCCGCGCATATCGGATTGCTCCGGCCCCCGGTCGGCATCCCGAACGGAAACCACTGAGGTCAGCGGCCTTGAGCAGTACGAGACGGCACCTGGCCATAGGTCTCGCGGTAGTACGCGGCGAACCGGCCCAAGTGGGTGAAGCCCCAGCGCGTCGCGGCCTCGGCGACCGTGCCCGACTCCGAACCGTCCGCGATGCGCAGCAGGTCCTGGTGAACGCGGTCGAGCCGCACGCGCCGCAGATGAGCCACCGGAGTGGTCCCGAAATGGGATCGGAAGCACTCCTGGAGGGTGCGGGGGCTGACCCTCGCGGCCACGGCCATGTCCGCGACCGACACCGGCTCGGCCGCGTGTTCCTCGCAGTAGGCCATGGCCCGTCGCACGGCACGCGGCAGCGCCGGATGCGTGTGCGGGGGCAGGGCGACGGAGTGGTCGTGCGGCTGGAGGCCGACCAGGCCGTGCACGAGGACCTGTTCGAAGTGCGCGGCGGCCAGCGGCGACCGGGTCGCGAGGGGCGAGGCCGCGAACTGTGCGAAGGCCCGGGCCGTTCCCAGCCATGCCGCCACGGCCGGGTCGGCGTCCGGCAGGGCGGGGGTGAAACGCAGGGCCGTGGTGGGCGGTTCGCCGGTGTGCCCGGTGACAGCGTTGTCCACCGTCGCCTGCGGGAGGCACAGGATGAGGGTGTCCGCCTGGGCCGACAGGGACATGCCCAGCGTCATCCCGGGCCCCGCGACCGAGCACGGCGTGCTGACCTCTCGGCCCGCCACCCGGACCACGCCGTCTCCGGCGACCGGGATGTGGATGTTGTAGAAGTCGGGCAGCTCCCCCGCCGCGACCTCGACCGGTGCACCCCAGCCCAGTTCGTAGAGGGCCAGGCCCTGCCGGTGCAGGCGGCGGAAGCGGCCGGGCGCTCGATGTCCCCGTCCGATGCGCAGACGGTGGGGCGAGAACTCCTCCGTCACCGCTTCGTCCAGCGCCTCGACGTCCTCCCCCGCGAACAGGAGGTGCGGTCCGCCGGTCTCCGGTGCGTCGCGGCGGGTAGGCAGCCTTCCCCCTTCCCGAGCACCCCGACGCGTACGCCCCTCGTATCCACCGTATCCGCCGTATCCGCCGTGTCCGCCGTATCCGCTCCGCATTTCGCGCCCCCGGTTCTCAGGCCGGCGTCCGCAGGTCACGCGCACCGGCTGTTGCGCCGCATGGTACGGATTTCGAACCTGCCCAGTCGCAGGGGCGCGACGCCGGTCCGGGCGGCAAACCCCCCGCAGGAGCGACCACCACGTCCCATGGCGAACAGCCTCGGGCCCAACCGGTTCAGTCCGTCTTGCGCTCTCCGCTGCGGCGGTACCCCTCCCAGATCGGACCGCCCGCCGCGTCGAGGACCTCCGTGACCAGCGAGGTGAGGCCCTCCGGTGCGCCGCGCAACGCGGCTTGTGCCGCCTCGTCCAGGCGCGCGGCCAGGTCCGGTGCGACGGGTTCGAGGCGTCGGGCCAGCCACTTGCCGCCGCCCAGCCACGTGCCGTGGGTCAGCAGCGCCAGTTCGGCGGTCCGCCGGACGAGTTCGGCCACGATGAAGAGTCGCTCGCCCCCGTCCGTACAGGCGGCGAAGTCGTCGAGCAGGTCCGTCAGCGCGTACCGGGCGTCTTCGAGTGCGGTGTCGGTGACCGGCGGCGGGCCCGCGGCCGCGAGGCGCTTCGCCGTCTCCGCGATCCGCGCTCCCGTCCCGTCGGCGTCGAGCAGGAGCGCTCCCCCGGCGCACAACCACAGCAGGGGCGAGTTCCGCTGCACGACCTCCGGGGTCACGAAGCCGTGCCAGGAGTCCTCGGTGTGCACGAACAGCTCCACCGGCCAGTCTCCGTACCGCAGGCTCTCGCGGTACGGGGCGGGCGGGCCGTCGAGCAGCACGACGACGTCCAGGTCGGAGCGGGCGGTACGCCTGCTCGTCAGGACACTGCCGCCGAGGAACGCGGCGAGGGCGTCGGGGTGGCGCTCCAGTACGAGGGCACGGGCAAGATCGAGTACGTCCATGCCCATACTCTGCCGTGCGCCCCGGGACACCGGAGCACGGCCCCGGGCGGAGTGTGGCATCCGTGCGTCCCTCGGACGTGTGGTTGCACATGCCGTAGCGGCATGTGGTGTCGTCGGGGGCACCACCGCACGAAAGGCCCTGTCTGCGATGTACCCCTCCGTCATGCCTCCCCGCGACGTCAAGATCGGCGATGCCGCCGCCTTCGCCGGCACCACCCCGCGCGCCATTCGTCACTACCACCAGATCGGTCTGCTGCCGGAGCCCGCGCGGGGCGGAGACGGGCGCCGTCGCTACGGCTACGACGACATGATCCGACTGCTGTGGATCCGCAAGATGTCCGAGGCGGGCATCAGCCTGGACGACATGCGGGCCGCCTTCGACGAAGCCCGGGACGTCGAGGACGTCCTGGGGCGGCTGGAGGAGAGCCTGGCCGCCCAGGAGGCCGGGATCAAGCGTCAGCGCGCGGCGGTCCAGCGCCTGCGGGCCGTGGGCAGCCCGCTGGGCCTGCTCTCCCCGTTGGTCACGGACCGGCTCGGCCACCTGCCCGATGGTGCGCTGCGTCCCGCCGACCTGGACGCCCTGCTGGTCACGGAACGGATCTTCGGGCCGCTCGGCGCCGCGATCCAGGCCGGCGTGTTCATCACCCTGGCGACCCATCCTGATCTGCGGGCCGAGGCGGACCGCCTCGACGCGGCCGACGCCGCGCTCGATGACACCGTCGACCCTTTCGACCTGCGGGTGGAGGAACTCGCCGCGCGGCACTACGCCCACCACCAGGCGGTGCTCCAGGCCATGGAGGCGGACGGAATGGACGAGGCCGAGGAGAAGCTCTTCGAGAGCTACGACGCCGAGGAAGGCGACGGGGAGGAGGACACCGGGATGAGCGCCTTCGAAGCGGTGACCAAGATGCCCTACGGCTTCTCCGCGGCCCGGACGCGGTGCGTGGAACTCACGGCACGGCTCATCGGCGGGGAACTCGCCGCGGACAGTTGACCGCTGGGGCTCGGCGCCCGGACAGGCCCGTGCCGTCCTACGGCTTCCCCGTGTCCGGCGTGGGTGGCTCGGGGCGGTCCGGATGGGGCGTCCGCAGGCGGCCGAGGAGCGCTCCGCCGGTCGTGGCGGCCAGGGGCGCGATGAACCACATGACGAAGGCGTACGGGACCAGCCAGGCGAGGCCCGCGCTGAGGAGGAACCAGGCTCCCACGGCCCACGATCCGTCCGCGTGCCTGCGGATGCGCGTCGGATCCCCTTCGACCAGGCCCGCGCCCGCGGCCACTTCCTTGATGACGGCCTCGCACCACACCATGGCCGCCATCGTCGAGGCGAACAGGCTCTGCGCCAGCGGGTTGGTGATGGAGGCGCCCATGACCGCGGTGGGGAACGGCAGGAACGCGACCAGCAGCAGGAACGGCGCGTGCCATCCCACGAACCACTTCGACAGGACGACGACCTCGTCCATGAGCTTGTGGTGGCGGCGCCACACCGACCACAGGAGGCAGAACGCCAGGGCGAACGCCACGTAGGAGCCCCGCTGGTCCAGCAGGAAGCGGCCCAGTCCGCGGGCCGAGGACAGTTCGTCCGCGCCGGGGCGTTCCAGCTCGACGGCCAGCAGTGTCATGGCGATCGCGAACAGCGCGTCCGTGAAGAAGACGAGCCTCTCGCACGAGAGCCCCGGCTCAGGACGAACCCTGTTGTCCATGCGCACTCCCCACTGTGAAGGCCGTACGCGTGATCGTAGGGAGTACGACCGCCGAGGGCACGCAAGCGGGCGGAGAAAGTCCCGACCCGGCCGAGGGCGGCGAGGACTTGGCCGGCGCGGTCCCTACGCCCTTGCGCGTGGTGGTTCCGTTCGTGTGTGGCCCGCCCGAAGGCGGGCGACACGTTTGCCGTACCAGGGCCATGGAATTGACGGGAAAGCTCAGCGCCAGGCCATTCTCCGTCAGGAAACCCGACTATCGGCTAGCAGTACCGACGCCGCACAAGAAGCAAGTGGCCTTGTCGTCCAGGGGGGAGTCCGTGCCGCCCGCCCTGCTGCACTCCTCACAGAACCAGTGCGCTTCGTCGCCTCCTGGGAAACCGGAGTAGTTGGTCACCCGCGGCGGAAGCCCGCCCGCCGAAGGGCGAGGCACTCCTGCCGGGGGATGGGAACTCGAGAACAATGGAACTCCTCGAAGGAATAATTGAGTGCCCGAGAATCCTCGTCGCGGTCACCTGCGTACACATACCGCATCACCCGCCGGCCCGGCGCGGCCATTCAGGCACGGCACCTTGGAATCTTGTATTCCTACCGCACCGGGCCGTTAGGTCGTTCGCTTGACTCCGGAGAATGCACCGATCCCTCATGCGGTGAAGGTCCGGACCTGCGCCCGCAGGGTCTTCTCCGGGTTTACGTCAATGGGGCGTGACGGCGCGGGAGAACCGGCCCGAACTCGTTGGAGTGCTCGCGCCCGTCGGTGCCGTTCACCTCTACGAGTGGCGCTGTCACTACACCAGGGCGTGGCGCAGCCGCCAGCCCGCCCATGCCGACTCAGCCATGGAGCGCACGTCGTGGCGGGCCGTCCAGCCCAGTTCCCGGCGGATGGTCTCGGCGGACGCCACGACGCGGGCGGGGTCACCGGGGCGCCGTCCGGTCACGTCCGGCGTGGCGTCGGTACGGCCGGTGACGTCCTGGATGACTCCGATCATCTCCGCCACCGAGACGCCCTCGCCCCGCCCGACGTTGAGGGTGAGCGCGGCCGTGGGGTCGGCGACGAGTCGCCTGGCGGCGGCGAGGTGGGCGGTGGCGATGTCCTCGACGTGGATGTAGTCCCGTACGCAGGTGCCGTCGGGGGTGGCGTAGTCGTCCCCGAAGATCCGCGGGGCCCCGCCCTCGGTCAGCCTCTCGAAGACCATCGGGACCAGGTTGCAGATGCCGTCGTCGCTCAGCTCCGGCGAGGCGGCCCCCGCCACGTTGAAGTACCGGAGTGATGCGGTGGCCATGGAGTGGACCCGGCCCGTGGCGCGGACCAGCCACTCGCCGACGAGTTTCGTCTCGCCGTACGGGTTGATGGGCGCGCACGGGGTGTCTTCGGTGACGAGGTCCACGTCGGGCGTGCCGTAGACGGCCGCCGAGGAGGAGAACAGGAAGCGGCTGACTGCCGCGTCGGCCGCCGCGGCGAGCAGGACCCGGGCGCCCTCCACGTTCTCCCGGTAGTAGTACAGGGGTCGGTGGACCGATTCGGCGACCTGCTTCTTGCCGGCGATGTGCACGATCCCGGTGACGGCGTACCCGCGCAGGACGCGGTCCACGACGTCGCGGTCGAGGACCGTTCCGACTTCGAGCGGGACGCCGGGGGGCAGCCGGTCGGGACTGCCGGTGCTCAAGTCGTCGAGGACGACGACGCCTTCACCGGCTTCGGTCATCGTCTTCACTACGTGAGAGCCGATGAATCCGGCTCCGCCTGTGATCAGCCACGTCATGGCGAGAGACTGTCGCAAAAGGGCGTCTCCCACAAACCACGAGAGGGCCAACCCTTTCGGTCCTGATGGGCATCTTTGATGTTGTTGTGACTGGGCGGGTGACCGTGCGGTCCGGCATGCTCGTACGGTCGACTTCCTTCCGGGTAGCACCAGTTCACTCGACCGGGTGGGACTTCTGATTCAAGCTCTCCTGGACCTCCAGCGCGAAAGTGAGAGCGCGTCCGCGGCCTGGATCGAGCGTCCGGACGCTGTCCACGGGGGTGCGGCCCCGATGGTTCCGCATTCGCGACCCGGCCAACCCCCGTATCCGTTCACCGAAAATTCACATGCCGCCTTCACAAGGGTTTCCTCGTGCCTTGGAATTCGCCCCTTCGAGGCACTTCCGGGAACGAGCCCGTGTCGTTACATGTCTAGAATCGCCGACGCCGCCCGGACGACATATTTCCCGGACGGGCTGAGCGTCAGCAGTACGAGACATGACACGAACCACATCGACACAAACCAGAAGACGAGTATTCAGTGAAAGTCATCAGTATCGTCGGTGCCAGGCCACAATTGGTGAAGCTCGCTCCTATTGCGGCGGCGTTCGCCGAAACGGAGCACGAGCACTTCATCGTGCACACCGGACAGCACTACGACGCCGACCTCTCCGATGTGTTCTTCGACGGTCTCGGAATTCCGGACCCAGATGTCCACTTGGGCGCCGGCTCCGGAAGCCACGGAACGCAGACCGGCTCGGTCCTCACCAAGCTCGACCCCGTCCTGGAGCGCGAGAAGCCGGACTGGGTCCTCGTCTACGGCGACACCAACTCCACGATCGCCGGGGCCCTCTCGGCGGTGAAGATGCACCTGCCCGTGGCGCACCTGGAGGCGGGCCTGCGCTCCTTCAACCGGCGCATGCCGGAGGAGCACAACCGCATCCTGACGGACCACTGCGCCGACGTGCTGCTGGCCCCGACCGCGAAGGCCATGGACCACCTGAGCGACGAGGGGCTCAAGGACCGGGCGGTGCTCGCCGGCGACGTCATGGTCGACATCTGCCTGCGCATCCGCGACGCCGTGCTGGCCGGGGAGCACCCGGCGCCCGCCCTCCCCGAGGGCATCGACCCCGAACGGCCCTTCGTGCTCGCCACGTTGCACCGACCCGACAACACCGATGACCCGCAGCGCCTCGCGGCGATCATGGACTCCCTCGCGAAGCTCTCGGTACCGGTCGCGCTGCTCGCCCACCCGCGCCTGGTCACGCGTGCGGCGGAGCACGGCATCAACCTGGCGCAGGGGTCGGTGCACGTGGGCCGTCCCCTGCCGTACGCCGGTCTGGTGGCCGCGGTGCTCGCCTCCTCCGCCGTCGTCACCGACTCGGGCGGCCTGCAGAAGGAGGCGTTCCTGCTGGAGCGGATCACCACGACGATCCGGCCGGAGACCGAGTGGGTCGAGACGGTCGACTCCGGGTGGAACGTGCTGGTCCCGGACCCGCACGAGATGTCCCCGGACGAGTGGGCCGCCACCGTGAGCCGCGCGGCTCCCACCGGTGCCCCGGGCACGCCCTACGGCGACGGCCGCGCCGCGCAGAACGTCGTACGGATCATGGAGCAATGGAAGGGAGGGAGCCGGCGCGTGTGAGGCTCGGAGACCTTCCTCCCATGGATCTCCTGTTGCTCCCACCGCGTCAGCGCCACCGCTTATGTCGACACTTCCCAGGTCCAGGACGCCCGCACGTCCCCGGCGACCGCATGTGATCTACTTCGCCATCGGATTCCCGCCGGCCGCCAAGAGCTGCGCGTACCGCATGCGCGAAACAGCGAACCAGTTCGTCAACCAGGGCTGGGACGTCACCGTCGTCACCATCGCCCAGGAGTCCTGGGAACGGGACTCCGGCATCGACCCCACCCTCCTGGAGCAGGTCGACCCCCGCATCACCGTGGTCGAACTGCCCCTCGCCCGCGAGGACCTCGAGACGGACATCCGCCTCTACGACGAGGCACGCGCGCTCAATCCCAACAGCTGGGTCGCCTCGCTGCGCCGACGCCAGGCCGAGCCCTTCCCCGAGCCCAACTTCGGCGACTGGCGCGAGGACCTGGAACAGGCCGCCCTGACCGTCCACGCCGACAAGCCCGCCGACCTGCTCCTCGCGAGCTGCGTCCCCTACGTCAATCTCGCCGCGGCCTGGAAGCTGTACGAGGAGGCGGGCGTGCCGTACGCGGTGGACTTCCGCGACGGCTGGTCCATCGACGTCATCGAGGGAATCGAGGCGTTCTCCCGCACCTCACCCGAAGGCCGGTGGGAGGAGAAGATCCTCCGCAACGCCGTCTCCCTCTGGGTCGTCAACGACCCCATCGCGGAGCACTACCGCACGCGCTACCCGCAGCTCGCGGACCGGGTGCACGTCGTACGCAACGGCTACGACGCGGACAGCTCCCCCGGCCGGGTGCACAACCCGGACCCGGAGGCGGGCCTGACCTTCGGCTACCTGGGAACGGTCAACTTCACCGTCCCCCACCTGGAGACGGTCCTCAACGCCTGGCGCGCGGCGCGGGAGCGCGAACCCCTGCTCGCCAACGCGCGCTTCGAGGTCCGCGGCCACATCGGCAACGGCGCGGGCCGCGAGGCCAACCGCCACACGGAGGTCCTCAAGGAGGCCGAGCCGGACGGCGTCGTCTTCGGCGGGCCCGCGTCCAAGGCCGAGGTCGCGTCCATCTACGCGCGCTGGGACGCGATGGTCCTGATCCTCATCGGCGGCCGGTTCGTCACCTCCGGCAAGGTGTACGAGTACATGGCGACGGGACTGCCCATCGTCTCGGCCCACGTCGTCGAGCACGACGCCTCCAACGTGCTCAGGGGCCACCCGCTGTGGACCGGTGCCGTCGGCATCGACGAGGAGCGCCTGGCCCAGGCCTTCGTCGAGGCCGCCCGCATGACCGTCGAAACCAGCGACGAACAGCACTCCGAAGCGATGGCCCACGCGAACCAGTTCACCCGCGAGGCGCTGATGACCGAAGCCGTCAAGCACCTGGCCAGCGCAGTCCCCCTGCCTCCGGAGCGCTGCGCGGACGAGGCGGCCGCGTTCTCCGAGAAGTCGATCGTCGCCGAAGGATTCTCCTCGTGACCGAAGTCCTCTTCATCGCCAGTGCCCGGCCGCCCCTCGGCGTCCTCGCCGACTCGGTGGCCAAGCTGGCGGCGCACGGCGCCCACTCCCGGCTGGCGGGCACCTTCCACCTGGAGCCGGTGGCGGAGGAGTTGTCCCGTACGGGCCTGAGCGACGTGCACCAGCTGCCGCGCAGCCTCGCCCACCGCAGCCAGGCGCTGCGCCGCAAGGCCGGGAGCTCCCCCGCCGGGATGCGCGTGTGGATGCAGTCCAGGCGCGACGCGTGGCTGAGCCGGCGGGCCCGCAGGGCCGACGTCCTCGTGGCCCTCGACCCGGGCGCCGTGTACACGGTGTGGCGGCTCGCCCAGTACAACCCGGCGGCCAAGGCGCTGTTCGGCCTGGCCCCCGCGCTCAAGGCCGTCGAGGGCCTGAAGGCGCAGGGCGGTTCCGTGGTCCGCGAGGTCAGCCTCCGGTCGACCCTGAGCACCCTCAACCGTGATGTGCGGCGCACGGTGGACCAGCTGCCCGCACAGGTCATGCGGACCGCGACCGCGCGCCCGGTGATGCGCTCCGGCATCGGTGCCTGGCTGTGGCGCACCGCCGTCACCGTACCCGGCGTCCCCACCAGGATCCGCGCCGCCACCTCCCGCTCCGTGGCCGAGGGAATGCAGTGGGCGGGCCGGACCAGCGGGGCCGCCATGGCCCTCGCCGCCGCCGCCGCGAAGGTCCAGGACCTCAAACTGCGTGCGCAGCTCTACGACGAGTCCGCGATGAAGGAGATCACGAAGGGGATCAACCCGCGTCAGCTGGGCAAGGTGGTCACGGCCCAACTGGACTACGCCGACGCCGCTTTCGCCGGAGGCGACCACGCGACGGCCGCGGGCCCACTGGACCGGGCGCTGTTCCTGCACTTCCACCGGGTCCTGCACATCGACCAGCTCTCGTCCCCGCTGGCGAAGGGGGCCGGGGACTTCGTCAGGCCCCTGTACGACACGCAGGTGATGAAGGAGCTCGCGAAGCCTCAGGGCCGCAGCACCCCGCCCGCCCCGGTGCCCGCGGACCGGCCGCTGCGCCTGCTCGTCATGACCAGCGCCAACGACAACTTCCTGCACCACATCCTGGACCACTTCGGCGACGGTCATCCCGGCGTGGAGCTGCGCTACCTGGACCTGGCCGCCCAGAAGTCCCTGAAGCGGATCTCGTGGGCGGGCCGCCGCATGCTGGAGGACCGCCTCTCCGGGGGGACGAGCACCTACCAGGAGGAGGTCGAGCGCTTGATGCGCCCGTACCTCGACTGGGCGGACACCGTGTTCCTGGACTGGGCGGCGGGCCCGGCGGCGATGCTGACCACCATCGACCCGGGAAGCACCCGGATCGTGGTGCGCCTGCACAGCTACGAGGCGTTCACCCGCTGGCCGCACATGACCGACTTCTCGCGGATCGACGACCTCGTGTACGTCGCCCCGCACGTACGGGACCTCGCCACCTCGCTCGTCCCCCAGCTCCGGGGCGGGCACGCGCCGCGTACGCACCTCATCGACAACGCCATGGACCTGTCCGGCTTCGCCCGGCCGAAGTCCGCCGACGCCCGCTTCAACCTGGGGCTGATCGGAGTCAGCCAGGTCGCGAAGGACCCGATGTGGGCCCTGGACGTGCTGGAACTGCTGCGGGCGGAGGACGAGCGCTACCGGCTGCTGATGGTCGGCGGGGACATGAACCCCAAGACCAGCCGGGCGGTCCTGGAGTACCGCAAGAAGCTGGAACGCCGCCTCGCACCGCTGGTGGAGTCGGGCGCCGTGCTCCGCCTGGGCGCCACCGACGACGTACCCTCCGCGCTGACCGACATCGGCGTCATCCTGTCATCCTCGGTCCGCGAGGGATGCCACGTGGGCGTGATGGAAGGCGCGGCCAGCGCCGCGGTTCCCGTGGTGCGCGACTGGCCCTTCTACGCGGGCAAGGCCAACAGCGCCCGCACGCTGTACCCGCAGGGATGGGTCCACGGTTCGCCCGATGAGGCGGCGGCGCGCATCCGCGAGGTCACCGGCTCGGCTCAGGCGTGGCGGGAAGCCGGCAGGTCAGCCTCCGCGCACGCGCTGGGCGAGTGGGACTGGACGGTCGTACGCGAACGGTTCGAGGAACTCTTCCTGACCAGCCCCGCGCCCCGTGCTGCCCAGGCAGGGGAAGACGCCTACGTGGGCACGGTCCGCGACGCCGTCCGACTCACCGTCGAAGGGTGGAAGGCCTGAGAACCGATCGGTGATCCCGCACCCCCGCACCGAGCCGACTCACGAAAGCCGGCTCGGTGCGGGGGTCGGGCGCGTCGTCGAGGGCGGCGCCTTCGGACTGTGACGGTCCTCAGTTCTTGACGAGGAGGCCGCGGGTGCGGAGTACGGCGCGTTCGAGGGGGCTGAAGATGAGGAGGTCGATGGCGATGCCGACGGTGAGGATG
>NZ_JBEOYE010000155.1:0-13361 GCF_040296945.1 Streptomyces sp. NPDC001941 | reverse complement strand
ACACCCTCATGGCCGACCAGCTCGACACCGCCGTCGAACACCACGGCAAGGGCGACCTCGCCACCCTCCTCGCCGGCAACGACACCTGGACCGTCATCGGCTGACGGACAGCGGCAGCGGTACGTGAAGGGGCCACCCGGCGCTACCGGGTGGCCCCTTCACGTACACGAGCTCACGTACGCGACCTCAGCCCCGCCCCTCGTCGTACACCTCCCGCGCGGCCAGTACCGCGTCCATCCGGCGCTCGGTCCAGCGGGCCAGGCCCCACACCTGCTCGGCCGCCTCGACGCCGAGCGGGGTCAGCGAGTAGTCGACGCGGGGCGGGATGACCGGCTTGGCGTCGCGGTGCACGAAGCCGTCGCGCTCCAGCGTCTGCAGGGTCTGGGCCAGCATCTTCTCGCTGACGCCCCCGATGGCGCGGCGCAGCTCGCTGAAGCGGTGCGGGCGCTCCAGGAGCTGGGCCAGGACGAGCACGCCCCAGCGGCTGGTGACGTGCTCCAGGACGAGCCGTGAGGGGCACATCTTCTCGTTCACGTCCGGCTTCATGCTTACTCCCATGCCAGTACCTTACTTCAAAGTGGGTACTTTCGATTGGTTAGCGCCCGTCGTACGGTGGGTGCGAGACGCAGGAAAGCCGCTTTGAGGAGAAAACAGTCATGAGCATCGTCGTCACCGGAGCCACCGGCCAGCTGGGCCGCCTCGTCATCGACGCCCTCCTCGCGAAGGTCCCGGCGGAGCAGGTCGTGGCCGTGGTCCGGGACGAAGCCAAGGCCGCGCCGCTGGCCGCGCGCGGCGTGGAGCTGCGGGTGGCCGACTACGACCGCCCCGAGTCGCTGGCCGCCGCGTTCCGCGCCGGGGACCGGGTGCTGCTGATCTCCGGCAGCGAGGTCGGCCGCCGGGTGCCGCAGCACACCGCGGTGGTGGAGGCGGCGAAGGCGGCGGGCGTGGCCCAGCTCGCGTACACCGGGATCCTGGGCGGTCCCGACGCGGACCTGGCGCTGGCGGCCGAGCACAAGGTGACCGAGCGGGTGATCCTCGACTCGGGCCTGCCGCACACCTTCCTGCGCAACGGCTGGTACCACGAGAACTACACGGGCAACCTGGGCGCGGCCCTGGAGCACGGCGTGGCCTCCAGCGCGGGCGCGGGCCGCATCGCCTCCGCGTCGCGCGCCGACTACGCGGCGGCGGCCGCCGCGGTCCTCACCGAGGACGGCCACCTGGGCAGGGCGTACGAGCTGAGCGGCGACACCGCGTGGACGTACCCGGAGTACGCGGCCGAGGTGTCCCGGCAGAGCGGTCGCGAGGTCGCGCACCACGAGGTCTCCCCCGAGCGGCACCTGGAGATCCTGGTCGGCGCCGGGGTGCCCGAGGGCTTCGCGGCGGCCCTGGTCGACACGGACGCGGCCATCGGGCGCGGGGTGCTCGCCGGGACGAGCGGGGACCTCGCGCGGCTGATCGGCCGCCCCACCACCCCGCTCGCGGACGCGGTCGCCGAGGCCCTGAAGGGCTGACCCGGCCCGGCTCCGGGCGGCTCGGGGCTGGTCCGGTCCGTCATGAGCGTCCTGCGGTACGGGACTGACCCGCCGCAGACATACGTCATGACCGTATCGCGGAACGGGCATGACAGCGGGTCCCGCGCGGCGCTACCTTTCGCCCAGGAGCGGGCGTGGGACGGACCGGACCGGAGGGCCAGTGAAGAGCAGCGGAGGCGAGCAGCGGGCGGGGCTCCTGTACGGCGTGGCGGCGTACGGGATGTGGGGCCTGGTCCCCCTGTTCTGGCCGCTGCTCAAACCGGCCGGGGCGATCGAGATCCTGGCCCACCGGATGGTCTGGTCGCTGGCCGTGGTCGGCGTGGCGCTGCTCGCGCTGCGCCGCTGGGCGTGGGTCGGGCAACTGCTCCGCCAGCCGCGCAAGCTGGGGCTGCTGACCGTCGCCGCGGCGGTGATCACGGTCAACTGGGGCCTGTACATCTGGTCGGTGAACACCGGGCACGTGGTCGAGGCCTCGCTGGGCTACTTCATCAACCCGCTGGTGACCATCGCGATGGGCGTACTGCTCCTCAAGGAGCGGCTGCGGCCCGCCCAGTGGGCGGCCGTCGGCACGGGACTGGCCGCGGTGGTCGTGCTGACCGCCGGGTACGGGCAGCCGCCGTGGATCTCGCTGACGCTGGCCTTCTCGTTCGCGACGTACGGCCTGGTGAAGAAGAAGGTCAACCTCGGCGGCCTCGAATCGCTGGCCGCCGAGACCGCGATCCAGTTCCTGCCCGCGCTCGGCTACCTGGTGTGGCTGGGCAGCCAGGGCGAGCTGGCGTTCGGCTCCCGGGGCGCGGGGCACGCGGCGCTGCTCGCCTCGACCGGCCTGGTGACCGCGATCCCGCTGGTGTGCTTCGGGGCGGCGGCGATCCGGGTGCCGCTGTCCACGCTGGGGCTGCTGCAGTACCTGGCCCCGGTCTTCCAGTTCCTGCTCGGCATCGTGTACTTCCACGAGGCCATGCCGCCCGAGCGGTGGGCCGGGTTCGCGCTGGTGTGGCTGGCGCTCTCGGTGCTGACCTGGGACGCCCTGCGCAACGCGCGCCGCTCGCGGGCGGCGGCCCGGGCCCTGGCGGAGGCCCCGGCGGCGGAGGCGGCCGGGACCACGGGACCGGCGGGGGCCACCGGGCCGGTGGCGCACCGGAAGCCCGAGGCCGAGCGGGCCTGAGCCGCGCGGACGACCGGATCCGGCCACGGCCCGGCATCCGGACGCGCCGTACCGCGAGGAGGACGGCGCGGGGCCGCGACGCGCGCCGCGGACCCGGCGACATTTCACGGGACCGCCACACGCGCGCCGCTCAGCGGACGTGCGCCGGAAGGCGTCCGCTGAACGAACGGCCCTGACCTGTTTCCTCCCTTGACGCTCGAACGAACTCTCGCTGAACATTCAGCACGCACTGCACGCACAGCGCACCGACCAGCTCCAACAGCCCCAGCGCCCCGCGACCCACCCGTCGCGGGGCGTCTCGCACTTCCGTCCTGTCCCCGTACGGAAACCACGGAGCCCCCACATGAACCTCTCCGTCCTCCGCGTCCCCAGACGCACCGCCGCCGTCGCCGCCCTGGCCCTGGCCGGGCTGCTCGCCGGCGCCGCTCCCGCGGCCACCGCGGCCCCCGGGCCGGCCGTCCTCGCCGCGCCCGACATCCCGCTGGCCAACGTCAAGGCCCACCTGACCCAGCTCCAGTCGATCGCCACCTCCAACGGCGGCAACCGGGCGCACGGCAGGACCGGCTACAGGGCCTCCATCGACTACGTGAAGGCCAAGCTGGACGCCGCCGGGTACACCACCGCCCTGCAGACCTTCACCTCCTCCGGCGCCACCGGCTACAACCTGATCGCCGACTGGCCGGGCGGCGACGCCAACCAGGTCCTGATGGCCGGATCGCACCTGGACTCGGTCACCGCGGGCCCCGGCATCAACGACAACGGCTCGGGCTCGGCGGCCGTCCTGGAGACCGCGCTGGCCGTCTCGCGCGCCCAGTTCAAGCCCGACAAGCACCTGCGGTTCGCCTGGTGGGGCGCCGAGGAGCTGGGCCTGGTCGGCTCGAAGTACTACGTCAACAACCTGCCGAGCGCGGAGCGTTCGAAGGTCGCGGGCTACCTGAACTTCGACATGATCGGGTCGCCGAACCCGGGCTACTTCGTCTACGACGACGACCCGACGATCGAGAAGACCTTCAAGGACTACTTCGCCGGGCTCGGCATCCCCACCGAGATCGAGACCGAGGGCGACGGCCGCTCCGACCACGCGCCCTTCAAGAACGTGGGCATCCCGGTCGGCGGGCTGTTCTCCGGCGCCGACTACACCAAGACGGCGGCGCAGGCGCAGAAGTGGGGCGGCACCTCGGGGCAGGCCTTCGACCGCTGCTACCACGCCTCGTGCGACACCACGGCGAACATCAACGACACCGCCCTTGACCGCAACAGCGACGCCGTCGCCCACGCGATCTGGACCCTGTCCGCGGGCGGCACCACCCCGCCCACCGGTGACGTGTACGAGAACACCGCGGACGTCGCCATCCCGGACAACGGCGCGGCGGTCACGTCCTCCGTCACGGTCTCCGGCCGCACCGGCAACGCGCCGGCCGCGCTGAAGGTCGACGTGAACATCGTCCACACCTACATCGGCGACCTGGTCGTCGACCTGGTGGCCCCCGACGGCTCGGTCTACAACCTGCAGAACCGGACCGGCGGCAGCGCGGACAACATCGTCAAGACCTTCACCGTGAACGCCTCCTCCGAGGCCGCCAACGGCGCCTGGAAGCTCCGCGTCCAGGACAAGGCCGCGCAGGACACCGGCTACATCAACAGCTTCAAGCTGACCTTCTAGCCGGCTCCCCCGCTGACGCGGGAGCACGGACTGCACGGACCGCACGGACGAGGGGCCCGCACCGGTGTGACCGGTGCGGGCCCCTCGTACAGCGGTGAACCGCCTTGCTACTTGGCCGCGTTGGCCGCCTTCACCAGGGTGTCCTTGGTCACCGCGCCGACGTACACCTTGCCGTCGTCGGTGATCAGGGCGTTGACCAGGCGGGTCGAGTAGACCGTGCCCGAGCCGAACGTGCCGTTCACCTTGTCGCCCAGGGCGTCCAGGAACTTCCGCGCGTCGGCCGGGGCGTCGTCGCCCTTGGGCGCCGGGCTGCCGGTGTCGAGGACGACGACCGAGGACCAGCCCTTGCCGATCACGGTCGGCTCACCCTTGCCCTTGCCCTGCGCGGCACCCTTGCCGTGCTGCTCGGCCGCTCCGCCGCCGAACAGCTCGCCGAGGGGACCGCCGAAGCCCTCGCCGTCCTTCCGGTCCGTGCCCTTCCCGTTCATCGCGCCCTTCTCCAGGGCGTCGCCCTCGACCACCTTGACGCCCGCGGGCGCCTTGAAGTCGAAGGCCGAGGCGTCCGGCTTGGCGAAGTCGACCTTGGTGAAGCCGACGTCCACGATCGGCTTGCCGCCGTCGCTGCCGAGCAGGCTGAACTTCAGCGGTACGCCGTTCTTCGCGTCCACCGCCACCTTGACCGAGCCGACCGTGGAACCGGACTGCTTGGGCTTGATGACCAGCTGGTAGGCGTCGCGGCCGGCCACCCGGGCGCTGCCGTCCACGGTCACCGAGGTGGTGTCGCCGGCCGCCTTCAGGGCCGCGTCGGCGAAGTCCTTGGGCGTGCTGGGCACCGCCTTGTCGCCCTTCGCGCCCTTGTCGCCCTTGCCGTGCTCCTGCGCGCCGGCCGCGTGGTCGGCGTCCTTGGAGTGGACGGCCTCCTTGGCGGCGCTGTCGTACGCCCAGACGTCCGCGCCGTTGTGGATCAGGCTGTACTCCGAGCCGTCGCCCTGCAGGCTGAGCTTCTGCCGGTCCGGGCCGTCGGCCGCGACCTTCAGCGTGTGCGAGCCGGTCGCCAGCTCCATCAGCTTGGACTGCGGGGAGGCGGAGGCCCCCGAGCCGGCGCTGGGCGTGCCCTTGGGCAGCAGCGAGGCGACGTCCGGCAGGCCGAGGTCGGTGCTGACCTTGACGGTGCCGGACAGCTGCTGCACGTCCGACTTCGCGATCTTCTCGATGAGCTCCTGGGCGGAGATCTTCGGCAGGTCGGGGTCGCCCGACGCCGCGAGTGCCGGGACGAGCCCGATGGTGGCCGCAGCCACCCCCGCCACGGCGACCGGGACGACGTAGCGCGACGCCTTGCGGCGAGGCGCGTCGGTGTCCCGGCCCTCCTGGTCGAGGTGCGTGCTGTCGTTCGGTGCCATGTGTCCCCTACCTCCGTGGTCGGCGGCGTCCGTACCCGTGCGCTCGTCCACCCCGCGCCGCCCTTCTCACCCGATGTGGTCAATCCCGTCAGGAGTGGTTCTTCTCCATGTCACCAAATCCGCGGGGTTCAGGCGTCAGCCCTCGGAATCAACCTCGTGTACTGCTGAGGGATGACACCGGGGGCCCCGGGGTCCGCCGCCCCGTAGGGGTCGGGGGGCGGGGGCGGGCCGGGGCGCAGGTCAGCGGGGTACGACGGCGTCCGGCGGGCGTACGGGGGCCGGGCGGGGCTCAGCCCGCGCGGTGGACCACCGCGTCGCACAGCTCTTCGAGCGCGGCCTTGGCGTAGCACTCGGGCAGCGGCGCGAGCATGGCGCGGGCCTCCTCCGCGTACCGCACGGTGTCGCGGCGGGCCTGCTCCAGGGCCGGGTGGGCGCGCAGCCGGCGCAGCGCCTCGGCGTGCCGGGCGTCGTCGGCCAGGTCGCCGTCGACCAGGGCGACGAGCTCCAGGTCCTCGGGGCGCCCGTGGGCGGCGGCCTGGGCGCGCAGCCGCAGCACCGGCAGCGTGGGGATGCCCTCGCGCAGGTCGGTGCCGGGGGTCTTGCCGGACTCGTGGGAGTCGGAGGCGATGTCCAGGACGTCGTCGGCGAGCTGGAAGGCGACGCCGAGCCGCTCGCCGTACTGGGTGAGCACGTCCACGACCGTCTCGTCGGCGCCGGACATCATGGCGCCGAAGCGGCAGGCGACGGCGACCAGGGAGCCGGTCTTGCCGCCGAGGACGTCCAGGTAGTGCTCGATCGGGTCACGGCCCTCGACGGGTCCCGCGGTCTCCAGGATCTGGCCGGTGACCAGGCGCTCGAAGGCCTCGGCCTGGATCCGGACGGCCTCCGGGCCGAGGTCGGCCAGGGTGTGGGAGGCGCGGGCGAAGAGGAAGTCGCCGGTCAGGACGGCGACGGAGTTGCCCCAGCGGGTGTTGGCGCTGGCCACGCCGCGGCGGACGTCCGCCTCGTCCATCACGTCGTCGTGGTACAGGGTGGCCAGGTGGGTCAGCTCGACGACGACGGCGGAGGGCACGATCCCCGGGGCGTACGGGTCGCCGAACTGGGCGGCGAGCATCACCAGGAGCGGGCGGAAGCGCTTGCCGCCGGCCCTGACCAGGTGCTGCGCCGCCTCCGTGATGAACGGCACGTCGCTCTTGGTGGCATCGAGGAGCCCTGCCTCGACTGCCGCCAATCCGGTCTGGACATCGGCTTCGAGAGCCTGGTCCCGCACGCTCAGCCCGAACGGCCCGACGACGGTCACGAGGGGATCTCCTGTCTGCTGACGATCACACGGATTGTCGATGTGTCGCTGGATTCACTCAAGTCAGCCTATCCGGTCGCCTTTCGATCACCGTGGGCGCCTTCCCGCTCCCCCCGGTATGTTCGTGATCAGCTCATACGACCAGGAGTAGGCGCTTTGTCCGGAACCTTGACCGAGAACGACGCCACCGGGAACCCGGGAGACCGGCCGCCCCCCGGGGACGACCATGCCTTCTTCGGCCACCCGAAAGGACTGCTGACCCTCTCCGGCCTGGAGGTCTGGGAGAGGTTCTCCTTCCTCGGGATGCAGGCCATCCTCGTGCTGTACTTCGCCGACGCCGTGGCCAACGACGGCATGGGCATGGCGCCCGGCACGGCCGCCTCCGTCTCGGCGGCGTACGGAACCCTCGTGTACCTGGTCTCGGTGGCCGGGGGCTGGCTCGCGGACCGGATCCTGGGCTCCTACCGGGCGGTCCTCTGGGGCGGCGTCCTGATCGCCTGCGGCCACTACGCGATGGCCGTGCCCACCGCCGCCATGACCTGGGTGGGCCTGGGCCTGATCAGCGCGGGCACCGGCCTGCTCAAGCCGAACGTGGCCACCATGGTCGGCAAGCTGTACCGCACGGCCGACGAGCGCCGGGACGCGGGCTTCGCGCTGTACTACATGGGCATCAACATCGGCGCCTTCCTCGGCCCGCTGATCACCGGCTGGCTCGGTGACCACAAGGGCTGGCACTGGGGCTTCTCGGCCGCTGCGGTCGGCATGACGCTGGGCCTGGTGCAGTACGTGGCGGGCAGGCGCCACCTGGCCGGGCGGCGCGACCGCGCCGAGTCCGCCCTGGCCCCCGACGCGATGCGCCGCACCGTGCGGAACATCGTGCTCGGCGTGGTCGTGGTGGCCGCCGCGGCCGTGGCGCTCGCGGCGGCGGGCTGGCTGACCATCGGCCGGTTCGTGGACCTGCTGACGCTGGTCTCGGTGATCGCCCCGGTCGTGTACTTCGCCGTGATGTTCACCAGCTCCCGGGTGAGCTCCGAGGAGCGCGGGCGGCTGCGGCCGTACGTCGTGCTCTTCCTGGCCTCGGTGTTCTTCAACTTCATCCTCTTCCAGGCGTACTCCACGATGATGCTGCTGGCCGCGGACAACGCCGAGACCAGCATCTTCGGCTTCCACTTCCCGGCCAGCTGGTACGCCTCCGCGCTGGGCGCCTTCGAGGTGGCGCTGGCGCCCGTGGTCGCCGCCGTCTGGTCCCGGATGGGCCGCCGCCAGCCGCACGCCTCCAACAAGATCGCCATCGGCGTGGTCCTGGGCGGCCTGTCGTTCCTGCTGATGGTGCTCCCGACCTCCGGGCACAGCGGGGACTCGTACAAGATCGCGGTCTGGTGGATCGTCGGCTCGTACCTGCTGCTCGGCCTCGGTGACGTCCTCCTGGAGACCTCCGGGATGTCGGCCACCAGCAAGCTCGCCCCCAAGGCCTTCGCCAACCAGACGATGGCCCTGTGGTTCCTCTCCCTCGCCCTGGCCAACGGCATCCAGGCCCAGACGGTGAAGCTCTACGGCGAGGTCTCCAACCCCGCCTACTTCGGCGTGAACGGCGCGATCGCCGTCGTCGCCGGACTCGCCGTCATCGCCCTCGCCCCCTGGCTGCGCCGCACCATGCACCCCGTCCACTGAGGTGTCCCGATGAAGATCCGCCATGAGTTCCCCTACCAGACGACCCGCGAGGACGTCCGGATCCCGCTGCCCGACGGCACCCTGCTGTACGCGCGGATCTGGCGCCCGGTCACCGACGAGCCGGTGCCCGCGCTGCTGGAGTACCTGCCCTACCGGCTGAGCGACTGGACCGCGCCGCGCGACTGGCAGCGCCACCCCTGGTACGCGGGCCACGGCTACGCCTCCGTCCGCGTCGACGTGCGCGGCCACGGCAACAGCGAGGGGCTGCCCGGCGACGAGTACGACGCCCGGGAGCTGGCCGACGGGGTCGACGTGGTGCACTGGCTGGCCGCCCAGCCCTGGTGCAGCGGCAAGGTCGGCATGTTCGGCATCTCCTGGGGCGGCTTCAACTCGCTGCAGATCGCCGCGCTCGCCCCCGAGCCGCTGAAGGCCGTCGTCACCGTCTGCTCCACCGACGACCGCTACGACAACGACGTGCACTACATGGGCGGCTCGGTGCTCGCCGTGGACATGCACGCCTGGGCGGCCACCATGCTCGCCTTCGTCTCCCGGCCGCCGGACCCGCACTTCGCCGGGGAGCGCTGGCGGGAGATGTGGCTGGAGCGCCTCGAGGCGGTGGACCCGTTCATCCACACCTGGCTGGCCCACCAGACCCGGGACGACTACTGGCGGCACGGCAGCGTCTGCGAGGACTACTCGGCGGTCAAGGCGTCCGTCCTCGCGGTCGGCGGCTGGCACGACCCGTACCGCGACACCGTGCTCCGTCTGGTCCAGCACCTGCCGAAGGACCGGGTGCGCGGCCTGATCGGCCCCTGGTCGCACCAGTACCCCGACCGCGGCCTGCCGCCGGGACCGGCCATCGGCTTCCTGCAGGAGACCCTGCGCTGGTGGGACCACCACCTCAAGGGCGCCGAGAACAACGTGATGGCCGAGCCGCTGCTGCGCTCCTGGATCAGCGAGTCGCACCCGCCGGCCACCGTCTACCCGGAGCTGCCCGGCCGCTGGGTCGCCGACGACGCCTGGCCCTCGCCGCACGTCACCCCCGTGACGTACGCGTTCCAGGGCGGCCCGGTCGAGGTCGACTCCCCGCAGCACACCGGCCTGGACGCGGGCCGCTTCTTCCCCTTCGGCAACGACGCCGACCTGCCGCCCGACCAGCGGGAGGAGGACGCCAAGTCGGCGAGCTTCGAGTTCCCGGTCACCGACGGGCCGATCGAGGTCCTGGGCCGCGCCCGGGTCCGCCTCGCCCTGCGCGCCGGGGCGCCGACCGGCCAGGTGGTCGCCCGGCTGTGCGACGTCGCCCCGGACGGCGCCTCGACCCTGGTGACCCGCGGCGCGCTGAACCTCTCCGCCCGGCACGGCCGCGACAAGGCCGTGCCCTGCCGGGTCGGCGAGTGGGAGGAGGTGGAGTTCGAGCTCAACGGCATCGGCCACACCTTCCCCCCGGGCCACCGCATCCGCCTGTCGCTGTCCTCCGCGTACTGGCCCTGGATCTGGCCGCAGCCCGGCACCGGCGGCTGGACCCTGGACCCGGCCGCCTCCGGCCTGGTCCTGCCGGTGCGCGCGCACACCCGCGACGCCCTGTTCTTCGCCGAGCCGGAGCAGTCCGAGCCCCTGGGCGTGGCCTACCCGGCCTCCCTGGAGGAGCCGCGCCCCGAGCGCCTGGTGGTGCGGGACGTGGCGAAGGGCCTGTGGCGCCTGGAGGTCGACCCGCGCTACGGCGGGACCCGGGTGTACCCCGACGGCCTGGAGTTCACCGAGGACGCGGTGGAGACGTACGAGATCCAGGAGGCGGACCCGCTCAGCGCCCGCACCCGCTCCGACTGGACGATCCGCCTGCACCGCCCGGAGACCGGCTGGGACGCCCGGGTGGAGACCCGCTCGGAGATCAGCTGCGACGCGGCGGACTTCGTGGTGTCCAATGAGGTGGTGTGCCGGGACGGCGACGAGGTGGTGTTCCACCGGACGTGGGAGAGGCGGATCCCCCGGACGGCGGGGTGAGGTCCGCGGGACGGCGTCAGGGTGCGAACGGCGCGACCAGGGCCGCGGTCAGCGGGTGGTCCGCGCCGAGCACCCGCACGCACTGCCCGTACGCCTCCCCGTAGCGCTGCTCGCGCAGCAGCTCCACCAGCCGGGGCGTCCCCTCCGGCGCCGTGGCCAGGGTCCGCGCGGACAGCGCCACGGCGGTCGCGAGCCGGGTGAGGGCGTTGTCGGCGAGCACCGCGCGCTCCTGGGAGCGGCTGCCCCAGTGCACGTCCAGGGCGTCGCAGGCGCGCTCGGCCAGCCGCACGCCCTCCGGGGAGCCGTCGCGCCAGACCATCCGCAGGCCCGAGCCGAAGTAGAGGATGGCCAGTTCCACCGAGTCCTCGGCGGGCGGGACCGCCGCGGCGAGGGCCCGCACGTGCGACTCGTACGGCTCCAGCGCCCCGGCCAGCACCCCGACCTCGATCGCCTCGGTGAGCGCCCGGGCCGCCTCGGGCACCTCGTCCAGGAGCATCCGCACGGCCGTGCCGCGGGCCACCGTGACGTTCTGCGCGGTCCAGTGCGGGGGGTCGGGCGCCCGCATCATCACCCGCAGCTGGGCGGAGGTCCGCAGGCCGTCGTCGCCGGAGGCGGCCACCGCCCCGGACTCGACCAGGAGGCGCACCGCGGCCCGCACCACCCCGGTGCTGCCGGTCATCCACTCCAGCAGCGGGGCGGGGACGACCGGGCCGTACCAGGCGAGCACGCCGAGGATCTCGTACGCGTACCGGTTCTGCCCCCGCACCAGGGCGCAGGCCTCGGCGAGCGCCTCCTCCTCGGGGCCCAGCGCGTAGGTGGCCTCCGGCCAGTGCTCGTGCGCCCGCACGCGGGTGGTCACCAGGACCGTGCCGGTCTCCGGGGCGTCCAGGCCCAGTTCGAGGAGCTGGCCGAGCTCGGTGAGGCCGTCAAGGACCAGCAGCCAGCCGCGGTGGGCGGCCAGCCAGTCCAGCGCCCAGCGCACCAGGGCGTCCCGGTCCGGCGGGCCGCCGGGCGGGGCGGCCGGGACGAGCCGGGCCGCCAGGCCGGCCAGCCCGTCCGCCAGCGCCCGGGGCGTGTCCGCCCGCACCCACCAGGTCAGCCGGTGCGCGGTGGTGTGGGCGTAGTGGAACGCCGTCTTGGACTTCAGGCTCTGACGCGGCCCGGACAGCAGGAACAGGCCCCGGCCGCCCTCGGCGGCGGACGCCAGCCAGCGCAGGGCGCGCGCGTGGTGCTCGCCGTCCAGCGGCTCGGCCAGGTTGTGCACGCCGTGCCCGGCCTTGAGCGCGTCCGGGTCGGGCAGCCGCACCTCCGACGGCTCCGGTTCCGCCTCGGCCTCGGCCGCCAGCTCGCCGAACGGCCGCGCCCCGCGCGGCAGTCGCAGGCTCCCGGTGCGGTCCGCGATCAGGGCCGGGAAGTCCGCCGCCCGGCCCAGGCGCGGCTCGATGAACTCCGACACCGCGTCCACCGTGCGCCGCGCCGCGCCCGGCCGGATCGTCAGGGCGAGCAGCTCGCGCACCTCGGGGTCGAAGGAGAAGACGTCGTACGCGCGCCCCCGGCCGCCCTCCTCCCCCAGCGGCCGGTCCACCGCCATCAGCCCGCCCAGCAGCACCTCGGACAGGCAGGCGGGCCCCGACCCGGGCAGCACGGCCGCCTGGACGACCCGCATCACCGGCAGCGTGAGCGGGTCCACCGCGGCCAGGTGCCCGGCCAGCGCGTACGCCTCCGGGGACACCGCCGCCCTGAAGTCCCGCAGCCGGTCGTCGGGTTCACGGGCGTCCGGCGCGTCCGGCGGCGGGTGCGTCGTGGCCCCGGCGGCCGCGTCGGCGACCGCGAGGCGGGCCGCGGCGCCCTCGGAGGCCAGCAGGCGGGCCCAGGGCCCCAGGTCCCACTCGGCCAGTTCGAGGACCGGGACCGGCAGCCGGGCCAGCGGGGTGCGCAGCCCGGTGTTCGCGGGGGCGCTGCGGTCGGTGCGCACCGTGCCGAACTCCACGTCCAGGCCGGTGCCGCCCCACAGCCGGGCGGGCAGCGGGTTGACCAGGGCGGTGGGCGCCTCGCGGGCCCACCGGGCCAGGTGGCGGCGGGCCGTGCCGTCGCGCCAGCAGGGGGCGGTGGCGTCGGAGAGGGCCAGGACGACGGTGCGGCCCCGGCCGGCCGGGCGCGCGGGGGGCGGCGGCGCGGCGAACGCGTACGCGCGCACGGTCACCTTGCGGAAGATGCCCAGCGAGGAGAGCAGCCGGGCGAGTTCGCCGACGGTGTCGGACCAGATCCGCATGGACAGGCCGTCGTCGACGGCGACCACCAGGTCCAGCCAGCGCTCCCGGGCCGGGCGCAGCACCAGGTCCAGCAGGCCGTGGTCGGCGATCGCCTCCGCGGTGGCCGCCTCGTCCAGCTCGACCGCGTGCGGCGAGGGCACGGTGCGCTTCAGGGGCCGCAACCCGCGGGCCACGCCCAGCTGGTGGGCCAGGCCCCGCACCCCGGGGACCCGGACGGCGGCGGCGCCGGTGCCGGTGCGGGCGCCGGTCAGGGCGTAGACGAGACGGCGCGGGTGCGCATGGAGGCGACGTCGGAGCCGGCGTCGGGCTCGGAGGAGCAGAAGGCGGCGACCTTGACGTCGTTCACGTCCCCGTAC
>NZ_JBEOYE010000154.1:0-14065 GCF_040296945.1 Streptomyces sp. NPDC001941 | reverse complement strand
TCTAGGAGTGACGACACCAGCCCCTCAACCCCCAAATGCTGGCAGACATCTGCTCTACCTCGTGGTGTTCGACCCGGAGGACGGCACGGCTCCCTCAGAGATCTCGCCGGTCATCGACGCACCGTTTGAGGACCCCGATCAATTCGCCATCCCTCACGCACTGGCACGCGACGTGGCCCGGGCGTTGCCCGGGTTGTGGTACTGCCTGCATCTGCCGCAGTCACGAGGAGACCTGGTCGACCTTGAAGCGTGGAGGCTGAAGGGCCTGCAGCAGCTGGCGATGGGACATCACGTGATGCCCGTTCCCGTCACCGCGCTCGACAGCCTGGCTCTGGCCCCGTGGTGGCGGCCGATGCTGGCGTTGTGCCCGGACGAGCTCGTCGAGCGGACCGCACGGGGAGCGGTCGCGCTGGGCGTCGAACTCCCCGTCACCTCCTTCTCATCTCTGGGCGACGCGAGTCTCGAAGAACACTGGCAGGCCATCCAGGAGCGCGTATACCCCGACGTCCCTCCGCTGGCGAGGAAGGTCAATCTCAGCCACCGCCTGGACCTGGCCGCGTTGGACCTGCCCTGGCGTCTCATGGCTCGCCGGATGGGCTGGGACATCGATGCGCCCGCCGATGAGGAACCACGTACGCTGCTTCATCGCACCCTGCAGGGGCACACGCTCGTCGCGGCCACCGCCCGACTGGAGCGTCAGGGACTGACTATCGAAGAAGCCGAACCGGTCTTTGGACAGACGGTCGTTGAGGAGAAGGCACGACTACGGCTGCCGGTTGCTCTGGCGCTGCCTGGGGTCGCCCCCGCATACATACGCGGCGCCTACCCCCCTCAGCTGCGCAAAGCCCGCGTCCGCCCGCTCGCGGCCCTGGACGCCGGCGACACCTGGTCGACCGAGATCGGTGAACGCGATGATGCCCACGTCGAACGGGCGGCCATCGAGTACACGCTGACCCACCGGGCCGTCGCCAACGACAGCCTGGGACTGATGATGCATTCCGTTCCCCCCAGCGCGTTCACGCTGCTGGCCGACCTGGAAAAGCACTTCCGGGACTCTGCCGCGGACCGCCCCCGCTCGGTGGAGAAACTGCTCAGCCGCCTCAACGCTGTCGTCAGGCCCTTGTTCACCGAACCGGTGATGGAGGCCATCAGCCGGGCGTCGATGCTCACGGTGCTCTCCAACTTCCCTCTGGGCCTTGCCACCCTGCCGGGCGACACCGCCCCGCTGGCGGCGCGCCTGCCCCTGACGTACGAGCCGCTGCTGCCGCTGACCCGCACCGTGCAGAAGGCCGGTGCCGTCGCCGTCGGTGTCGAGTGGAAGAACCGCATCCGTGTCCTGGTGGCGGAGTGCATCCCCGCCAGCGACCCGGTGGGCCGAATCTCACGAGACGGTTGGCGGATCACTCAGGACACCCTGAAAGACGTCGAAGGGCTGAGTATCCACGCGGTGCAGACGCTCTCCCTGGATGCCCTGCGCGAGGCCGTCAGCGAGCACACACCTGACCTGCTGATCATCAGCGCGCACGGCACCCTCGTTGCCAACACGGCGGCCATCGTCATCGGCGACGAACCGCACGTCGAACTCGGCCTGCGGCACACTCCACCCGTCATCGTACTCAGCGCATGTCACGTCGCTCCCCGGGGATCCAGCGCCGTCTCCATCGCCGATCTCCTGCTGCGCGAGGGCGCACTGGCCGTACTGGGCACGCAAGTGCCCGTGGACGTGCGCCGCAACATGATGCTGACCGGCCGCCTGCTGACCAATCTCGCCGACCATCTCATCAACCAAGGACGTCACGCCACACTGTTGGAGGTGTGGCATCACACCCAGACCACTAACACCGTCAACGACATCCTCATGTCCACACCGTCGCTCAGCAGTTGGGGACGGACCCCCGGCCCGGGTGGCGGGCTGGCCCCACTACAGGAATTCATGATCAGCAGATCGGCCGGGCGGCTGCGCGGTGCCCACATCTACCAGGACACCGAACAAGTCCTCGGCGAGATCGCAGATGATCAGGGACGCGGCGAACAGGTCCGCAACTGGTTCCGCCGCCCGGGCTACGTTCCGGAATCACTCTTCTACCTCTTCGCAGGCCGTCCGGAACGGATCCTCATCTCCTCCATGGAGGAACGCGTCGCGGCGCTCTGGCCGGACTCCGACACTCCGGGCAGATAACGCCACTGACCAGCGCAAACCCAGCAACCGCTATAGCAGTCTGCACGAGAACGACATGCCCCATCGTCAGTCATGTCAGTAGCAGATGAGCACCGCGCGTCAGCGCCAACCGCCAGGTCACCAGGCTTGCGCCACTGACACCTAAATGACGACGTCCAACTGACACTCCCCTGCAGACCAGCAGTTTCCGGCTGGTGCAGAACCGGCTGGCTGCGGGCGGCAGCCTCCCGGCGGCTGCGGGTGAGGTCGTGGTCCAGGGCGTGGACCTCGGACGGTGGGTACGCGCGCAGCAGAACGGCTGGGACGGGCTTCAGAGGGCGCAGCAGTACCTGCTGGAGACCTTCCTCGGCCTGGAGCCCACCGAGGCCGTGGAAGAGCCCGTAGGGGTGTTGCGGGGGCCGGAGGCGGCGTGGGCGCGGAACCTGGCCGCGGCCCGGCAGTTCCACGCCAGGGAGGGGCATCTGAAGGTGCCCCGCAAGCACGTCGAACACCTTGTCGGCAGCGGGGCCGACGCGGGCGGGCCCGGGGACGGGGAAGCAGGCGGAGCTGACGACCTGGTCGCCATCAAGCTGGGCCAGTGGCTGGACAACACCCGGCGCCGGGCCGCCAAGCTCAGCGAGCAGCGGCGTGCTGAGCTGGCGGCGTTGGGCGTGCCCTGGGCGGGAGGCGCGGCATGAGCAGGCGGGAGCCGGAGGAGGGGGACAGCGCGATGGCGCGGGCGCTGGTGGAGGTACGGACCGGGGCCGCGTGGGACGCGTGGGCGGTGGCCGTGGCTGCGCACGTTTTCCTCAATCCCGTCGAGCGTGCCCGGTGGGAGGGGCGGGGTGAGGACCGGCTGGACGAGCTGCTGCTGCCGGTGCTGTGGGCGTCGGTTCATCCCTCTGAGCGGGCCGGGTACGCGGGGGTGCTGGAAGCCTTCGCTGCACGGCATGAGGAGCGGCTTCAGCGGCTGTTCGCCGACTACGGGCCCGCCTCCGCGATCGCGGGCTCGGGCCGGTACGAGGTGTTCGGCTACCCCGTCAGCCTGTTCGTCCTGGAGCGGCTGTCCGGGGTCGGCAGCCGGTTCAGGCTGCGCGCTTGGTGGCAGAGCGAGGGCCTGGACCTGCGGTGGCTGGAGGACGCCGGCCAGGGGTGGGGCGTGGCGTTGTAGGGCGGGTGGGGGTCGTGGGGCGCGGCAGGGGTGGAAAGTAGCCAAAGGGGCTGGACTGCTGCATCGGCGGGGCGCGGGGCGGACATGCTGTGGGGTATGGCAGCAGGTGAGGTGCCGGGGGTGCGGCTGGTCGGTGTGGTCACTGACTGGGTGCTGCTGCAGTGCGCGCTGCTGCGTGCCACGGCGCCGGGTGCTGACGTCCAGGAGCGGCGGCGGGCGGCGAGCGGGCGGGCACTGGCGGACGGCATGGAAGAGACCGCGCGGACCGCGTCGCGCGAACTCCTCGTCGAGCTCGGGCGCGAGCAGGTCAGCCGGGTCCTCGTCGCGGCCTTGTGGAAGGTCCTGATCCGCGTGGTGATGGCCGCCGGAGACTGGCGGCGCGCCCCGGACGAGGTCCGGGGCGCGGTCGAGGGTGTCCTGGCTGCGAGGACGTGGTCACGGGCACCGCTGGCCCTCAGCTCCTGAAAGCGGCTGCTCCCTCTCCCCTGCCCTCGACTCTGCAGGGTCAAGCCTGATGATCACATGCGGTAGATGGTCACCATGGCCGGATTACAGGAAGGGCGTCCGCCCGTGCCCCGGCCGGACCGGGCGTCCGGTCCGGCCCGTCCTCGTGCCACTCACCCCGCACGCGGGACGGACTGAGGGAACCGGCCACATACATGCCCGGGCCCGGCACGCGATCCCATACTGACCGCTCACTCCCTCGCCATGGCCGGACCCACCAAGGGATAGAGCCACCCGGGCAGAACCGTCTCCTCGTCCGTACGGGCGGCCAGGATCTGCCCCACGGACACACCGAATGCGCCCGTCAGCGTCGCGTCCTCCAGGTTGGCTCGCGTCAGCGTCGCACCCAACAGGTTGGCGCCCGCCAGCGTCGCGTCCTCCAGGTTGGCTCGCGTCAGCGTCGCACCCCGCAGGTAAGCGCCCGTCAGCGTCGCACCCACCAGGTAGGCGTCCATCAGCGTCGCACCCACCAGGTAACCGCGGGTCAGCGTCGCACCCACCAGGTAGGCGTCCATCAGCGTCGCACCCACCAGGTAGGCGGCGGTGAGGTCGACGTCCCTCAGGTTGGCTCCGGCCAGGTGGAGCCCGGACAGGTCGAGTGGTTCGCGTTGGTCGACGTGGGTGCGGGATTCGGCCCGGGTCAGGGCGGTGAGCGCGGCTTGGACGTCCCCGGCCGGCTCCTCGGGGTGCGTCTGATCGGATTCGTCTTCCGGCAGGGGCCCGATCGCCACAGAGCGCGCCGGGGGGCCTGGGCGCGCAGGAAGTGGCCCAGGACGCGGGCAGCGTCGGTGGCGGCCTGCTCGGGCGCGTCCTGCACGATCTGTTCCAGGGCGAGGATGCCGCCGATGCGGACGTACTCCTGGTCCGAGCCGAGGCGTTCGAGGGCTTTGGTGAACCGGTCGGTGATCTGCCCGCGCCGGGTGAGGCGGTAGGTGCGGGCGGTGTACAGCAGCGCGACCCCGGCGCCGAGCGCGGCCACCAGCGCCACCAGAGACGTCCGCAGGCCGGTGACCAGGGCGGCGGAGCCCTTGCGGAGTTCGGCGTCGTCCAGGTACTTCCCGTCGAACCAGCGCGGGCCCTGCCAGATCAGCAACGGCAAGCCGCCAGCAGTACCAGACCGAGGAGGACGACGCCCAGGGCCAGGCCCCAGCGCCGCCAGAGAGCCGCCCGCCGCGCACGCCCACGCCGCTTGTCCAAAGCCGTCAACAGCGCACGCTGGTACCGCCACCGACGCACCTCACGGACCGGATGGCGCACCACTCCTGGGAGGGAAGGAAGATTCATCCCCCGACCATGCCCCCAACCACCCTGCGCGCGCCGGGAGTTCGACCACCCGGCGACCAGCGCCCCACCCGGGGGTGTCAGGTCAGGGGTAGTCGCCGCGCCACACCCACACCGCGTCATCGGGGGCGTCGGGGGCGTAGTCCGAGCGCCCGCCCGGCCCGTACCGGCCGTGCTCGCTGATCAGGAACGCGCCCTCGGCGCGGTCGGCCGGCTCCGCCCGGGTCACGTCCAGCAGCCACCCGTCCAACGGCCCCCCGCGCAACTGGGGTGGGGTCCAGGGCGTACCGGAAAGCTTTGATGATCGTCTCAGTCACCGTCAGATCATCGCCACCACCACTGACAACCCCGCCCCGCAGCCGAAACTGCGCCGCAAGATGGCAGAGGCGGCGAGGCGTTGACCCAGGCGTTCTACAGCGACGCCGCCGAGAAGGTGCTTCGCGGCGACCTGAGCGCGAGCGAGGGAGCGGCCGTCAGGTCGGTGCGCGCCTCCCTCGAAGAGAACCCGACCCCCGACCGCGCCCGTGGACTGCCGGACGCCGACCCCTACTCCCAGTCGTACACGATCGGCGTACTGCCGGAGCAGACCGGCGGCCGAGGGATCACCATCGTCTACCGGTACCACCCGGACATGGACGTGGCCCCCAGAACCACTCCGCACGATCATGACTGATCGGCAGTAGGACCAGACGCATCATCCAAGGCCCTCGCCCCACCGGATCATCCGGCTGGAGCGGGGGCCTTCGTGCGTTCCCGGCCCGCCAGGCGGACCCGAAATCAAGATCGTTGCCCGCCCGGCGGGAGCGAAGTCCAGCAGCGGCCCGGAGGGGCGGGCGTCCAGCCGGTGCGCCGCGGTCGACGGACTGCCCGGCACCGGCCCCTGGGTCACTCGGCCGGTGCGCGGGCCGAAGGGCCCGGTCGCTCAGGTTCTGCCGGGTTTGCCCGTCGAGACCAGCAGGAGGACGGACGAGCCCGGTGCCACCCGTTCTGCGCCGCCCCGGGGCTGACTGCTGATCACCTGCCCGGCGGGAACGTTCCAGTCCGTGTGCCGCATGATCGTGCAGCTCAGTCCGAGTCCGCGCAGCAGGCTTCCGGCCTGTTCGACCGGCATGCCGGCCAGGTCCGCCAGCGCGATGCCCTCTCCCGCGGTCTGCTCCTGCTCCGGTGTCGGAGTCGCATCGGCGCTTCCGCTCTTGGGGGTGCCGGTGGCGACCGGGGTGCACGCCCCGTTCACCGTTGGGGACAGGGACGGGGAGGCGCCGGGCGCGGGCGGCACGGGCTTCAGCGCGAAGAACCCCACCGTGGCGCACGCCAGCACGCAGCACGCAGCAGCGGTGCCGAGGAGCGCCCGGCGGGTGCGGCTGCGGCTGACGGCTCGCTCGATCGCGGCCGCGTCGACGACCGGCGCCGTCGGCCCGTCGGCGAAGGAGGCCACCGCGGCACGCAGCTCGGCTTCGAGGCCCGGCTCGAACGGGGCCGGTCCGGACGACGTGTTCCTCACTTCGTACCTCCGAAAGCGGACGACGGCGTGTGCGGCGCCTGGGCGCCCGATACGGAATCGCGCAGCTTGGCCAGGCCGCGGGCGAGCTGGGATCTCACCGCACTCGAAGAGATGTCCAGGACGTCGGCGACCTGCCGGGCGTCCAGATCGTGCAGGTAGTACAGGACCACCACGCTGCGCATGCCCATCGGCAGCCCGAGCAGTGCCTCGATCAGTTCCGCGCGCAGATCCACCTGCCCGAACCGGTCCCGGGGGTCGGCCGAATCGGGCACCCCCGACAACCCGGGGCGCTCGCCCCGGCGCGACAGCCGCCGCCAGCGGTCGTTGGCCAGGTTGACCAGCACTTTGCGCACGTACGCCTCCGGCGAGTCCGCCACCGCGACCTTCCGCCAATGTCGGCACGCCCGCTCCAGCGCCTCCTGCACCAGATCCTCGGCCACGTGCACGTCACCGGTCAGCGCATACGCGGTGCGGAACAACGCTCCCGACCGATGTGCGACGAACTCCGCGAATCCGTTGCCCGGACCGCTCCTGCGAAACCTCACCCGCCGACCTCCTCTCCTCATCCCGTCCCGATCACTGCCCCCCATGACGGCGGAACGGGGCCGAGTGCTGCACCGAGCCGCCGGCAGTGACGTGAATCACAGCCGGGACGGAAGAGTGTCCCCGCCCTCGCGCCGCTGCCGCCCGGGGTCCGGGCGGGGCCCGGCAAAGCGGAGGGCCGCCGGGCGGGCGGCCCGCAGTCGGCCGAGAAGCAGCCGCTGGTTCGCCGTCTCCCGCACCGACGCCACCAACCGGGCCAGCGTCGTCACCCCCGGCAGCAGCACCCTCCGCTCGCGCAGCCACCCCACCGCGGCGTCGAACAGCGTCTTCGGCCCCTCCCCGGTCGTCCAGGCCCGCGCGTCCACCCACGCCCGCAGCTCCGGCTCGATCTCGGCGAACTCCCGGTACTCCAACAGCCACCGCAGCTCACGCACGTGGTCGAGTCGGGTGTTCTCCCGCTCGCCGTACTCCTCCAGCACCGAGGCGTCCTCGATGTCCAGCTGCTCGGCCAGGTAGTCCGCGACCTCCACCGGCACGTCGGTCGGGTTGTCCAGGAACACCCCGAGGTAGCGCACCGTCGTCAGCTGAGCGGCGAACCTCATCTTCAGCTGCAGAACTGGATGTGGCTCTGACCTGGGTCGTTGCGTGTTGGCTGGTGTCGGTGATGGACCGGGTCAGCAAGGCCGATGGTCTTCGTCGGCCGCGGGAAGTCGACCAGCACTTCGCTGAAGACCACCCACCCGCAGCAGCTCGTCGACGACGTCCTGACCATCATCACCGCGGCTACGCCCTGCCCAGCCCTGCTGCAGGATCTTGCCCCCGCGAGCGGGCTCTGGGTCGCTAGCGTGGGCGGTGAGCCGACGTACAGGGGGCTTGGGTGAACGGCACGCTGGTAGGGGGGGTCCGGCTGGGGAATGACACGAGCGCTCGGCAGGTGACGGTGTTCGTGACCGAGTCGGGGGTTCTGCACCGCTCCCACGGCTTGTACGGAAAGCTCCCCCGGCTGTCCAGGCCGTACTCGTCGCCTGCGGTGTCCAGGGGCACAGAGCCTGAGGACGCGCGGCTTCTGGCGCGGCCCATTGCCAAGCTGCGTGAGCAGCATGCCCAGTACAAGGCCCGGGGGTACACCCGCAACTTGATCTCCCCGGTGTCGGTACGCCTTGAGGTTGAGGAACAGCGGGTGGAGGACCGTGTACTGCTGCGGGCATTCGTCGGAGCGGCGCCGGCAAAGCCGCTGACACTCGATGCCGCGATCAAGCAGTTCCGTGAGGCCTTGGGACTGCCGAGCCGGCCGTTGAGCTGGGCCCCGCGTCCGCAGGTCCTTCCGGCGCGGGTCGAGGCAGCGCTGCGGGTGCTGGCTGACGGCTCGACCATCAGCTCGCCGCGGCATCTCCCGGTCGGCTGGGTCGTCTCGGAGCAGGGCGTGCGGCTGCATGTCGGCCGGGCAGGCGAAATCCTGGACCGGGCTTCGGTGATCGAACTGCAGGCGGCGCTGAGCGCCTGGTTGCGCTTCACCGAGCCTGCCGACGGTACCGGCTGAGGCCCGAGCCTTGCGCTGCATAGGGCGGCACGGCTTGGTCCGGCCCGGCCCCGACTCAAAATCGCCTGTGCGGCTCCCTGCGGGACGATCTCCACTCCCCTGGAACCAGGGACCGCCGGGAGGTTGATCGCCCGTCAGGCGGCCGGACAGCGCCTCTTGTAGGTTCTCCGGTTAGCTGTCATATGGCGATGCTGTGACCTGCTGTTCTTCCTCCTGTCTCACACAGTGCCGGATGAGTTGAGTCTCAGGATCGTGTCATTTCCTTCGACCGCCTCCGACGGAGCTGACCAGGTCGCGCGTGCTTCAGATCGAGGCTCCAAGGGCCTTGCGCAGGAGCTCGCCGAACTCTGCGGGGTGCGTGGTCAGTCCGATGTGCCCGCCGGGAAAGTACCGGAGCTCCGTGCCGAGACGCTCGGCCAGGCAGACTGCCGAGCGGTAGGGCAGCTCACCGCGTGAGTCCTGACCACCGGCGATCACGAGTCGGTCCGACAACCCCTTCAACTGACGGATGTCCGGCGCGTAGGACATGAAGCTGGGCACGATCCGCCCGACGAAGTAGGGCAGGTTGGCCATCGTCTGCTCGGCCCGCGCCGCTGCTTGGCGCGGAAGCTTGAGCTCGGCCTCCGGCTCGGTGGTGTCGCCGTCTTTCTTGAGGCCCGCAGCGAACACGGCCATCGCCGGCATGAGCCCTTGGGTGCGGAACGTGTCCTGCACGTGTGCGATGAGTGCGCGGTGTTCAGCCGCGTCCGGCAGGACCTCCACTACTGGCGGCTCGTGCGCCACAACGCGTGCGATGCGTTCGGGGTGGGCGGTGAGCAGGTGCAGGGCAGCGATCGCGCCCGAACTGGCGCCGAATACTCGGGCGGCCTCGCCAGGCGACAGCAGTTCCAGCATCCGCAACGCGTCATCGGCGTGCTCGGCCACTTGCTGCTCGGCGTCGGGGTCCTCCAGCGTGCTGCGGGACATGCCACGCGGGTCGTAGGTCGCGACTGTGTATTGGGCGGCCAGGTCGTCGGCGATGCCGTCGAAGGATGCCGCGCCGCCCGTCCCTCCGGGGATCAGCAGCAGGAGCGGGCCCTGACCTCGCACTTCGTAGTGCAGGGTCGCGCCGTTGACCCGCAGGCTGCCGATGGTCGGGTCGGTCATGAGGAGTCTCCTTCTCGGGACGGGGGCCAGTGCTCCAGGAGGGTGTGCAGGGCGTCGAGCGCGCGGATCCAGGACTGCTGTGGCGAACGCTTGTGCGCGAAGCCGCCCGCCGCTTCCAGGGCGACGAACCCGTGGAAGGTGCTGCGCAGCAACCGGACCGCGTCGGTCAGGTCCGGCTCGGCCAGTCCGTAGCCGCGCAGCATGCCGTAGGTCAGCTCGACCGCGCGCCGTGGTCCGGGCGCTGTTGCGGCCAGCTCGGGGTCGATCTGGATCGGGGTCTGCGTTGCCATGTAGCGGCCCGGATGCTTGCGGGCGTACTCCCGCCAGGAATTGGCAAACGCGAAGAGCGCGTCCTTGCCCGCCCGCCCGGCAGTCGCCTCCGCGATGCGGATGGTCTTCTCGTCCGCCGCCAGCAGCGCGATCCGACCGCGCAGGTCCTCCAGGCTGCGGACGTGCGTGTAGAGGCTCGCGTCCTTCACACCCAGCCGCCGCGCCACCTGCGACATGGTCACCTGATCGAGCCCGACCTCGTCCGCCAGCTCGGCACCCGCGATCGTCACCCGCTCCGCCGTCAGCCCGGCACGCACCATGCACCTCCCTAGATCCTTGGACCTCTAGTTTTAACCTAGGGATCCTAGGAAGGCAATCGGGAGCGCGACCAGTCGGCCCGGTCTGCCGCCCGGAGGGAGGGTGTTATGGGAGGCTCCGCCGCGGCGGTGGCCCGCCAACTCCACCGCCAGATGACCCGATACCACCGCTGACACCCCCGGCAACCACGTCACTGACAACCCTGTGCAGCCGAACTGACAACACCGCGCAGCCGAAGTGACAACCCCGCGCACCACCCGAGCACGGCCCAGGCAGGCGGGCCAGGCCGCGGCGCAGCAGGAGTGGACACGGGCAGGCGGCATGCGCCGTATCCACCGAGGTGGCAATTCGCATCCACCCCCGCTGACAGCCAGCGTGAGCCCCCTTCCCTTACCGCCCACCCCACCCCGCTCAGCCTGACCTGAGTGGGTAGATCAACAACTACACACCCAGCACCAGACCGGACCCCCAACTGCGGGCTCTCCCCCTGCTCGGCTGAGCCGCGGGAGACCGTACGGTGAGGGGGGGTGAGCAGCAGTCCCGGCCCGGCGGTCGTCGTGATCCTGCCCGGCGGCCAGGACGTCACCGGGCGCCTTCTCGCGCGCCAGCAGGCCGACGGCGGGGCGTGGCTGACCAGGTGGCCCTCGATGTGTGGTCGAACCTGAAGGTGGGGGAGGTGGCGGCCGCCGAGTACCTGGTGTGGCTGCCCCCCGAGCAGATCCGGCGCCCGGACGGGGTGAGCTACGACGACGTCCCCACGCGCCGGCTGCCGCCGAAGGCCGGGCGGCCGCGCGGCTGGCGGATCGAGAACGTGCGCGTGAGCGAGGGCCGGAGCCGGGCGCGGGTGGAGCGGGTCGTGCACGTGTACGCGTGCCCGCTGGTCTCAGCGGGCAACGACAACGTGCTGGAGACCTCCACCGTGCTTCAGCTGCTGCGCTCCTCGGACGTACGGGCGTGCGGGTGTGCAAGGAGTGCAGCGCGGCGGAGCACTTCGCCCTCTGGCTGTGACGCCCGGCCCGGCCGGGCAGAACAGCGGCCCGCCTCGCCCCGGACACGGACTCACCTCTTCTCCGGCTATCGCGGATAAAAGAGGTGTCGTCGCCCGGGAGGGGCTTGCCCACGGCCCCTGACCTGCACAAACGGAAGATCACCGGATTCGGGGGGTCCCACTTCCGGTCCTACCTACGGTCCCCCGCCCGGTGCACCCGTAAAAACAACCCTCCAGCCTGTCTCCGGTACAGCCCTCCGAAGGGCCGATATGACCTTCGGCGGGGAGGGCTTGCCCAGACGGGACGGGCGGGTGGAGGCCAGCTCTGACCTCTGGCCGGATAGTGCAGACACGGCGCCGAGTCGACCACGCCCCGCTTCTTGCCCGGGTCGGCGATGTCGTCCCCGCCAGGCCTGGAGCAGCACCTGGGCCTGGTGGCCGGGGTGGACGTGGGCAAGCCTGCTCGGGGAAGGCTTGCCCACCAACGCCCCGGGCTTGCCCACAGGCTCAGGCGTGCCCAGTGATCGCGCCCGCCGAGCTGCCCCGGCGTCCGGCTGGTCTTCGGGCCCGAGGCGGTGAGGAGGGAAAGGGCGGCCCGGTGGTACTGCCCCCGAAGACCGTCACGGACTGTGGGCACCGGGCCTGACCCGACGCACCCATGCCGGCGCGGGCTGAAGGGGACCCTACTCACCGCCGTACAGGCGTTGACCGACGGCCCCGATTCCCGCCCTGCCCGTCCGCCGGTCTGGTAGAAGGTGCGGCCCCGGGCGGTGCGGCCCCGGGGCCGAGGAAGCATGCGCGGCCTCGGGGGGAGGAGGTCAGCCGCACACGACCAGCCTGTCCAACGACGCCAGGCGCCCGCAGGCACCGACACGATGACCGACATCCGCACCGACCAGGCACCGACAACCACCGGCACGGGACCGGCACGCCGGTCAGTCCGTGTCGGTGCCTGGTCGGTGGTCGTGTCGGTGCTCTGGTCGGTGGACATGTCGGTCATCGGACCGGTCGCGGCCCGGTCCCGTCGGCCCGGCCTGACCACTCCCCGCGGCTGCCCCTCGCACCCTGGAGCACTGTTCCCCAGAGCCGGAGCCATTGCGTACAGAGGGGTGTCGGAGTCGGTTACCCGGGGGCTGGCCTGCGGGTACCGGCCCGACCCCGGCGACCGCACCACAGGGGAAACAACAGGGGGATCGGCAGCGGAGACGGCCCGGTTACCCGGCCGGTTACCCCGGCCCCGGGCACCTACGGTTCCAAGGCGCGCAGCAGCCCGTCCCGTTCCGCTGCCTCCCGCTCCAGGACTTCCTCGTAGACGGCGAGGTCGAGGCGTTCCTCGATCGCGGTACGGACAAGGCGGGCGAGGATGTCGGGTGAGAGGGCTTCGAGCTGGGTGGTGGCGGGCGCGGTGAAGGAGCGGAGGCCGGTGGGCTTGGCCGGCGCCGTCGGCAGACGGAAGCGGTCGACCTGGTCCTCGGTGACCGCGACGCGGACCAGCTCGGTACGCCCGCCGTGGACAGCGGCGAACGCCGCGACGTCCTCCGCCAGCGCGCACGGCACGTGCACGCCGGAGGGGTCCAGATCGCCGCAGTGCAAGGTGACCAGCGGGAGGCGGAAGGAGGCGGCACGCAGGGCGGCCTCGTGCTTGCCGGACAGGGAGTCGAAGCCGCCGCCGGAGCGGACGATCAGGCCGTAAGGATCGGCGATCCGGGCGAGCTGGACGGTCGTACCCGCGCTCTCGCACCACAGCTCCAGCACCTGCGCCTGGCCCTCCTGGCGGTCACGACGGTACGCCGCGGCGGCGCTGCGATCCGGGTGCGGAAGTCGGCCTCGCCGGTGAACGCGGGCGGCGGCTGAAGGCAGGTGCCGGAGTCGTCACGGATCGCCTCCCACGCGATCCGCCCCGAGCGGCGGCCCATCCCCACCACCTCCCCCAGCCGCTTGTACGCGCGCTCGGTCTTCTCCAGTGCCCCGCCGGAGACCAGGGCGCACAAACACTGGCGCAGCGAGACCGGGAGCAGATCGGCATACCGGTCCAGGACCAGGCCGACCGAGGCCAGCAGAGCCACGTGGGCGGGCGGGGCCGCCAGACGGGCTGGTAGCCCCGCGGGCGCTTATCCGGCATGCCCCACCCCTTCCCCACACCGGTGTCGTGGGCAAGGACGACTTGGCGTCCTTGCGACGGTTCCGGTGAGAGGGGGGCGCGGCACCGGCCCGAGGCCATCGTGTGGGCGGTACCGTGCCGGTGATGGAGGTGTTGTCGGTGTCGGCGGTGGCATGTTGTCCGCCGCCGAGATGTCCCGGTTGCCGGTCCAGAGCCCAGCGGGTGCACTCCAGCTACGAGCGCGGTCTGGCAGAGCGGCCGTTAACTGGGAAGAAGTTGCAGATCAGGCTGCGGGTGCGGCGCTTCTTCTGCGACCGGGCATCGTGCCGGAGGCGGACCTTCGTCGAGCAGGTCGAGGGGCTGAGTGAGCGTTACCAGCGCTCCAGTCTCGGTACCCGGCAGTGGCTGCGGGCCGTCGGACCAACGACTTCTCGAAGTCCGCCTCGCCTGCCCGGACATCACCCGAGCCTGCGACCTCGCCCGAAACTTCGCCGATCTCGTGCGTCACCAGCGCGGATACCTCTTGCTGGAATGGATCCGCCAG
>NZ_JBEOYE010000153.1:0-14427 GCF_040296945.1 Streptomyces sp. NPDC001941 | reverse complement strand
ATCCCCCCCCCCCCCCCCACTGGGTGGCCGGTCGGTCCCGATGCCCCCCCCCCCCCCCCCCACGCCCCAGCCCACTCGGGTGCGGGGCCCGACGACACCCCCCCGGCCCGTCCGGCCCCGCGACTTCCCCCGTGCTCCCCCGTGTTCCCCCCGTACCTCCGTGGTGCCGGTGTCCCCTGTCAGGCCACCAGTTCCCCGAAGGACTCCTCCTGGTCGCGGCCGAAGCTCAGGACCTCGTCGTCGCGCAGGCGGCGCAGCGAGCGCCAGATGCTCGACTTCACGGTGCCGACGCTGATGTCCAGGATCTCCGCGATCTCCGGGTCCGTACGGCCCTCGTAGTAGCGCAGCACCAGCATGGTGCGCTGCAGTTCGGGCAGCCGGGCCAGCGCCTGCCAGAGCACCGCGCGCAGCTCGGTGCCGCGCATCGCGTCCGTGTCGCCCGCCGTCTCCGGCAGCTCCTCGGTCGGGTACTCGTTCAGCTTGCGCCGGCGCCAGGCGCTGATGTGCAGGTTGGTCATGGTGCGGCGCAGGTAGCCCCCGACCGCCGCCTTGTCACTGATCCGGTCCCAGGCGCGGTACGTGGAGAACAGCGCGCTCTGGAGCAGGTCCTCGGCCTCGAAGCGGTCACCGGTCAGGTGGTACGCGGTGGCGTACAGGGAGGCGCGGCGCTCCTGGACGTAGGCGGTGAACTCCGCCTCCGACAGGGACGGCCGCTCCACGGCGCCCCCCGGCGCTCCCCCGTACGCACCCGCTCCCCCGTCAGCCACGGCCACCATGTACGGCGCCTTGTACTGACGCCCGGCGCCGCGGACGCACCCCCGCCCGTTCACGGCGCCGGACTTCTCGCCGCTCCTGACGTCGTGCAGGCGCGTGACAACTGCGCTGGTGGTGGTGCTGTGCAGTGCGTTCATCTCGCGCCCCCCGTCGATTGGAGTCTGCTTCGGTCCGTGTGCCAATGAGCTTGCCCGGGCGACTTCACGCCGGTGTCCGCCGACTGTCACAGCCCTGTCACAGGGCACGGTCCGGTACCGGTGGGCAGGTGGGGGCGCCCCAACTGTCGATCCGTACCTCCCCCATGGGCCAGAATGGCCGGGTGCCTTTCCTGTTGCTGATCGAGGACGACGACGCCATCCGCACGGCCCTCGAACTCTCCCTCACCCGCCAGGGCCATCGCGTGGCCACCGCGGCCACGGGCGAGGACGGCCTGAAACTGCTGCGCGAACAGCGGCCTGACCTGATCGTGCTGGACGTGATGCTGCCCGGGATCGACGGCTTCGAGGTGTGCCGTCGCATCCGGCGCACCGACCAGCTGCCGATCATCCTGCTGACCGCGCGCAGCGACGACATCGACGTCGTGGTCGGCCTGGAGTCCGGCGCCGACGACTACGTCGTCAAGCCGGTGCAGGGCCGGGTCCTGGACGCCCGCATCCGGGCCGTGCTGCGGCGCGGCGAGCGCGAGTCCACCGACTCGGCCGCCTTCGGCTCCCTGGTGATCGACCGCGCCGCGATGACCGTCACCAAGAACGGTGAGGACCTGCAGCTCACGCCGACCGAGCTGCGCCTCCTCCTGGAGCTGAGCCGCCGCCCCGGCCAGGCCCTCTCCCGCCAGCAGCTGCTGCGGCTGGTGTGGGAGCACGACTACCTGGGCGACTCCCGGCTGGTGGACGCGTGCGTGCAGCGGCTGCGGGCCAAGGTCGAGGACGTGCCGTCCTCGCCGACCCTGATCCGTACCGTGCGGGGCGTGGGCTACCGGCTGGACACGCCTCAGTGACGAAGTCCGGCACGACCGCCAAGCGTTCCCTGCTCGCCCGGATCCGCTTCACCAGCCTGCGGCTGCGGCTCGTCGTCGTCTTCGCGCTCGTCGCGCTGACGGCGGCGGTCTCCGCGTCCGGCATCGCGTACTGGCTCAACCGCGAGGCCGTGCTCACCCGTACCCAGGACTCGGCGCTGGACGACTTCCGGCGGCAGATGCAGCGCCAGGCCGCCGCGCTGCCGCTGCACCCCGACGAGGACGACCTGCGGCGCACCGCCGAGCAGATGGCCTCCAGCGGGGCCGGCTACAGCGTGCTGCTGCTCGGCGAGCGCGCCGCGGACAAGCCGATCGTCGGCACCTCCGACCCGGACCGCTTCACGCTCGACGACGTGCCCGGCTCGCTGCGGGAGGCGGTCAAGGACCGCGAGCACCTCTTCTGGCAGCGCACCAAGCGCGGGACCACGCCCTACCTGGTCGGCGGTACGCAGATCTCCGGCGGCGGCCCGACCGGCTACCTGTTCAAGTCCCTGGAGCCGGAGCAGAAGGACCTCAACTCGCTGGCCTGGTCGCTGGGGATCGCCACCGCCCTGGCGCTGCTGGGCTCCGCCCTGCTGGCCCAGGCCGCGGCCACGACCGTGCTGAAGCCGGTGCACCGGCTCGGCGAGGCGGCCCGGCGCCTGGGCGAGGGCAAGCTGGACACCCGGCTGCGGGTCTCCGGCACGGACGAGCTGGCCGAGCTGGCGGTCACCTTCAACGACACGGCCGAGGCGCTGGAGCGCAAGGTCGCGGACATGAGCTCCCGCGAGGAGTCCAGCCGCCGGTTCGTCGCCGACATGTCGCACGAGCTGCGCACCCCGCTGACCGCCCTGACCGCCGTCACGGAGGTCCTGGAGGAGGAGCAGGAGAGCCTGGACCCGATGATCGCCCCGGCCGTGTCGCTGGTGGTCAGCGAGGTCCGCAGGCTGGGCGACCTGGTGGAGAACCTGATGGAGGTGACCCGCTTCGACGCGGGCACCGCCCGGCTGGTCCTGGACGACGTGGACGTCGCCGACCAGGTCACCGCGTGCATCGACGCGCGGGCCTGGCTGGACGCGGTGGAGCTGGACGCCGCGCGCGGCACCATGGTCCGCCTCGACCCGCGCCGGCTCGACGTGATCCTGGCCAACCTGATCGGCAACGCCCTCAAGCACGGCGGCTCCCCGGTGCGCGTGAAGGTGCGCACGGTGGGCGACGAGCTGGTGATCGAGGTGCGCGACCACGGCCCCGGCATCCCGCAGGACGTGCTGCCGCACGTCTTCGACCGCTTCTACAAGGCGAGCGCGTCGCGCCCGCGGTCCGAGGGCTCGGGCCTGGGCCTGTCGATCGCCATGGAGAACGCGCTGATCCACGGCGGCCGGATCACGGCGGCGAACTCGCCCGACGGGGACGGCGCGGTCTTCGTGCTGCACCTGCCGCGCGACACCTCGGACATCGAGCCCGAGCCGCTCGGGCACACCGGGCGCGAGCAGGAGCAGCGGACCCGGGGCACGCACGGCACACACGGCACACACGGCACGCAGGGAACACGGGGAGACGACGCCGGAGCATGAGAGCACGCCACACCGCCGCCGCCGCCGTACTTCTGCTGCTGGCCACCGGCTGCGGGATCCGCACCACCTCGGTCCCCGTCGACGCGGGCGCCGCGCCCTCCCGGGTGCCGTGCAGCCTGTCCGGCGACCGGGTCGCCACCCAGTCCCAGGGCGGCCTGCCGGTCCGGGTGTACCTGGTGTGCGCCGCGGAGCTGGTGGCCGTGGACCGCACCGCCGCGATCGACGTCGACAAGGGCGTGGCCGACCGGGTGCGGGTGGCGCAGGCGCTCCTGGACCAGCTGGACGCGGAGCCCGGCGAGGGCGAGCGCGAGGCCGGGTTCAGCACCTCGCTGCGCCGGCCGTTGGTGGTGTCGGCGGCGCGCCGGGGCGACCCGGCCGGGACGCTGCGGCTCAGCAGGCAGCCGGAGGACCTGCCCGCGGTGGGCCTGGCCCAGCTGGTGTGCACCTTCGCGGAGAGCGAGGCGGCGGCGACGGCGGGCACGGTGGTGCTGGGCGGCCCCGGCGAGTACCCGCCGCGCGCCTACCGCTGTTCGGCGCGGACCAAGAGCTCCCCCGCCTCGCCCGTACCGACGGCCGCGCCGACCGCTTCGTCACCGTCCTGATACCGCTGTCACAGCCGTGCCACCGGCCGGGCCGCGCGGAACCGCCGCCGCCGGGGGCCGCGTCTTGGGGGTCGTGCAGCGTCCAGGTAACGGCGGCAGGGCCGCCATCCGCTTCCGCGCGGCGGGGTTCGTCGTCCTCCTCGCGCATCTGGTGTTCGTGGGGTGGCTGACCCTCAGGCCGCTGGACGTCATGTGGGTGACGCCGCCCAATCTGGAGCCGTTCGCCGGGATCAGGGCCGACCTCGCGCTCGGTCCCGTCGAGGCCGCGCACCGCATCGGCGGCGGGCTGCTGCTGCTAGCGCCGCTGGGCGTGCTGCTGCCGTGGGTGGCCGGCCGCCTCAAGGTCTCCCCGTGGGCGTCCCTGGTGCGCACGGCCGCGGCCGGGGCCCTGGTCTCGCTGGGCATCGAGCTGCTGCAGACGGCCGTGCCGGGGCGGGTGGTGGACGTCGACGCGGTGCTCCTGAACGCCGTGGGCGTGGCCCTGGCGCACCTGCTGGTGGTGCCGGCGGGCCGGGCGCGGCTGCGGCGGCGCGGGGCGGCCGTCGCCCGTGGGGAGGACGGCGGGCCCCTGCTGCGGGACGAGGTGTCTCAGGGGGTGACCCCGACGATTCCCAGGGTCGGGATCGCCCCGTAGATCGACGCTTCGTCCCCTTGGTCCGGGACACCATGGAGTCATCGGGAGCCCGACGGAGCGGCTCCCCGAAGGACTCGTGAAGGAGCCCACCATGGCCGCCCTTGCCCGCCCCCGTGACGGACGCGTGATCGGCGGAGTCTGCGCAGCGCTGGCACGGCGCTTCGGAACCTCCGCGAACACCATGCGCGTGATCTTCGTGCTCTCCTGCCTGCTTCCCGGCCCCCAGTTCCTGCTCTACCTGGCGCTCTGGGTGCTGCTCCCCTCGGAGAAGTCCCCTTCGACCGCCTGGTAGGCCGCGCGGACCACCGGCCGCGGAAGCACCGGGCTCGGAAGTCCCGGGCTCGGAAGTCCAGGTCTCGGAAGTCCAGGTCTCAGAAATGGCGGGAGACCTTCTCCAGCTGCTTGTCGGCGACCTCCTGGGGGACCCGGGGGGTCGCGCGGTCCGCGATGTCCAGCGCCATGAACCGCACCACCGTGGCGCCCTGGCGGACCACCACCAGGTGCAGCGGGGCCCGGATGCCCTGGGTGGCCCCGGTGGTCGTCCAGCTGACGGTGTCCTCGCCCCGGGTGCGGTAGGGGGCGGTGCGCACGTCGGCGTAGTGCCCCGAGCGGCCCTGGAGGGTGGCGTTGAAGCCCGCTCCGCAGGCCGCCACGGCCGCCCGCAGCTCGGCCATCAGCGTGCGGGCCGCGGTCGTGGAGTACGTACTGACGGACGCGGAGACGGCGAGGCCCAGGTCCTTCTGGGAGCCGATGCCCCGGGCGGCCGTGGCCACCGCCCCGGCGCCGGGCCGGTCGCCCATCGCGTCGGCCAGCGGCTGGCACTGCCTGCGGTCGGCCCTGGGCCGCCCGGTGGCGGCGGGGGCGCGCGCGTCGGACACCTGGTAGCCGGGCAGGTCGCCCGGGGCCAGCGCGGCCCGCTGGAGCTTGCGCTCCCTGGCGGCGGGGGTGTCCGCGCGGTCGCGGCTCTTGCCGGTCTCGCGGCCCGGCTCGGGGCCGCTCCCCGCGCAGCCGGTGGCGAGCAGCAGGAGGACGGCCGTAGCGGCCGTGGCGGTGGCCTTCACGTGCATGGCCGGATCCTGGCACAGCCGAGGTGGGACGGACGCCCGAAACGGGCGTCCGCCCCACCTTTGGGCGTTCCGGGCGCGTGTCGCGGCCCGGGTGCCGGGGTGCGGCCGGGGGTGCTCAGCCGAGGGACGGCACGGCACCCGTCGGCAGGGTGCTGGTGGGCAGGCCGCCGGTGGGCAGACCACCGGTGGGCAGGCCGCCGAGCAGGCCGGAGACCGGGTCGGCGTCGCTCTTGCCGGTGACGGCGGGGAGGGTCTGGTTGGCGGTCGCCGGGGCGGCGGCGACACCGCTGGCCAGGGCGTTCTTCCCGGCGGACAGGGCCTCCGGGCCACCCGCGGGCAGCTGAGCGGCCGTGTTCTCCACCGGCACCAGGTGGGTGACGGTGTCCAGCGCGGCACCCGCGTCCGGCACGGCGGGGGCCGCGGCGACCGCGGAGGCGCTGCCGGCTGCGGCGGCGGCGAAGGCGGCTCCGAGGGCGGCGACACCGAGGGCCTTGGCGGCGGACTGCTTCATCTTGGTCATCCTTGGGGGGTTGGGGGCTGAGCGGCTCTGCAAGCTAGCCACGCCCCGCACACCCCCGCAAACCACCCCCGAGCGGCCGGGAAACCCACATCGCGGCCGCTCGTTGGGGGTCTTCGTCAGCCCGCGTCGGACGCCAAGTCGCTGGTCGTGGCGGTCTGCCTGAACAGCCATTCGGACTTCAGCTCCGCGAAGCCGGGCTTGATGACGTCATTGATCATCGCGAGGCGTTCATCGAAAGGAATGAAAGCTGATTTCATCGCATTGACCGTGAACCACTGGACGTCGTCGAGCGTGTAGCCGAACGTCTCGGTCAGCAGCTCGAACTCGCGGCTCATGCTGGTGCCGCTCATCAGCCGGTTGTCGGTGTTCACCGTGGCCCGGAAGTGCAGCTTGCGCAGCAGCCCGATGGGGTGCTCGGCGTACGAGCTGGCGGCGCCGGTCTGCAGGTTGGACGTCGGGCACAGCTCCAGCGGGATCCGCTTGTCCCGTACGTAGGCGGCGAGCCGGCCGAGCTTGACGCCGCCGTCCTCGGCCACCTGGACGTCGTCGATGATCCGCACGCCGTGGCCGAGCCGGTCGGCGCCGCACCACTGCAGGGCCTGCCAGATCGACGGCAGGCCGAAGGCCTCGCCCGCGTGGATCGTGAAGTGGTTGTTCTCCCGCTTGAGGTACTCGAAGGCGTCCAGGTGCCGGGTGGGCGGGAAGCCCGCCTCGGCGCCCGCGATGTCGAAGCCGACGACGCCCAGGTCCCGGTAGCGGTTGGCGAGTTCGGCGATCTCCAGGGCGCGGGCCGCGTGCCGCATCGCGGTCAGCAGGGCGCCCACCCGGATCCGGTGGCCGCTCTCGCGGGCCCGCCGCTCGCCCTCGCGGAAGCCCTCGTTGACCGCCTCGACGACCTCCTCCAGGGTGAGGCCCTTCTCCAGGTGCTGCTCGGGCGCGTACCGCACCTCCGCGTAGACCACGCCGTCCTCGGCGAGGTCCTGCGCGCACTCGGCGGCGACCCGGACCAGGGCCTCGCGGGTCTGCATGACGGCGCAGGTGTGCGCGAAGGTCTCCAGGTAGCGCTCCAGGGAGCCGGAGTCGGCGGCCTCCCTGAACCAGGTCCCGAGCTTGTCGGGCTCGGTCTCGGGGAGCGCTTCGTAGCCCGTCTCGCGGGCGAGTTCGATGATCGTGCCGGGGCGCAGCCCGCCGTCGAGGTGGTCGTGGAGCAGCACCTTCGGGGCGCGCCGGATCTGGTCGGCGTCGGGGACGCTGGGGGTCTGGCTCGTCATCTGCGCACTCTAGCCCCTACGCGCGTAGAGCGCCGGGTGTCGCGGACATGCGTGGCCGGGTCCCGCCGGTGCGCCGCCGGTCGCGCCGATACGTAACAGAGACCGCGACGACGGGTGGCGTACACCTCGTCTTCTGAGACTGTTCTGCCGTGACGCATCACGCACTCGTAGGGACCAGCGGAACGCGCGCGCCCCGGCTCGGCCGTGCCCTGGGGGCGGCGGCGGCGCGCGGGGCCGGGGCGGTCGCGCTCGTACTCCCGGACGGCGAAGCGGAGTCGGCGCGCGGCGCGTCGGCCCTGGCGTACGCGCGAAGCCTGCCCACCGCCCGCGCGCTGGCCCGGGCAGGACGGGAGGAGGGCCTGGTCGCGCACGTGCTGCGCTACCGGGGACGCGGCTGGAACGGCACCGACGCCCGGCTCGCGTCCGACGCCTCCTGGGCGGTGAGCGAGGTGGTACGGCGCTACGGCGACGTGCCCGTCTGCCTGGTCGGCCTCGGCATGGGCGGCCGGGCGGCGCTGCGCGCGGCGGGCCACACGGCCGTCAACTCCGTGCTCGCGATGGCCCCTTGGCTGCCCGAGGACGACGTCGCGGCGACCCCCGAACCGGTGAAGCAGCTCGGCGGCCGGCACGTGCTGATCGTGCACGGCACCAACGACGCGCGCACCGACCCCGAGCTGTCCTACCGGCTGGCCGAGCGCGCCAAGAAGGCCAACCGGGACACCTGCCGCTTCGAGGTGCACTCCGACGGGCACGCGCTGCGCCAGCACCGCTCCGAAGTCCAGGCGCTGGCCGCGGACTTCGTGCTCGGCTCGCTGTTCGGGCACGCCTACGCGCGCCCGGTGGCGGACGCGCTGGCGGCCCCGCCGCCGCTGGGCCTGCGGATGCCGCTGGCGGCGGGGTTCGGGAGGTCGCTGCGGAGCGAGCGGGACTGAGCGGCCGGCCGGCCGGGTGCCGCGCCGGTCAGCCAAGTTCCCCGGCCGGGGCGCGGCTGCCCTTGGGCAGCAGGTGGCCGCGCTGCGCGAGCAGGAACTTCTTGAAGGCGGCCACCGGGGCGGTGTCCGGGTGCCCCTCCAGCCAGGCGACGCCGATCTCGCGCACCGCCCGCTGCCCGGTGACCGTCAGCTCCACCACGCCGGGCCTGGCCACCGCGGGCGGCGGCAGCAGCGCGACGCCCAGGCCCGCCGCGACCAGGCCGCGCAGCGTCTCGGCCTCCTCGCCCTCGAAGGCCACCCGGGGCCGGAAGCCCGCCTCGGCGCACAGGTCGTCGGTGATGCGGCGCAGCCCGTAGCCGGGTTCCAGGGTGACGAAGGGCTCCTCGGCGGCCTCCGCGAGGCGGACGCGCTTGCGGCCGGCCAGCCGGTGGTCGTCGGGGACGACCAGGCGCAGCCGCTGCTCGTCCAGGCGCCGGGCCACCAGTCCCGGCTCGTCCGGCACCGGGGAGGTCAGGCACAGGTCGAGCTCGCCGGCCCGCAGCCGGTCCAGCATCGCCTCGCCGTAGTTCTGCACCAGGGTGAAGCGGACCCGGGGGTGGTCCACCCGGAAGGCCCGGATCAGCGCGGGGACCGTCTCGGAGCCCATGGTGTGCAGGAAGCCGAAGGCGACCCGGCCCGCGCCGGGGTCGGCGTCGGCGCGCACCGAGTCGGCGGCCCGCTCGACCTCGGCCAGGGCCCGCTCCACCGAGGCCAGGAAGGTGCGTCCGGCGGGGGTGAGCGCGAGGGTCCGGCCGCGCCGGGCGAAGAGGGCCACGCCCAGGTCCTGTTCCAGCCGGACCAGCGCCCGCGACAGGGTGGACTGGGGCACCCCGAGCTCGTGCGCGGCCCGGGTCACGTGCTCGTGCCGGGCGACCGCGGCGAACTGGGCGAGCCGCGGCGCGAGCAGCGGTCCCATGTCTTCTTCGTAACTGTTCAGTGACAGTCGAGCCGCTGAGCTGTACTCATGCACCATGGGAACGATTAAAGCCCGTTCGTGCATTGGACGCATGAGCGGGACCGTCCTACGTTCGACGCATGCCTTCCGCCGATACCGAGGCGTCCACCCACCCGGTGGACGCCGACTCCCGCCTGACCCCCGGACTGCCCGGCTACCGCCGGATGAGCCTGGCGCTCTTCGCCGCCGGGGTCGCCACCTTCGCCCTCCTCTACTCCACCCAGGCCCTGCTGCCCGCCGTCTCCGCCTCCTTCGGCGCGACCGCCTCGGCCGCCAGCTGGACCGTCTCCGCCGCGACCGGCGCCCTGGCCCTGTGCGTGCTGCCGCTGAGCGCCTTCTCGGAGCGCCTCGGCCGCTCCCGGATGATGTCCGCCTCGCTCGCCGTCGCGGTGGCCGTGGGCCTGCTGGTGCCGCTGGCGCCCAGCCTGGAGTGGCTGGTGGTGCTGCGCGCGGTGCAGGGCGCGGCGCTGGCCGGGCTGCCCGCGTCGGCGATGGCGTACCTGGCGGAGGAGGTGCGCCCGCGCGCGCTGGTCGGCGCGATCGGCCTGTTCGTGGCGGGCAACTCCATCGGCGGCATGAGCGGACGCATCCTCACCGGCTGGGTCGCCCAGCTGTGGGGCTGGCGCGCGGCGCTGGCGGCGGTCGGCGTGCTGGCGGCCGTCTGCGCGGTGGCCTTCCGGCTGCTGCTGCCGCGGGCGCGGCACTTCACTCCGGGCAGCCTCGACCCCCGGGCGCTGGGCCGCACGGTGCGCACGCACCTGTCGGATCCGCTGCTGCTGCGGCTGTACGCGATCGGCGCGCTGTTCATGACGGTGTTCGGCGCGGTCTACACGGTGATCGGCTACCGGCTCGTCCAGGCCCCGTTCAGCCTTCCGCAGGGCGTGGTCGGCTCGATCTTCCTGGTCTACCTGGTGGGCACCGTCTCCTCGGCGGCGGCCGGGAAGCTGGTCGGCCGGGTGGGCCGGCGCGGCGCGCTCTACCTGGCGGTCGGCACCACGGCGGCGGGCCTGCTGCTCTCCCTGGCCGACTCGCTGGCCTCCGTGCTCGGCGGCCTGGTCCTGATCACCGCGGGCTTCTTCGCGGGCCACGCGGTGGCCTCCTCCTCGGTCAGCCGGACGGCGAGGACGGGCCGCGCGCAGGCGTCGGCGCTGTACCAGTCCGCGTACTACGTGGGCTCCAGCGCGGGCGGCACGCTGGGCGCCGTCGCCTTCCACGCGGGCGGCTGGGCGGGCACCGTACTGCTCGGCCTGGTCGCGGTCCTCGGCGTCGTCTCGATCACCCTGTACGGCACCCACGCGGCCCGCGCCGAGGCCCGCCGGCCGGTCGCGCCGCGCTCCCCGGTCCGTACGGTCCGGGCCTGACGACCCCCCGCTGAGCAGGCCGGACGGCAGCGGCTGCGCAACGCCGCGCGAACCGCTGCCAATTCGTCACCTTTCCCGTGCAACTCCCACTCACCCCTGTGCGTCAAACGGGGCACAAGACCCGCTGACACGCGGAAACGCACAAGGAGTTGCCCATGGCAGGCGTACGCATATCAAGAGCGGCCGGAGCGCTGCTCGGGGCCGCCGGCATGGTGGTCCCGCTGGCCGTGGTGACCGCGGCCCCCGCCCAGGCGGCGTCGTGCACCACGTCGACCGGCCCGTACCAGACGCGCGTGGAGCGCTTCCTGGGCCGCCCGGTGGACGGTAAGCAGTCGGCAGCCGACTGCAAGGCCACCCAGAAGTTCCAGGCCCAGCACGGGATCACCCCGACCATCGGCTACGCCGGTGAGCTGACCTGGCGCACCATGAACACGATGCTGGCCCAGCGCGCGGCGGGGAAGACCCCCAACGCGGCGGGCAAGTGCCCGACCAACAAGGGCCGCATCGCGTGCGTGGACCTGACCCGGCAGCTGAGCTGGATCCAGGACGGCAAGAAGCTCACGTACGGCCCGGTGCCGGTGCGCACCGGCCGGGACGGCGCGGAGACCCGCACCGGCCTGAAGAAGGTCTACTGGCGCGACATCGACCACGTCTCGTCGCTGTACAACGTCTCGATGCCCTACTCGCAGTTCTTCGACGGCGGGCAGGCCTTCCACTCGGTCACCAAGTCCATGTGGAACCCGCCGGGTTCGGCGGGCTGCGTGAACATGCGGGTGGCCGACGCCAAGGCGTACTGGAGCCTGCTGCGCAACGGGGACGACGTCTTCGTCTACGGGCGCAAGCCGGGAACCTGACCCCCGCTGTCAGTGCCCTCCTGTAGTTTTCCCTGAGCCGGAGCCGACCGGGCTCCGGCGAGGGGTGACAGGGGTGGACCCGATGGGTGACGTGGCGACCAAGGACCTCTCCGACCTGGAGAAGTACCGCACCGAGCTGACCGGTTACTGCTACCGGATGCTGGGCTCGTCCTTCGAGGCGGAGGACGCGGTCCAGGACACGATGGTGCGGGCCTGGCGCAGCTTCGAGAAGTTCGAGGGCCGTTCCAGCCTGCGCTCGTGGCTGTACCGCATCGCGACGAACGTCTGCCTGGACGCGCTCAAGGCGGGCAACCGCCGGGCCCGCCCGATGGACCTGACCGCCGCGACCCCGATCAACGAGGCCAAGCTCGGCGCCCCGCTGGTGGAGTCGGCCTGGCTGGAGCCGGTGCCGGACGGGCGGGTGCTGCCGACCGCGGACGACCCGGCGGAGGCCGCGCTGCAGCGCGAGACGATCCGGCTGGCGTTCGTCGCGGCCCTGCAGCACCTGCCGCCCAAGCAGCGGGCGGTGCTGATCCTGCGCGAGGTGCTGGCCTGGCAGGCCAGCGAGGTCGCGGAGCTCCTGGAGACCTCGGTCGCCTCGGTCAACAGCGCGCTCCAGCGGGCCCGGGCCACGCTCGCGGAGCAGTCCCCCGGCGCGAGCGACGCGGCCGACCCGCTGGACGAGGAGCAGAAGAAGCTCCTGGAGCGCTACGTCGCCGCCTTCGAGGGGTACGACATGCAGGCGCTGACCGCCCTGGTGCACGAGGACGCCACCTTCTCCATGCCGCCCTACGACCTGTGGTTCACCGGTCACGAGGCCATGGTCGGCTGGATGCTGGGCGTGGGCTCGGTGTGCAGCGGCTCGCGCCTGGTGCCCACCGTGGCCAACGGCGCCCCGGCGTTCGCGCAGTACCACCCGTCGCAGGACGGCGAGGGCTTCGAGCCGTGGGCGCTCATCGTGCTCGAACTGCGCGACGGCAAGATCGCCGGGCAGAACTTCTTCCTGGACACCCCGCGCTGGTTCCCGCTGTTCGGGCTGCCCGCCCGGCTGGACAAGGAGGGTCAGCCCGCCGCCTGAGACTCGGCGAGCTCGGCCAGGCCGACCAGCCCGAGCAGGTCCAGGAGTTCGGGTCCGGCCCGCTGGAGCCGGACCCGGCAGCCCCGCCGCCGCCCGGCCAGCCGCAGCTTGGCCAGCAGGTTGACCGCGGCGAGGGACGGCCGGCGCAGGCCGCCGACGTCACAGACCACCTCGGTGGCCCCGAGCTCGGCGGCTTCGGCGAGGCACTCCTCGACCTGGGCGTACAGCGGCGGTACGTCGGCCGGGGTGATCCGGCCGACGACCGCGAGGACGATCGGTGAGGTGACGATCGGCGGGGTGACGCTCGGCTGCGTGCTGTCCATGCAGGAGAGGACCGGCCCGGAGGCCGGAACTCATCGGTAGGACCGGGGAGCGGCCGGGCCGGGAGGCCGTCAGGCGATGCGGTCCAGGACGATCGGGGCCGCGGTGAAGCCGGTGCCCTCGGGGGCCACGTCGTAGGAGCCCGTCAGGGACTCCAGGGCGTAGTCGAACTTCTCCGGGGTGTCCGTGTGCAGGGTCAGCAAGGGCTGGCCCGCGGTGACCGTGTCGCCCGGCTTGGCGTGCAGCTCGACGCCCGCGCCCGCCTGCACCGGGTCCTCCTTGCGCGCCCGGCCGGCGCCCAGGCGCCAGGCGGCCACGCCGATGTCGTACGCGTCCAGGCGGGTCAGCACGCCGGAGGACGGGGCCGTGACGACGTGGCTCTCGCGGGCGACCGGCAGGGCCGCGTCCGGGTCGCCGCCCTGGGCGGAGATCATCCGGCGCCACACGTCCATGGCGGAGCCGTCGGCGAGCGCCTTGGCCGGGTCGGCGTCCTTCAGCCCGGCCGCGTCCAGCATCTCGCGGGCCAGCGCCAGGGTCAGCTCGACCACGTCGGCGGGGCCGCCGCCGGCCAGCACCTCGACGGACTCGCGGACCTCCAGGGCGTTGCCCGCGGTCAGGCCGAGCGGGGTGGACATGTCGGTGAGCAGCGCGACGGTCCGCACACCGCTGTCGGTGCCCAGCGCGACCATGGTGGAGGCCAGTTCGCGGGCGTCCTCGATGGTCTTCATGAAGGCGCCGGAGCCCACCTTGACGTCCAGGACCAGCGAGTCGGTGCCCTCGGCGATCTTCTTGGACATGATCGAGGAGGCGATCAGCGGGATGGCCTCGACGGTGCCGGTGACGTCGCGCAGCGCGTACAGCTTCTTGTCGGCGGGGGCCAGGCCGTCGCCCGCCGCGCAGATGACCGCGCCGGTGGTGTCCAGGACGTGCAGCATCTCCTCGTTGGAGAGCAGCGCGCGCCAGCCGGGGATGGACTCCAGCTTGTCCAGGGTGCCGCCGGTGTGGCCGAGGCCGCGGCCGGAGAGCTGCGGCACGGCCGCGCCGCAGGCGGCGACGAGCGGGGCGAGCGGCAGGGTGATCTTGTCGCCGACGCCGCCGGTGGAGTGCTTGTCGGCGGTGGGGCGGGAGAGCGCGCCGAAGTCCATCCGCTCGCCGGAGGCGATCATGGCGGCGGTCCAGCGGGCGATCTCGTCGCGGTTCATGCCGTTCAGCAGGATCGCCATCGCCAGGGCCGACATCTGCTCGTCGGCGACCACGCCACGGGTGTAGGCGTCGATGACCCAGTCGATCTGCTCCGGGCTCAGCTCGCCCTTGTCCCGCTTGGTGCGGATGACGGAGATGACGTCCATGGCATGTCCTTCCGGCTTCGGTTGCTCTTGCGGCTCAGGCGCGACTCTACGCGCATAGAGGGGGGAAGGAGCGGCGGCCCTGCCCGGGTGACCGGGCAGGGC
>NZ_JBEOYE010000152.1:0-14834 GCF_040296945.1 Streptomyces sp. NPDC001941 | reverse complement strand
GGCGGCGGTCTCCTTCTCCGCCTTCGCCGTCTTCTCCTCAGCCTCCGCCGAGAGCCGCTTGGCGTGCGCGTCGGCGGCGGCGACCTTCGCGTCGCTCTCCGCCTTCAGCGCCACCGCGAGCTTGGCCTCCGCGGTCTCCTTCTCCTTCTTGGCGTTGTCCCGGTGCAGCTTCGCCCCGTCGGCGGCGGCCTTCGCCTGCAACTCGGCCCGGTAGGCCGCCTGCCTGCGGAACTCCGCCTTGGACTGCGCGGCCTGCGCCAGCGCCCGCTGGGCGATCGTGGCACTGTCCGCGGCGGCGGCCCTGGTCGCCGCCTCGGCCGTCTCGCCCGCCTTCACCAGCGCCGCGACCGCTGCCGCGACTCCCTGGGTGACCTGCGCCTTCTGCTGGCCCACCAGCAGACCGCGACCGCGCGGCGCACCGGCCGCGTCGGCGATCGCGTACGCCGCCTGCTCGGCGGTGGTGCTGGCGCTCTGGGCGTTCGTCGCCGCCGTCGCCTGGCGCTTGAGCTCGGCCAGCTCGGCCTGGGCTCCGGTGCGCGCGGCGTTCAGCCGCTGGGTCGCCTTGGTGAACTGCGACGCCGGGGGAACGGTCCCGTTGTGCTCGGAGACCTTGAACAGCACCTTCTGCGTGGCGGCCGTACTGCACGCGGCGGCGAGCGCGTCCTGACCCGCGGTATACGCCGGGAAGTTCAGGCACTTGGCCGCGCCCACGCTCTGCAGGGTCGAGCCGGCGCGGACGCTGAACTTCCACACCTGCATGGGGGTGCCGTTGCACGTGTAGAGCTGGATCTTCGTACGGTCGGTGGCGACGTCGAGGCACTTCTGCGAGTTGACGTTCTGCAGGCTGTAGCCCTCGCCGTAGCGTCCGTTGAACCGCCACTGCTGCGCCGCCGCCGTGGCACAGGCGACGACCTCGACGGGCGTGCCGTTCGCGGTGCCCGAACCCTGCGCGCCCAGGCACTTGCCGGCCGCGCCGGGAATCTGCACCGCCATCGGCGAGGTGCCGATCCAGCCGACACCGCCCGAGGACCAGAAGTCCTGCCACCGGGTGATGTGGTCAGCGACCCACGAGTGGCCGAGCAGCTTGCCCATCGACTCCGAAGCCGTGGTGAGCGCCTGCACCGCGTTCTTGTTCGCGGCCAGGACGTCGTTGCGCTTCGCGGCCTGGGCGGCTATCTCCTGCTGCCACTCGGCCGCGGCGGTCGCGGTGACCTCACCCAGGACCTGCTCGGGGTCCATCGGATCGCGCCACGCGCACGCGGCGAAGCGGGACTTGAGGTCCTCCACCATGACCCGGTGCTCGGCCGTGCCCGGTGCCGGTGCCTGCCTCGGGAAGCCGCCCGAGCCCAGGAAGAGACGGGCGTTGTCCGCACCGGTGGGCTCCAGGCTCCAGTCCGTCAGGTGCTCGTAGGCGTCGTGCAGGGCGACCTGCCGGTTCCAGTCCGGCAGTGCCGGACTGGGGTCGCTGCCGTACAGCGGCTGCCCCAGCGCCTTGACCGCCGCGACGGTCTTCGCGTCGGCGGGCGGGGTGGCGTCCTCGTAGAAGTCGCTCTCGTCCTTCCAGAACCGGTCGGCGATCCACGCCGTCAGACCGGTCTGGGAGTGGAAGTCCTGGCCGTCGCCGCCACTGGTCCCGGGCGGCCACTCGAAGTCGGCGACGGAGGCAAAGCCGCCCGGCGTCTCCAGGCCGGTGATCTTCCAGCTGTCGTGGAGCGCGTCGAGCCGGTTCAGCTCGGCGAGCGCGGCGTCCTTGTCGGTCTTGTACGCGGTGGCGAGCGGGGTCTTCTCCCAGTACTGCCGGTCGGCGAGCTGCCGCAGCTTCTCCGGGGTCTGGTTCAGCCCGTCCTTCGCCGTCACGGCCATCGACGGACCGCCCAGGCGCAGGACGTCCGACATCAGGCACTGGTCCTGACGCAGCAGTTCGGCCGGGGTGTCGACGTACCAGTCCGACGAGTCGGAGGCCTTGGCGGCACGGACGTCCACGGGGAGGGGCCCGGACTGGGTGGCCAGGCCGCCGAGCAGCGCGAGCGTGGTGACGGCCGTGACAGCGGGCGTGAAGACCGCTGATCTTCGTGATCGGGGTGGGAACAGCCTTGGTCGAGAGCGCACGGGATCTCCTTCAGCGGGCGTGCGGTGCGGGGGAAGCGGACAGCCTGGTGCGGCAGTCCGCGGTACGGGGGCGGGCGGGCCGGGAAGGGCCGCCCGGTTCCGTTCGGTTCGGGGCGTGCGGAGGGCGTGTTCCGCCGCGCGGCGGTGCGCGACGGACCGGTCGACGGGGCTCGCTCCGCTGCTCATGTCCGAACAGACGAGGGGAGGTTGGGGGCGCGGGCCGCTCGGTCCACGGGAGGGTCCGTGGGCGGCCGCTGGTTCGTGGGCGGGAGCCGCGGCCGGGGTGGCCGCCGGTTCGCGCGGGGCGCGGTGCGGGATCCTGGAGGGTGTCCGACGGTCCTGGTCCGGGGACGCGCCGCGCGGTGGGTCAGACCTCGTGGAGCCGGGGCGACGTGTTTCCGGCCGGACCATTCGGCGTGGCCTGTCCGACCCGCCCGACGTGCCGGGGCGGCGTCGGCGGCGCCAAGCGTCCGTACGCGATGAGCGCTCCGTCGATCCTGCACATGGCACAGCCCATGGCAGTTCCTCCCCCCGAAGAACCTGTGAGTCCAGGCGAACATGTGATCGGATCACCTGATCGCGCAGACACTACGATCGCCGTGCATGACGGGTCAACAGATCCATTGCCGCACAGCCGAATTGTGATCTCCACCGGCCAAGATGCCTGGTGGTGAACCACGTTGCTGCTACCGCCCCCTCACTGCTGTGACGTGACGCCGGACAGCAGGAGCCCGCCACCGGCGGGGCAGCACGCAGGCCACACCGCTGACGTCCGAGACGGGCAGAGCGTATGCGCAGTACGAAATCCCCCCACCGGGCGACCGTGGAGCGTGCCGCGATCAGGTGACCGTGGCCCGCGCCACGACAAGACCACACCTCGTCACGGCCCTGGACCCGCGTGAGACCAGAGAAGACCCTGCCCAAGGCCGGCCCTGCCGAGCACGGGCACCACGCCATCTGGAGTAACTCGCAGGCCACCCGCCGATGGCTGCGCGGTATCCGCGCGGAGGCACGTGATGCTTGCGCCAGGTGCGGTGCCTGCGCTCATGAAGCTCATGAAGAGGGAGACTCGTATGCGTCCAACGCGGCGGTGGCTGGGGTTGTCGGCGGTGGCGGCCATGGGGGCTGCGTCACTGGTCGCCGCGTCGTCCGTCACGGCCTCGCAGCGGGTGGCGGCGGTGGATCAGTACGCGGGGCACGTGGCCGGGCCGATCGACGGGTACCTGGCGGCGTACAACGAATTCCCCGAGCCGGAGCCGAGGATGGATCTCCGCCGGGCGCGGGGAGCGGGCCTGTTCGTGCGCGACGGACGCAACTACCTGATGACCGTGGGCCATACGGCGACGCTGAAGGGCTGGTACGTCCACGACTACGGGCGGTGGGAGACGCTGGGCCGGGTCTCCCACACCACCTACCGACTGAAGAACGGGCAGTGGAGCGACGAGCCGCCCCGGATCGCCCTGGTCGACACCCAGCGCACCGACATCGCCCCGCTCGTGCGGATCGCGCCGGGCGAGAAGAACATCACCATCGACACGGAGAACGGGCCCGTCACCCTGCCGCCGGTCGCGCCCGTCTCCCGGGTGGCCACCCCGGACAGCGCCCGGCGCGGAGGCACGGTCTGCTTCTCCAAGCTCGACGGCGCGTACTCCTACAGGTGCGGCGAGATCGTCACGTGGAACCCGTGCCAGCAGGACCTGGGGTGCCTGATGACGAGCAAGGACGGTTCAGCTCTGGTGGCCGGGGGCGACTCCGGCAGCTACGTGTGGCGCCCGCTGGCGGACGGCACGGTCGAGTTCCAGGGCATCCTGGACCGCAGCCTCGCGGGAGACGGCTTCTACCAGCCGGCCTGGCGGTTCACCGAGACCGACTGGAAGCCGGACCAGACCGCGCCAGGACACCCCACGGGCAAGGGAGGCCGGATCGTCACGGTCCCCTCACCGCCGAACGACCTCGCGGTGAGCACGGAACGCGGGAAGACCCGGATCTCCTGGTCACCCTCGACGGAGGACGCTGCCGACCCCGTCACCGGATACCAGGTCTTCCGCGGCAGCCGCAAGATCGCCGAACTCGGCCGAGAAGCACGCTCCTTCGAGGACCCGAAGGGTGATATCGCCGCCCCCACGGACTTCCGGGTCGTCGCCGTGGACAAGTGGGGCGTGCAGCGCACCGCCCGCCTCACCGACCAGGCACGGGGAAGCACCTACACCACGAGCCCGGAACGGTACGTGGACGGGTACGGCGAACCGGCCGGCTGCGACGACGCCGCCAGGGGCTGCGGCCTGCTCACCAACGGAGCATGGGACCCCAACTCGACCGAGGACACGGGCAAGGAGCCCAGCCCCTTCCACGGCGGCTGGCTCGGCTTCCACCCCTGGCGCACCGACCAACGCGGCGACATCCGCATCTCCGTCGACCTGGGGAAACCCACCCGCATCTCGACCATCTCCTCCCACTGGCTGCGCGCCGAGGGAACCGCCACGTACTACCCCCGCACCGTGCGCTATGAGGTGTCCGCCGACGGGCGCACCTGGAAGGACGCCGGAACGGCTTCCCCTTCGGGCGGCGACCCCTCTGCCGCCTGGCTGAGCATCGCGGTCTCGAGCGAACAGCCCGTCCGCCACATCCGCCTGACCGCAGAAGCCCAGCAGGCGTACTTCTTCACCATGGCCGACGAAATCATCGCGGCTGGCTGACGGCCCCCTGCCGACAGGCGGCAGCCGCTAGCGGGTCCGTTGCGGTTCGGGACGTCTCCATCCGAGGTGGCCCAGGCGCTCTCGCTCCCTGGGCCAGCGAGAGCCAGCTTCGCGCTGGCTCCGTCGGCACTTCCGGTCCGTGCGCCGGCGCGCGAGGCCCTGCGGACGGAGCCGCATTCACTGTCCACTCCGGGGTCAGGGTTCGCGGTCGGCCGTGACAGGTCCCAGGCCCTCGGGCAGATGGGCCAGCGCCAGCGTCACGGCCTCGCGTGCCGTACTGGCCTGTGCGAGGACACCGTCGTGCGGGTAGCGACGTACCTCGTAGGGCCGCGCCTCCCCGGCCGGGGCCAGGGCGATGACAGGCTGAGCGTGGGGATGGACGCTGGTGCTGAATCCCAGCACCCAGTGGCTGGTGAACGCCGACAGCCGCCGCAGCCTCGGTTCCGCGTACGCGGCCCGTACCAGCTCCCCGAACGCCACAAACGACTCCTCCTCCGCGGCCTGGTCGTGCAGCATCCGCCACTGCAGAGCGAGGACTGCCTCCAGGCCCTGCTCGTGCGCGAGCGCGAGCTTGGAGGAGTAGGTGCCAGGGAACTGGGCGTGCAGATGGGAGAGCGCAACCCCCTGCCCCCAGGCCACGGCGAGGCGGACCACGTTCCCCAGGCCGGTCACCGTCCCGGACACGAGCTCCACACCACGGTCCGGCCCCATGCCCGTGGTGAAGAACGTCCGCTCTTTCGCGCTGAGCTCTACCTGCAGCGGATCACGCACGACTGCTCCGTCCTGCCCCTCCCATCGGATCCGAGCCCCGGCGCCGTCCGGCACCACCGTCACGTTCACGCCCAGCTCCGCGCCCGCCTGGCGCAACGCGGGTACCAGGCCTCCGGCGGCCAGCACATCGGGACAGAGATCAGAATCCATCCCCTCAGTGTGCCTACGGGCGCCCGTGACGTCCCCAGGGGGCCTGCTCGCGCTCATCCGGCTACCGAGCGCTGAAGCAATCGTCGATCAGGGCGTGCATGCGGGAGAGGGTCAGGGCGGGGTTGGCGGCAGCGCCCTCTGCGGTGCGCGGGTCGCCAAGGAGCGTCTCCAGGGTGTGCGGTGCCAGGCCCGGGTTGGCGGCGGCGGCTCGGCGTACCGCGTCGTCGGGGTCGTCGACCGGGGGAGTGGCGAGGGCCGGGTCGGCGGCGGCGAGTACGCGTACTTCGGGGTCCGGATCGTCGATCAGGTGGGCCAGTCCGGTGGTGGGGAAGTGGGGCAGGGTGAGCAGGTGCGGGCGGTGGGCAGGACGAGCGAGGAAAACGTCCAGGAGCAGCTGTGAGGGTGCCTCGGGGTGGTAGCAGGCCAGCCGGATCCGTACCTCCTCGTCCTCGTCCAGGGCGAGTTCCGCGACGAGAGGGTCGGGCAGCCCGGGCCAGCTCGCCGCGGCCCGGCGCAGAGCGGGCTCCCCGGAGGACGCGCAGGCCGCGTACCAGTCGGCCGAGGGCCGGCGGGCAGGTTCGGCGAACGGACACGCGCAGTTCGGACCGTGCTCGACCGCCTCGCGCAGCATGGCGTACTCGACCCAGGTATGCGAGAAGGCGTGCAGGCGCGCGCACAGCCGCACGTCCTCATCCGAGTCGGCGGCCAACTCTGCGACCAGGTCCGGTCCCAGGTCGGGCCGGAGCGCGATGCGCGCGCGAATCCTGGCTTCGGGGTGGTGTGCGAGGCGTGCGAGGGCGTCGGCCGGGGCGTGGGGGTTGAGGGTCAGCTGATCTTCCATGCCGTCCGTGAAGCACTGCTCGACCAGCGCCGGGGTCAGGGCGCACGAGCTGTAGATGAATCCGCGGTTGTGCGGCCGGTACGAAGAGAGCCGAGCCTCGACCCGCTCGGCATCCAGCACCCAGCTGCTCTCCCGGGCCGCTTCGCGCACCGCTGGGTCCGGATCATCCAGCAGCCCCGCCTGCTCCTCCGGCGTGAGGGACCCCCAGTACCGGGTGGCCCGGATGCGCAGTTCGGGGTGTTCACGTCCTGCCAGGGATGCTTCGAAGGACGGCGGGATCTGCCGCGACGACTCCAACTCCCAGAGGATGTCGTTCGTATCGACCATCCCGTCCTCGCCCGCTTCCTGGGCGGTCAGCAGGGTCACCAGGATGTCATCGGGAAGAGGCCGGACCCACCGCACCATCCGGTCCCTTTCGAACCCGGTGTTGATGCCGCCGGCGAGACGGGCGCGGACCAGTCCCGAGCGGTCAGTGGCCAGCGGCGTGAGCCGTACCGGATCGATGCGCAGGTTACGGGCGAGCGCGCCGCGCACAGCAACTGCGGGATGGGACAGGGCCGCGTCGATGACGGCGTCAGGCAGAGCCCGGTCCTTGCACATCTCCAGGCCCACCTCCCCGCCCTGGTCCAGCAGGAGTATGAGGAGGTCGGAGGGCGCCGCCGGGTTGAAGGCGAGGCCGCGCAGCCACAGTTCACGCAGAGAGTCCACCACCCAGCCATCCTGCCACCACACCTCAACTCACCGCGCCTCGCCGCCCCTGCTCGCATCACCCGACGGTGTCCTTGGGCATGAGCCAGCTCCCCGCCGCACTGGCATCCTTCCTTGAGCCTCGCCGACTGCCTTGCGTCCTCCTGGAGGTTCCTCTGGGGTCCTCTGGCTCTGAGGGTCACAGCCCCTTGTCCGGTACCGGGGCCGGGCTCGGGTCGGTGACCTCGTCCGATACCTCGACCTGGGTCTGTTGGAGGAGATTGGCTCCGACGAGTACGCCCAGGGCGATGGCGAGGACGGTGAGGACGGCGGTGATCAGGATGCCGATGTCCTCGGTGGTACGGGTGAGGAGGAGGTCGGACACTCCTTTGAGGCCGAGGGACCCGGGCACGAGCATCCAGAACGACGGCAGGAAGATGACCTGGTTCGGAGTACCGGACCTGCGGGCGATGTAGGCGGCCACGGGTGGAAGGGACATGCCCGCGAGGAACGCACCGAACAGGGCGCCTCCGAGATGCCCGCCGGCGAGCTGGATGGCGCGTTCCAGGAGGAGGGCGGCCAGCACCCAGCCGGCGGCCGCGCGGGGTGCGGAGTCGCGGATGAGGAAGCCGAGTCCGAGAAGGAAGACACCGGCCCAGACCGCCCAGCTGCCCAGCAGTTCGGGAGGCGGTCCCGTGGGCGGGTGCGATCCGCCGAGTGACGTACCGATGAGGATGCCCAGGGTGAGGAGCAGCAGCACGTTCGCGGCGCCCGCCAGACGGGCGATGCCCGAGAGCATGGCGCCGGTGGCGAGTTCGATGGCACCCATGGTGAGGGCGGTTCCGGGGAGGAAGGCGATCAGAGGGGCGATCAGCATGGCGGTGGGCTGCTCGTCGAGGAGCGGCCCCGCCCAGCGCATGGACGCGGTCGTCGCGGCGGCAGCGGCCACGACCGGCAGCAGGCTGGTGAGAGCGGGATGGCGCTTGGCGATCTCACGCAGGACACCGACTCCGGCACCGAGCACCGCGTACGCCGCCAGGGAGGGCAGGGTCGGGTGCTGGATCAGGCCCAGGCCCACGGTCAGGATCATGTAGCCGAGGACCCCGAGCGTGACGGAGGTCTGCTGCGGCAGCTCCCGCACCCGCAGCAGCGCGGCGTGCGCCTCACCGAGGGGCAGGGCTTCCGCGCGCATCCGCTGGACGAGTGCGTGGAGCTCCTGGATCTGGTCCAGGCGCAGGTTCTGCCCGGGGACCGGCATGAAGTCGATGACCCCGCCGTGGCCGCCGGCCTGCGTACCGAGGCGGACGAGGAGCCCGGTGGGAACGATGAACGAGCGGACCTGCAGGCCGTACCGGGCGGCCACGTCCTGGATCGTGTTGGTGACCTCCCCGGTGTAGGCGCCGGAGCGCAGGAGCAGCTCGCCCAGCTGGCACAGGACGTCCGCGAGCTCCTGCGCCCATTCGGGCTCGTCGATGACCCGTGCGGGCAGGGTGACGGTGGAGGTCTCCCGTCTCCTGCGGAAGCCAAGCGGCTCACCCGTGAGGGAGACGGGATGGGGGGAGGGAAGCATCCCGCTCTTGCGGCCCGCACCGAAGCGGTACCTCAGCAGGGTGTTGCGCCTTCGTTTTCTCATGGACTGGGCTCACTGCTTCCAGGCGCTCACTGCTTGCAGGCACTCGCCGCCGCGAGCAGGGCGAGCGGGGATCGCAATCCTACGGACCGTCCTTCCGTTTCTTGTGCATCTCGCGCCGTGGCCCGCTGCTCTCCCTCCCCGGCCGAGGTCATGGATCAGCGGCGGTGCATGGTCGCCAGTGCCTCGACGAGGACCTTGGGGTCGTGGCCGCCCTTGTAGACGGGCGGGGGCTGCTTGTCGAGGTGGAGCAGGCCGGCGACCGCGGTCCAGGCGGTGCGTACGGAGTACTCGACGGTGAAGACGACGTCGTCGGGGACTTCTGCGTACTGGCCGATGAAGGCGAGGTTCGTGGAGCCCTTGGGAACGACCGGGGGGCGGTCACCGGCGGAGCGGACCAGGAACTGGCTGGTGATGTACGGCATCAGGGCCGGGATCACGATGGAGTTCTCCAGGATCCGCGGGCCCTGTTCGAAGCGCAGGTGCTGGAGCACCTCGTCGAGGATCTCGCGGCCGGTGCACTCGCGCATCGGCTTCTTCACGAAGTCGCCGGGCTTGTCGGGGAAGAGGGCGTAGCCCCACCAGACGAACGTGTCGTCGGGCTGCTCGTGGAAGTGCGGCTGGTGGTTGAGCACGATGGTGATCAGCCAGCCGGAGTCCTTGAAGGTGATCAGGCCGCCCTTGCCCGCCTCGCTGCGGGAGAACTCCTCCATCAGCTCGAAGAAGGTGGGGTCCTTGGTCGTGACTGTGAAGGACTCCCACGTCGAGTCGTCGGTCGAGGTGTTGAAGACGGCGGGTTTGCCCAGACCGTCCCGCTTGGCCGCCAGCGTCTCCCACAGGCGCCAGGAGCCTCCTGCGCCGGAGGTGTCCAGGACGGGGGCGGCGTCGGTGGAGCCGGTCGTGGAGTTCGCCGTCATCGACCCGTTGGTGACCAGGACGAGGTCGTCCGGGGCGATCTGGATCGTCTCGTCCTGTCCGCCGCGCGTCCAGGTGATCGACTCCACGGTCGGCCCGTCACCGTCGGCCAGGCCCAAGTCGGTTACCTGGGTGTCCAGTTGGATGGTGACGCCCTGGTCGGTCAGCCACTTCTGCAGGGGGCGCACGATGGAGTCGTACTGGTTGAAGCGCGTGCGGTAGATGCCGGACATGGAGTCGAAGGTCTTGAACAAGTGGATGAACCGGTTCAGGTAGCGCCGGAACTCGATAGCGCTGTGCCAGGGCTCGAACGCGAAGGTGGTGCACCACATCCACCAGAAGTTCGTGTGGAAGAACTCCTGGCTGAAGCAGTCGACGATGCGCTTGCCGTCCAGGAGCTTCTCCGGCGTACCCACGCACTTGACCAGCTCGAGGCGGTCGCGCTCGGAAAAGCCCATCGAGTGCGAGGGCACGACCTTGCCGGACGCGTCGACGAGCCGGGCGTGGTCGTCCCAGGCGAAGTCCTCGTGGAAGGCGAAGGTGTCGTCGGTGACGGACTTCGAAGGGTCGTCCAGGGACGGGATCGAGCCGAGCAGGTCGTAGGTGCACTCGAAGTGGATCTCGAACATGCGGCCGCCGCGCATGGTGTATCCGGTCTCGGGAGATCCGGCCGCGTCCAGACTGCCCCCGGTACGGTCCTGCTCCTCGAGCACCACGATGTCCGACCCGGCGAAGCCGCCGTCCCTGATCAGGAACGCCGCCGCCGACAGGGAAGCGATCCCGCTGCCCACCAGATACGCCTTCGCCATGAACAGAACCTTTCCGTACCGACCCGCGAGGCCCCCGAAGCATCCTCGCGCGGGGGCACCACCCCTGCCACTCAGGAGCCGGTTGCTGGACGGCACGCCTCGGGCGGGGGCGGGCGGTGGGCGGTGGGCGGTACGAGTACGCGCAGGTACGGGTGAGGGGCGGCACCGAGCGCGCCACGGCGGATTCCGGCACCGAGCACGCCCGCGCGGTGGGGTGGTCCACCATGGGCAGGAGCCGTCCGCGTCCGCGCGACCGGTGGAGACGATCGAGAAGGTACGCGCGCTGCGGTACGGCACGATCAGGGGGCGAGGGAAAAGCGTGATCGAGGATCTCCAGCGGTTGGCCAAGGCTCGTACGGCGTCCGTCGTCGAGCTGGCGAGCGAGCTGATCCGGCGTCCGAGCCGGGCGGGCATCGACGACTACGGGCCGGTCCTGACGGTGCTGGAGCACTGGCTCGCCGCCCGTGAGCTGCCGCACCGGCGCCTGCACGATGCTACGGGCGCCCTGGTGGGGCTGCTGGTGGAGATCACCGGAGGAAGACCCGGCGCGTGGTGGACGCTGGATGCGTGCGTGGACACCGCCACGTACGGCGACGAGGCTGCCTGGTCGTTCCCGCCGGCCTGCGGCGACATCGTGGACGGCTGGCTGTGCGGCCGGGGCGCGGCCGATTCCAAGCTCGCGGCGGCGACGTTCTGCCACATCGCCGCCGACCTCGCGCCCCGCACTGCCGAGCTGAGCGGCGGGCTCGCCGTACTGCTGGACGTCGATGAGCACACCGGCGGGTTCGGCGGCGCCCGTGCCTACCTCGCCGACCCGCTCGCGGCCCGCCCCGCCGGGGTGATGATCGGCTATCCCGGTCTGTCCGACGTCGTAGTCGGCGGCCGCGGCCTGTGGCGGGCCACGATCACGGTGCACGCCCCCTCCGGACACTCCGGCTCCAGCAAGAAGGTCACCGGAGCCATCTCCCGCGCGGCCCACCTCGTCCGGCTCCTGGACACCGCCGAGCTGCCTGGTGCGGATGACGCGTCCGGGTTCCCGTTGCCGGCGAAGCTCTCTGTCACCGCTTTCCACGGCGGGCAGGGCTTCTCGGTCACCCCCGACCGGGTCGACATCAACGTCGACATCCGCACCGTCCCCGGCTTCGACGGGCACGACGCCGAGGCCCTCGTGCGCGAGGCCGTCGCCGAGCTCGACGCGGAGCTGCCCGCCCCGGCACCCACCGAGGTCACCCCGGTCGCCGAGTGGCCGCCGTTCCGCCTCGTCACGGATGAGCAGCCGGCCGCCGCTCTGCTCCGCGCCGCGGCCGAGACGGGACTCACCGTGCGGGCGAAGACCGCGGGCCCATCCAACATCGGCAACCTGCTCGCCGGGCAGGGCATCGCGGCCACTGCTGGCTTCGGCGTGCCCTACGAAGGCCTGCACGGCATCGACGAGCGCGCTCACCTGGCCGAACTCCCCACGGTGTACGCCGTCTACCTCAGGGCCGTCCTCAGTCTTCTTGGAGCCTGAGGACCCGAGCACGTCCCACCTTCCTGCCGGATCCGCTCCCAGCAAGTGCTCGCTCAACGGGTCCCGCCCGCGCGGCGGACAAACCCGGGCCGCCGCCGGTCGCTCCGGCCGTGCCGTGGACGCGACCGGTCACCGATGGCCGGTCGCGTGACCTGGTGACCCAGGCCGCTGACCTCCACGCTGCGAGTGTCCCGGCCAGGGCGTCGACCCCGCCGCGACCCCCACCCGACCGCTACGTCTCCGGAGGACGCGCCACCGTGATCCCCCTCGCCCGCCACCGCCGTACGGCCGTCCTGCGCTCCACCACGACCGCCGTCGCGCTCGCCCTGTCGCTCACCGGCACCGCGGCCCAGGCGCTGCCTTCTACAGCCTTCCATCCCGCCCATCCCGCACAGGCACGCGCGGGCAGCATCACCGCACCACGCGCGGCAGCGGCATCACCGAAGGCCCTGCCGGACAGTGGCAAGCTGCCGTACTACGGCGACAAGCTCATGAAAGAGCTCCTGATGATCCGGTACGCCATGGAGAAGGGGCAGCCGCACAGGGCCTTCAACGAACTGGCGAACGTCGCCTTCACGCTCGCCGACCCGACCGGTCTCAGCGAGGAACAGCTGGACGACCTCGTCAGCCGGCCTCCCCAGGGCGTCGGACCCCTGGTCGTCTTCCGGAAGGTCGACCTCTTCGCCTTCCGCGACTACCTGCCCGCGGACGCCTACGACCGCATCCGCAAGGCGGGCCTCGACCACGTCCTGATGATCGGCGGGATGAGCTTCCCGGGGAGTGCCAAGGCCCACGACGAGGGCGATCCCAAGGGCCTGCACTCCGAGCCGCTCGTCCTGCGCGCCCTGAATCGCCTGGCCACCGACCCCGCCTACAAGGGGGCCTCCTTCGCACAGCTCACCTGGGCCTCGGACCGGGACTACTGCGAGGAGTGCCAGAAGGTCGTGGACGGCGGCGCGCGCCGTTTCTACGCGTACGACTACGGCCTCACCCCGGCCGAGATCGCCGAACGCGACAAGAAGATCGCCGCCGTCCAGAGCAAGACGTACGCGAAGCCGGACGGACAGCAGAAGGCGATCAAGAGGATCGAGATCAAATACGAGAAGATCGCCCGTGCCCGCAACGCCCAGGCACGCGTGGAACTGGGAACGGGCATCACGCAGGCCAGGAAGCAGTACGCGCAGGAGCTGGAGGACGAGAAGAAGTACGAGAACGCCACCAGCGACGTCCTGAACGTACCCAGTGCCCCCTGCCCCACCACCAAGGCCAACGGTGCGACGTGGAAGGGTGGTTCGCCGGCCGTGGCCGCCGCGCCCGCCGTCTTCACGGGCGCCGGACTCCGGCGGGCCGGGCCCTGCGACGAGGGCGGGGCGACGCGGGGGAGCAGCGGTCTGGCCAAGGCCCTGGCCGACCCTTCCGCCGCGCCGGGCGGCATCGACTTCACCACCCTGGAACTGCGCTACCTCTCCGACTCGGGCCGGGGCCTGCGCTACGCCTTCAACGCCGGGCCCGGCAAGCCCGGCGGCAAGGCCGATGCGGAAGCCGGGGTGAAGGCCGCCAAGGAGTCCTCGGACGCGTTCTTCGTCTGGCTCTCCATGCCGCGCTCCACGTTCTGGGTGAACCTCAACCCCACCGAGCCCGACCGGATCGTCAACCCGCTGCTGGGCGGCACCGACGTCGGCCGCGTCCTGCTCCAGGCCGACCTCCAGCTCAAGAAGACCACCGCATCCCTGATCCACCCGAAGACGTCCCGGGGCAAGGAGTTCTGGAAGCGGATCGGCAAGGACTGCCTGTCCTTCCGCACCTGGATCGTCCCCGGTGAGGCCCACGTCAACGACGACCAGGACCAGCTGTACATCCTGGACGCGCCCCTGAAGGTGAAGATGGAGTCCCAGCGCCTGTCGGGACCGGGCAGCACGGGGGCCGCCTCCTGCAAGGGCGGCGGCGACCCCACGGCCGAGGCACGCAACGAGGCCACGTTCCGGCAGCTGATCCTGCCCGGCATCGAGCGCGCAGTGAACCAGGCGCCCGAGTACGCCGACCTGCGCCGCGCCTACCTCGCCCGCGTCGCCGCCGAGTGGTACCGCCAGCGCGACGCCCACCGTCCCACCACCTACGGCGACCTCATCGACCGGGCCGACGTGAGCCGGTGGCGGACCCGCACGGCATGGAAGCCCCGCGACACCTTCGACGCCTACGTACGCTCCTTCAAGCAGGGGGAGTTCAAGTACACCGAGAAGACCCGCAAGGGCGACTACCTGTACACGCAGACGTACATCTACGGCGGCGTCGACCTGTCCCGGCTGGACCTGCGCACGGTCGCCCCGGCCCAGGCCTTCCGCGGCCGGTGGACGGACATGAGGCAGGACACGGCCCGGTCCGCCCGCGCGGCCCTCACCTCCGGGAACGGCTCCCAGGTCTGGATGGGCGGCGACCACTCGGCGTCCGCCGAGGGCACGCCCGGCCAGGGCGCCGCAGCGAGCGGCGGGAAGGGCGGAGGAAACGGTGACCGGGGGCTCCTGCAGACGGCCCTGGAGGAGTCCGGTGGTCTCGCCAGGCGCCTGGTGGCGGCCGTGATCGGGGCGGGGCTGCTGTACGGCGTCGTCCTGCTGCGGCGGCGCACGGCACGACGCCGGCCCCGGCCCTGACGCATTCCGAAGGGGTCCACTCCATCGCTTCCCTGCCGGGAAGCACGCCCCGCCACGATGAGCGCCGC
>NZ_JBEOYE010000151.1:0-14894 GCF_040296945.1 Streptomyces sp. NPDC001941 | reverse complement strand
CTGGGGTGTGGCTGGGCGGGGGTTTTGGGGGTGCGGGGCGGTGGTGTTTTTTGCGTGCGCTGGGGGCGCCTCGACCCTCAGGCGTCGAGGGCCAGCCCCCACGGGATCGCCGCCGTCAGTTCCCGGGCCATCGCCTCCGGGTTCTCCAGCGGCGCCGAGTGGGAGCCCTCGATGCTGCGGGCCACGAAGGCGCCCCGGGTCAACGTCGACCAGGCGTCCATCGTGCCCTCGGGCAGCACCGGGTCGCCCGCGGCCGACACCGCCGTGACCGGGATGTCCAGCGGGCCCCTGCGGTCGGCGTCCAGCAGCAGCTGGTAGCGGTTCCACATCGCGGAGTCGTCGCGCAGGTTCTGCAGGTAACCGGCGAAGACCTCCTCGTGGGCGAGGATCTCGTCGGGCAGCACCCCCCGGAAGAACTCCACCAGGGTCCCCGGCTCCGCCGTGTCCCACAGCGTCGACACCTCCAGGAACCGCTTGAGCGCCTTCGGTGCCTCGCCGAACGGCGCCGGCGCGCACACCACCACCAGGGACAGCTCCGGACCGCCCATCCTGCTGCCCAGCCGGTGCGCGATCTCCCACACCGCGCAGGCGCCCTGGCTGTGCCCGTACAGGACGGTCGGCACGTCGAGACGGTCCGACAGCTCCGCCACGACCCGGTCGACGAGGGTGTTCACGTCGCCCACCGGGGCCTCCCCGTCGCTCCCCTCACGACCGGGGACCCGGATGCCGAGCAGCTCCACGTCCTCGGGGAGGTACGGGATGAGCGGGACGTGAGAGGTGGTCGTACCGCCCATGCCGGCCATGCACAGGATGCGCGCCCTGGGCCGTGGAGCGGGCTTGAGGACCCGTACGAGGTCGTCGCCCGCCGCCACCGCGAGCGGCTGCCGCCCGGTGAGCACGCCGATCACGTGGTCCGCGATGCCCGCACAGCCGTCCTGGCGGAACAGCACCCCCGAGGTCAGCGACAGACCGGTGTGCCGGGCCAGCCGGGCGCGCAGGCCGACCGCCATCAGCGAGTCCATCCCGAGCTGCTGGAGCGGCTGATCGCCGGGCACCTCCGGCAGGCCGAGGGCGGCCGCGGCCTCCGAGCGGACCAGCGCGAGCACCACGTCGCGCTGCTCGTCCCGTCCCAGGCCGGCGAGGCGCTCCGTGAACCCGGCCTCCGGAAGCTCACCTGCCGTCGCCGCGCCCGTCGCCGCACCGCCGTCGCGCTCCTCCTGCCAGCGCCGCAGCAGCGGCAGCAGGTGCGCCACGCTCTCCCGGTCCTCCCCGGACGCGCCCAGCAGCTCCGCGAGCGCATCCGCCTCGCCCGCGCCGACCGCGTCCCAGAACCGCTGGTCGACCGTCCTGCGCCGGGCGGGCTCCCGCCAGTGGCGCTCCCGCTGGAACGCGTAACCGGGCAGTCCGACCAGTCGGCCGTCGGGAGCGGCGGCCGACCAGTCGACCTCCACCCCGTGCGCATGCAGCGCGCCCAGGGTGCGCAGCAGCCGGTCCGCACCGCCCTGGTCGCGCTCCATCGCCGCCAGGACCACCGCGTCCCGCTCCGCGCCCCCGTCGGCCAGCGGCAGCGCGAGGACCGGGTGCGGGCCGATCTCCACGAACACCGTGTAGCCGTCGTCCAGCAGCTCCCGCTGCGCCAGATCGAGCCGTACGGGTTCGCGCAGGTTCCGGCACCAGTAGTCGGCGTCGAGCTCCTCGCCCTCGGCCCGGCGACCCAGCACCGTGGAGTACAGCGGTACCTCGGCCGGGCGCGGACGCAGCGCCGCGAGGGCCTCCCGCAGCCCGGGAAGCAGCGGGTCCATGTGCGCACTGTGCGAGGCGCAGGCGGCGTTGAGCTGGCCGCACATGAGGTCCTGGTCGTCCCACGCGTAGAGCAGCTCCTCCACGACCGCGCGGTCGCCAGAGACGACCGTGGAGCCGGGCGTGTTCACCACGGCGACCGAGACGGCGTCCCCGTACGGGGCCAGTGCCGCCTCCACCTCGGCGACGGGGAGCTCCACCGTGGCCATCTCGCCGTCGGAGGACAGCGCGGCGAGGGCGGTGCTGCGCGCGGCGACGATCCGCGCGCCCTCCTCCAGGGTCAGGGCGCCGCAGAACACGGCGGCGGCGATCTCGCCCTGGCTGTGGCCCACCACGGCCTGCGCCCGGAGGCCCAGGGCCCGCACGGCCGCCGCCAGACCGAGGTACATGGTGAACAGCACCGGCTGGGCGACGTCCAGGCGGTCCCAGGCGATGCGGTCGTCGTCCTCGAGCAGCGCGCGCACCGACCAGCCGGTCAGGGGGCGGAGCGCCGCGTCGCAGCGGTCGACCTCGGCGGCGAACGCCGGGCTCTCGGCGAGCAGCCGCCGCGCCATGCCCGGCCACTGCGAACCCTGGCCGGGGAAGACGAAGGCGACCTTGCCGGGCCGTGCGGTGGCGACGGTGAGCGAGGGGTCCGGCCGGTCGGCCGCCAGGGCGTCGAGCCCCGCGACGACCGCCGGCAGGTCGGCTCCGGCCACGGACGCGCGCTCGGCGAAGTGCCGGCGGTGCCGCGTGGACGTACGGGCCAGGTCGGCGAGGCCGGTCCCGGGGTGCTCGGTGAGCCAGCGGGCCCAGCGGCCCGCCTGGTCCCTGAGCGCCTGCGGGGTCCGCCCCGAGAGGACCACCGGCGCGGGGACAGCGGCCGGGACGTCCGGTACGGAGGGCCGCAGCGGCGGCTGCTCCAGGACCAGGTGGGCGTTGGTGCCGCCGATGCCGAAGGAGGAGACTCCGGCGCGGCGGGTGCCGGGCCAGGGGCGGGTGTCGTCGCTGATGCGCAGGACGGCCGGGTCCAGGCCCAGTTCGGGGTTGACGCGCCGGAAGTGGAGCGTGGGCACCAGCTCCCCGTGGTAGACGCACAGGGCCGCCTTGACGAGTCCGGCCAGGCCCGCGGCGACGTCGGGGTGACCGATGTTGGACTTCACCGAGCCGACCGCGCAGGGCTCTTCGCGGTCGGCGGTGAAGACCTCCTGCAGCGCCTGGACCTCGATCGGGTCGCCCATGGCCGTCGCGGTGCCGTGGGCCTCGACGTAGCCGATGTCGGAGGGGGTCAGTCCGGCGTCGGCGAGGGCGTCGTTGATGACGGTGGCCTGGCCGTTCACGCTGGGTGCGGTGAAGCCGACCTTGTCGGAGCCGTCGTTGTTGATGGCACTGCCGCGCACGACCGCGTAGATCCGGTCGCCCGCCTCGACGGCGTCCGAGAGCCGCCGCAACACCACCGCGACCACGCCGTTGGCGAGGACGGTGCCCGCGCCGTCGGCGTCGAAGGGGCGGCAGTGCCCGTCGGGCGAGGCGACGAAGCCCTCCTGGTACTGGTAGCCCTGCTCCAGGGGGAACGTCAGGGCGGAGGCGCCGACGAGTGCCACGTCCGACTCGCCGCGCAGCAGGCTCTGCCGGGCCAGGTGCGTGGCCACGAGCCCGGTGGAGCAGGCCGTCTGGACCGTCAGCGCGGGGCCGCGCAGGTCGAGCATGTGCGCCAGGCGGGTCGCGAGGAAGTCGTTCTTGTTGCCGATCGCCGACCGGAAGACCTCCGACATGTCGTCGGCGTCACCCTGGTCGTAGCCGCCGAAGCCGACCCCGCCGAAGACCCCGATGCGGCCCGGGTCGGTGCCGGGCACGACGCCCGCGTCCTCCAGGCCCTGCCAGGCGGTCTCCAGGAACAGCCGGTGCTGCGGGTCCATGTCCCGCGCGTCGGCCGGGGCGCAGTGGAAGAACTCGGCGTCGAAGAGGTCGGCGCCCTCCACGTAGCCCTTGGCCGGTACGAACCCGGGGGCGTCCAGCGCGCTCCTGGGCACTCCGGCGCCGAGCAGCTCCTCCTCGGTGAAGCGGCGGATCGACTCCACGCCGCCGCGCAGGTTCGCCCAGAACTCCTCGGCGTCGTCCGCGCCCGGCAGCCGCAGGGCCACGCCCACGATCGCCACGGCGTCCTCGTCCGTACGCCCACGGGGCACCGCCGCGGTGACGGCGCGGGCGCTGTCGCCCCGCAGGTGCTCGGTGAGCCGGCGGACCGTGGAGTAGCGGAACAGCGTCGAGAGCGGGAAGTCGCGGTCCAGGGAGGCGCGGAGCAGCTCGTGGACCCGGAGGGCGCCCATCGAGGTGCCGCCCAGTTCGAAGAAGCCCCGGTCCGGGTCGATCCGGTCCGGGCCGAGCACCCGGGACCAGGCCGCGACCACGGCCTCCTCCACCCGGTCGTCCCCGGCGTCGTGGCGCACGGCTTCCGTGCGCGGTGCGGGCAGGGCGGCCAGGGCCAGCCGGTCGACCTTCCGGTTCGGCGTCAGCGGCAGGGAGTCCCGCCGCACCCACCGCGCGGGCCGCATCGCCACGGGCAGCCGGGACGCGGTGTGCCCGGCCAGGGCAGCCTCGTCGGCGTCCCCGGAGTAGTACACCCAGAGCGCGGCGGGCCCGTCGTCCGAGCGGACCAGCGCGGCGGCCTCCCGGACGCCCGGGCACTCGCCGACCACGGACTCGACCTCGCCGAGCTCGATGCGGTGCCCGGCCAGCTTCACCTGGTCGTCCGTGCGCCCGCAGTACTCCAGCGACCCGTCCTCGCGGTGGCGGACCACGTCCCCGGTGCGGTACATCCGCCCCGCGCCCTCGAACGGGTCCACCACGAACCGCTCCCGCGTCAGCTCGGGCCGTTCCAGGTAGCCCCGCGCGACACCGGCCCCGCCGATCCACAGCTCGCCGCGGCAGCCCCGCGGCACCGGGCGGCCGTTGCGGTCGAGGACGGCCAGCCGGGTGCCGGGCACGGGCGCCCCGATCGACACCGGCCGCCCGGGCTCCACCCGCCAGGTCGTCGCGTAGACCGTGGCCTCCGTGGGTCCGTACGCGTTGACCACCTCGCCGCCGCAGGTGCGCGACAGCCGTTCGGTCAGGCCCCGGTCGAGCGCTTCCCCGCCGACGACGAGCAGCCGCAGCCCGCCGAGGAGTTCGCGGCCGCCCGCGTCCGCCAGCAGCATCCTGGCCAGCGACGGAGTGCACTGCAGGTGGGTGGGCCGCAGCGTGCGGTAGTCGGCCCAGCCGCCGACCTCGCCGTTGCCGACCAGCACGCGGTAGCCCCGGGTCAGGGTCCACAGCAGTTCGAGGCAGGAGATGTCGAAGGAGGCGCTGGTGACGGCGAGCCAGCTGTCGCCCGTGCCACCGCCGACGCGCTCGTCCATCGCCGCGCAGAACGCGGTGAACTGCGCGTGCTCGACCACCACGCCCTTCGGCACGCCCGTGGAGCCCGAGGTGTAGATGACGTAGGCGGCGTCGGACGGGTCCGGCAGGACGGGCGCGAATCCGTCGGGTCGTGCGGGCGTGGTGTCGTCCAGGGACAGGACCCGCGGGCCTCGTGGCAGTACGCCGGCGAGGGCGTCGGTCGAGACCACGACCCCGATCCCGCTGTCCGACACCACGTGCTCCAGGCGGGCCTTCGGGTACTCCGGGTCCAGCGGCACGTAGGCGGCCCCGGCGAACCAGGTGCCGAGCATCGCCACCGGCAGCTCGGCCGTACGCGGCAGGCAGAGGCCGACCAAGTCGCCGCGCACGACGCCCAGTGCGGCCAGTTCGGCGGCGAGCGCGAGGGCCCGCGTCGTCACCTCCCGGTAGGTCAGCTCGCCCCCGTCGGCCACCAAGGCCACCGCGTCGGGCGTCCGCGCGGCCTGCTCCAGGACCCGTCGGCAGGCGTCCTCCCCGGTGTCGGCCGGAGCGGCGCCGCCGAGGTGCCCGGCCAGCCAGTCGCGCTCCTCGGCGCAGAGCAGCTCGCTGCGGCGGACCGGGCCGGCGGGGTCGGCGGCCAGCGAGGCCAGCAGGGTCGTGAAGTTGGCCGCCATGCGCAGGGCCGACTCCCGGTCCAGTACGTGGCCCTGGAACTCCAGCTCCCCGCGCAGTACGTCGCCGTCGGCGGTCAGGGTGAGGCCCAGCTCGAACTTGGACGCGCCCCGGACGTTGCCCGACACGCTGCCCGTCGCGGGAAGGAGCCAGGCCCCCTCACCCGTACCGAGGGCGGGGAAGGCGGCGCCGCCGTAGTTGAACACCGCCCGGAACAGCGGGTTCTCCTCGCCGGTCCGTTCGCCGCCGACGACGCGCACGACCTCGGTCAGCGGGACGCCCTGGTGCTCGAAGACGCCCCGGACGCGGGTGTGCGTGCGGGTGAGGACGTCCTCGAAGGACACCGCTTCGGTGAGGTCGCAGCGCAGCGGCAGTGTGTTGGCCAGGAAGCCGAACGTCCCTGCCACCTGGGGCAGTTCGCGCGCCGACCAGATCGTGCCGAGGCTGAAGTCGTACTGGTCGGCGTAGCGGGCGAGCAGCACCGCGAAGGCACTGACGTACACGGTGTACCCGGTGACGGAGTGGCGGCCCGCCAGCTCGTCGAGGGCGGACCTGATCTCCGCGGGCACGGTGAAGTGCACGGCGTCGCCTCCGTCCTGCCCGGCGCCGTCGCGGGCGGGCAGCTCCAGGCGTGGGACGCCGTCGAGCTCGGAGGCGAAGTAGGCGAGCGACGGCCCGAAGGCGCCCTCCTCGATGGCGCGCGCCTCCCACCGCGCGTAGTCGCCGAGGTGGTAGCGGACCTCGGGGAGCTTGAGGGCGTCCCTGGCGGCCAGGGCCCGGTACGCCTCGTGCAGTTCGCCGAGCAGCAGGGCCAGCGACCAGCCGTCGACGACCGCGTGGTGCACGGTCAGGAGGACGGTCCACCCGTCGCCGCGCTCCACCAGCAGGCAGCGGAACAGGGTCTCGGCGTCCAGGGCGAACGGGGTGCGCTCCTCCGCGCGGAGCAGGCGCTCCAGTTCCCCGGCGCCTTCCGCGGCGCCGCCGACGCTCTCGTGCCGCAGCGGGACGGTGAACTCCTCGTGCACCACCTGGACCAGGTCCCCGTCGCGGAGTTCGAGACCGGTGCGCAGCGCCTCGTGGCGCTCCATCACCGTGCGCAGGGCCAGGGCGAACGTCGCCGGACTGAGCTCCGAGCGCACTTCCAGCCGGAACACGGCGTTGTACTGCGCCGATTCCGGGTGCATCCGCTCCAGGAACCACAGGCGGCGCTGTCCCTCGGTCGCCGGGTGGACGTCGCGGCGCTCGGCGCGCTCCAGCACCGGCCCAGGGTCGGGGAGTTCGGAGAAGGCGTGGGCCAGCAGGTGGTCCACCACCGCCCGGGGTGTGGGGCGGTCGAAGGCCAGGGTCGACGGCAGCGGCGTGCCGGTGACCTCGCTGAGCCGGTTGCGCAGCTGCAGCGCCATCATCGAGTCGAGCCCGCGCTCCTGGAACCGCTCGTCCACGGGCAGGGGTTCGGTGAGGCCCAGGACGTGGCGCACGGCGTCCTGCACGGCCTCCATCACGGTGTCGGCCCGCGCCGGTTCGGGCAGGGCGGCCAGCCGGGACGCCAGGTCCACGGCCGGTGCCTGCTCCTGCCGCGGGGCGCGGGAGCCGCCGTCGATCCAGTAGCTCTGCCGCTGGAACGCGTACCCGGGCAGGTCGGCCCGGGGACCGGGCGCGTCGACCACCCGGGTCCAGTCCACCGTACGTCCGTGCACGTGCAGTTCGCCGAGCCCGCGCACGAACTGGTCCAGGCCGCCGTGCTCGCGCCGCAGGCTGCCCAGGACGACGCCGCCCCGCTCGGCGGTGAAGGACGTCAGCGGGATGGCCAGCAGCGGGTGCGGGCTGATCTCGGTGAACACGCCGAAGCCGTCGGTGCGCAGCGCGTCGAGCGCCAGGTCCAGGCGGACCGGCTCGCGCAGGTTGCGGCACCAGTACCGGGCGTCCAGGACCTCCCCGCCGATCGGCGCGCCGGTCACCGAGGAGTACATCGGCACGCTCGTGGCGCCCGGGCGCAGTCCGGCCAGGGCCGCCTCCACCCCGGGCAGCATCGGGTCGACCAGGGCGCAGTGCCCGGCCCGGTCCGCCTTGATCCGCCGGGAGAACACGTCACGGTCCGCCAGCCGTTCGAGCAGGTCCCCGATCGCGTCGGCCGTGCCGGCCACCGCCACCGAACCCGGCGTGTTCACCGCCGCCACCGACAGCGCACCGCCGTACCCGGCGAGCAGCTCCTCCACCTCGGCCAGCGGCAGCCCCAGCAGGGCCATGCCGCCCGAGCCGCTCTCGATGCGCTGGAACGCCGCGCTGCGCACGGTCACCACCCGGGCGCCCTCCTCCACGGTGAGCGCTCCGGCGACCACGGCCGCGGGCACCTCGCCCTGGCTGTGGCCGACGACGGCCTCCGGCTCCAGGCCGAGGGACTGCCACACCGCCGCGAGGCCGAGCGCGACCGTGAACAGCGCCGGCTGGGTGACCTCGACGTCGTCCAGGTCGAGCCCGCTCGCCTCCGGGTCCTCAAGGAGCGCGCGCACCGACCAGCCCGTGTACGGGCGCAGGGCCGCGTCGCAGCGGTCGACCGCGGCCGCGAAGGCCGCGCTCTCGACCAGCAGGCGCCGGCCCATGCCCGGCCACTGCGAGCCGTGTCCCGCGAAGACGAACACCACCTTGCCGTGCTCCCCGGCGACCGCCGTGCACACCGCGTCGTCGGCGCTCCCGTCCCGGATCGCCGCCAGGCCGCGCACCGCCTCGTCCAGGTCGTGGGCCAGGACGGCGCCCCGGTGCTCGAAGTGCCTGCGGTACAGCGCGGAGGTCCGCGCCAGGTCGGCCAGCGGGGTCCGCGGGTGCCGGGTGAGCCAGTCGGCCCACTGCCCGGCCTGGTCCCTGAGCGCCTGCGAGGTCCGCCCGGAGAGCACCACGGAGACCGCGTCGCGCGCCGGGGCGGGGTCCGCGGGCCGCTGGGGCGGCTGTTCCAGGATCACGTGGGCGTTGGTGCCGCCGATGCCGAAGGAGGAGACTCCGGCGCGGCGGGTGCCGGGCCAGGGGCGGGTGTCGTCGCTGATGCGCAGGACGGCCGGGTCCAGGCCCAGTCCGGGGTCGGCGCTCTCGAAGTTCACCGTGGGTACCAGCTCTCCGTGGTAGACGCACAGGGCTGCCTTGACCAGCCCCGCCAGTCCGGCGGCCACGTCGACGTGGCCGAGGTTGGACTTCACCGAACCGAGGGCGCAGGGCTCCTCGCGGTCGGGGGTGAAGACCTCCTGCAGGGCCTGGACCTCGATGAGGTCGCCCATCGCGGTGGCCGTGCCGTGGGCCTCGACGTAGCCGATGTCGGCGGGGGTCAGTCCGGCGTCGGCGAGGGCGTCACTGATGACGGTGGCCTGGCCGCTGACGCTGGGTGCGGTGAAGCCGACCTTGTCGGAGCCGTCGTTGTTGATGGCGCTGCCGCGCAGGACCGCGTAGATCCGGTCGCCCGCCTCGACGGCGTCCGAGAGCCGCCGCAGCACCACGGCCACCACGCCGTTGCCCACCACGGTGCCCTGGCGGGCGGCGTCGAAGGCACGGCAGGAGCCGTCCGGCGAGAAGACGAAGCCCTCCTGGTGGTAGTAGCCGTACTCCAGCGGGTACGTCAGCGCGGAGGCGCCGACGATCGCCACGTCCGACTCGCCGCGCAGCAGGCTCTGCCGGGCCAGGTGGGCGACCACCAGCCCCGTGGAGCACGCGGTCTGCACGGTCAGCGCGGGACCGCGCAGGTTCAGCTTGTGCGCCACCCGCGTCGACACGAAGTCGGACTTGTTGCCGAGCAGGTTGCGGTAGAACTCGTGCAGTTCGGTGATCTCGTCGCCGCGCACGGTCCCGGTGTTGTACCCGCCGAAGCCGGCACCGGCGAAGACCCCGATGCGGCCCGGGTGGGAGTCCGGCCGCACGCCCGCGTCCTCCAGGCCCTTCCAGGCCGTCTCCAGGAACAGCCGGTGCTGCGGGTCCATGTTCTCCGCCTCCGACCGCGAGTAGCCGAAGAACTCGGCGTCGAAGAGGTCGGCGTCGGCCACGTACCCCTTGGCCGGCACGAACGAGGGGTCGTCGAGTACGGACCTGGACACCCCCGCGTCGAGCAGCTCCTGCTCGGTGAAGCGGCGGATCGACTCCACGCCGCCGCGCAGGTTCGCCCAGAACTCCTCGATGTCGTTCGCGCCCGGCAGGCGCAGGGCCACCCCGACGATCGCCACGGCGTCCTCGTCGACGCCCTCCCGCTCCCGGGGCGCAGCGGCCGTGGCCGTACGGGGACCGGAGTCGCCCCGCAGGAACGCGGCCAGCTCCCGCACGCTGGAGTGGCGGAACAGCGTGGACAGCGGGAACTCGCGGTCCAGCCCGTCGCGGACCAGCTCGTGGACCCGCACCGCCGTGAGCGAGGTGCCGCCCAGGTCGAAGAACCCGCTGTCCGGGTCCACCTCCGACGGCTCCAGCTCCAGCACCTCCGCCCAGGCCGCGAGCACGACTTCCCAGACGCGGTTGTCACCGGCGGGCCCGGCGGCGGGCGCCTCCTCCTCCGTGGGTGCTTCCGTGGCGGCATGCCGCTCCTGTGAGGGGGCGTCCGTGGCGGCGTGCCGCCGGAATCCGCCCTCGTCCTCGGCGTGCTGCAGGGGCAGCCGGCTGACCGGCAGGCCGTCGCCCCGGACGAAGGCGGCGAGCAGCGCCTCGAAGTTCGCCACCATGCGCCGCGCGGAGTCCTCGTCCAGCACGTGCGACTGGAACTCCAGCTCCCCGCGCAGGCCCTGCGCGGCGGGCGCGAGGCTCAGCGTCAGCTCGAACTTGGCGGTCCCCGCGACGTTGCCCGTGAAGGAGCCGTCGAGCGGCTGCCAGGAGCCGTCGTCCGCCTCCGCGCCCAGGCCGTAGTTCAGCACCGCCCGGAACAACGGGTTCTCCTCGCCGTTGCGAGGGACGCCCGAGGCCTTCACCACCTCCGACAGGGGGACGTTCTGGTGCTCCATCACACCGAGCACCCGGGTGCGCATCTCCGCGAGCAGCGCGGGCACGTCCGGGTCGGCGGTCAGGTCGCAGCGCAGCGGCAGGGTGTTGGCGAGGAACCCGACGACGTCCGCCGATCCGGCCGGTCCGCGCCCGGACCAGACCGTGCCGATGCTGAAGTCCCGCTGGCCGCCGTACCGCGAGAGCAGCACCGCGAAGGCGCCCGCCAGCACCGTGTACAGCGTCACCCCCGCACCGGAGGCGAGCACCTCCAGCTCGCGCCGCAGCGCGTCGGGCACGGCGAAGCCGACCCTGCCCGCGTCCAAGTCAGCCGTACCCGGGGGCAGTTCCAGGCGCGGGGCCCCGGCCAGCTCGCCCCGGAAGAAGTTGATCCCCGCCCCGAAGGCGCCCCGCGCCAGCGAGTCCCGCTCCCAGACCGCGAAGTCACCGAGGTGTACGAGTGGCAGGGCGCCGCCGTCATGGGCGCGCCCGGTCCTCAACACCCCGTACGCAGCGAAGAGTTCATCGAGGACCAGCACGAGCGAGGAAGCGTCGACGATCGCGTGGTGCAGCGTGAACGAGACCACCTGGCCGTCCGGTCCGGACAGCACCAGGCAGCGCAGCAGCACCGGGCCCGACAGGTCGAACGGCGTCGCGGCCTCGACGCGGATCCGCTCGGCCAGCTCCTCGGCGCCCGCGACGTCCTCGAAGTGCACCGGGACGGCGAACTCCTCGTGCACCACCTGCACCAGCGTGCCGTCGCGGCTCTCCAGGCCGGTGCGCAGCGCCTCGTGCCGCCGCACCACGTGCTCGACGGCGGCGGCGAACGCCTGGGGGTCCAGCGGCTCGGCGACCCTGACCGGCATCGTCACGTTGTACTCGGCCGTGCCCGGACGCATCCGCTCCAGGAACCACAGCCTGCGCTGGCCCTCCGTCGCCGGATGGACGCCGCGCGGCTCCACGCGCACCACGGCCGCACGGTCCGCCTCGCCGTCCCGTCCGCCGAGGCGGGCGTTCAGGTACGCCGCAAGGGCAGCGGGCGTCGGGTGGTCGAAGACGGCCGTCGCGGGCAGCGGGAGACCGGTCCCGGCGGACAGCCTGCGGCGCAGCTCCACCGCCATCAGGGAGTCGAGGCCGAGCTCGGTGAACACCTCCTCGGGCCGGACGTCGGCGGAGCGGCCCAGGGCCACGGCCGCCTCGCGCCCCACGAGCCCGGTGAGCGCTTCGACGCGCCGGTCCTCCGGCAACGCCGACCAGCCGGTGCTGCCCGCACCGTCCTCGCGGGCGTCCGCGAGCCTCCGCAGCCGGGTACGGCGGCGCAGCAGCGGCGAGCGCGTGTCCTCGGCCCCGGACCGGTCGACCCGCAGGGGCACCAGGTGCGCCCGGCCGCAGGACAGGGCCGCGTCGAGCGCGTCCAGCGCCTCCGCCCCGGTCAGGGCGGCGACGCCCTGCCTGCGCATCCGCGCCAGCTCGGCCCGGCCGAGCCGCGCGGTCAGGCCCGTGCCGTCCTGCTCCCACAGCCCCCAGGACAGGCTCAGCGCGGGCAGGCCCCGCCGGTGGCGTTCGTGCACCACCGCGTCCGCGAAGGCGTTCGCGGCGGCGTAGCCGCTCTGCCCGGGCCCGCCCAGGACGCCCGCGGCGGACGAGAAGACGACGAACGAGGTCAGCGGGCGGTCCGCGGTGAGCTCGTGCAACCACCAGGCCGCACGGGCCTTGGGGGCCCAGACCCGATCGAGCCGCTCCGGCGTCTGGTCGGCCAGCAGGCCGTCGTCGAGTGCGGCGGCCAGGTGCCACACGCCGCTCAGGTCGTCGGCCGACTCCACCAGCGCGGCCAGCTGCTCGCGGCGGGTCACGTCGCAGGCGACGACCCGTACGCTCGCCGCCCCGGCGGCGGTCAGTTCGGCGACCAGCTCCCCGGCACCGGGCGCCGCGTCGCCGCGACGGGAGGCGAGCACCAGCTTGCGCACGCCCCAGGCGTTCACCAGGTGCAGGGCGACCTGGCGGCCCAGCTCACCGGTACCTCCTGTGATCAGTACCGTGCCCCGGGCCAGGTCACCGGCGCTGTCGGGGGACGACGCGTCCGCCGGGGCGTACCGGACGAGCCGGGGAGCGCGCAGCGCCGTGCCACGGACCACCAGTTCCGGCTCGGGGGCGGCCAGTGCGGTCCGCACCGCATCCGGATCGGCGCCGTGGTCCACGTCCACCAGTCGCACCGGGTGCCCCTCGGCGCGCGCCGCCCGGAGCAGGCCCCACAGGGGCGCGGCGGCCAGGTCGACGGCCTCGTCCTCCTCGACGGCCACCGCGTGCCGGGTCAACCAGACCACTTCGGTGCCGGACAGGCGTGGATCGGCCAGCAGCTCGCGCGCCCGGAGCAGGGCCGCCGCGGTGAACTCCTGCGGTGTTCCCGAGGGTTGGGAGGCGTCGACCACGACGCGGGAGGGCGCCGGGCCGTTCGCCGGGGCCAGCGGGGGCAGGCCGAGGGCGGCGGCCAGGGGGCCACCGGTGCTCACCGTGTCACGGAGCTCTGCGGAGGTCGTGGGAACCTCCTGGAAGTCCAGCCGGAACAGGTGGCGTTCGGATGCCGTGCGCAGGCCGCGGGCGTCGGCCTCCCGCAGGCGGAGGCCCGCGGTGATGACCGGCTGGCCGTTCTCGTCCGCCACCCACACCTCTGCCCGCTCGCGCGTTCCGTCCAGGCGGACGCGTACGCGTACGACCGAGGCGCCGGTGGCGTGCAGCCGGGCGTCGTGCCACTCGAACGGCAGCAGGACCCGCTTCCCCCGCGTCGCGGCCGGACTCCGGTCCGCCGCTGAGACGGACGCGTCGTCGGCCTCCTCGGCGGCCAGGACGGTGTGGAGCGCGGCGTCCAGGAGGGCGGGGTGGACGCCGTAGCCCTCCGGGCTCAGGCTCTCCGGAAGACGCAGGACCGCGTACAACTCACCTTCACCGCGCCACAGTTCGCCGAGGCCCCGGAACGCGGGGCCGTAGTCGAGGCCGCGCTCGCGGAAGCGCTCGTAGAACCCGTCCAGGGGCACGGGCTCCGCGGCCCCGACCGCCGCCGCCCAGTCGAAGGCCTCGGGCTCGGGCTCGCCCGCGCCGTCCGCGACGTGGGCGATCGCGTGGGTGGTCCAGGGAGTCCCGGGGTCGTTGTCGGGGTCGGGATGGGTGTGGACGGTGACCTGGCGGCGTCCGTCGGGCCCGTGGCCGCCGACGGCGACCTGGAGGTGCAGGGACCCCGTTTCGGGCAGCGCCAGGGGAGTGGCGAGGGTCAGCGTGTCGACCGCGCCGGCGCCGACCCGCTCGGCGGCGAAGAGCACCAGGTCCAGGATCCCGGTGCCGGGCAGCAGCGTGGTGCCGAACACCCGGTGGTCGCCGAGCCAGTCGTGCTGGCCGTTGGCGGCGTCGATCGCGCCGCTGAGGACCAGCCCGTCGCCCGAGGCCAGCGGTGTCGACCGGGTCAGCCACGGGTGGCCCGGTTCGCCGTCCGTCCCCGGGGTCGACAGTGCGGGTGCGGGGGCGGCATGCCAGTAGCGCTGGCGGTCGAAGGCGTAGGTGGGGAGCGCGGCCGCCACGGCAGCGCGGGGTACCAGCCGGTCCCAGGGCCAGGCGTCCGCGTGGGCGAGACCTGCGCGGGTCCAGGAGGTGAGGAGGTCGGTGGTGTCGGCGTGGTCGCGGTGGGCGGTGGTGTGGGTGGTGCCGTTGTGTTGTTGGGCGATGGTGTCGAGGGCGAGGGCCATGACGGGGTGGGGGCTGATCTCGGTCCAGGTGTGGTGTCCGTCTTCGGCGGCGGCTTGGGCGGCTTGGTCGAAGCGGACGGTGTGGCGGAGGTTGTTGCACCAGTAGTCGGCGTCGAGTTCGCCGTCCTGGACGGGGCGGCCGTGGACGGTGGAGTACATCGGGATCCGTCCGGGTCCGGATCGCAGGTCGGTGAGTTGTTGGTGGATGGTGGGCAGGAGGGGGTCCATGTCGGTGCTGTGGGAGGCGTAGTCGACGTGGATGCGGCGGGCGTAGATGCCTTCGGTGTCGAGTTGGGTGAGGAGGGTGTTGAGGGTGTGGTTGTCGCCGGAGATGACGGTGGAGGTGGGGGTGTTGATGGCGGCGATGGAGAGGGTGGTTGCGGTGAGGCGTTG
>NZ_JBEOYE010000150.1:0-15018 GCF_040296945.1 Streptomyces sp. NPDC001941 | reverse complement strand
CCGTGCGCCGCGTCGGCGCGCGCCCGCGGGCGCGGCAGCAGCAGCCCGGCCCGCGCCCAGCGGCGCAGCTGGGCGGCGTGGCCGGTGAGCACGCCCGCCGCGTGGGCGAGCACCAGGGCGTGCGGCGAGGCCAGCAGGGCCGCCGCGCCGCAGCCCGCGGCGATCACGGCCGCGATGAGCTTCTGGTTGGCCCAGACGGCCGCGTGGTCGCCGCGCGCCTCGTCGGCCTGGTGGCCCAGCGTGCACAGGACCTGCAGCCCCAGTCCCGCCAGGCACCAGGGGACCAGCGCCCCGGCGCTCTCCCAGCCCGCGCCGAGCAGCAGCACCAGGGCGGTGGGGCCGAGCGCGGCGAGCACCCCGGTGGCGACGGCGACCAGCGCGGACGCGGCGGTCAGCGCCACCAGCAGGCCCTCACCGAAGGCGGCGTCGCCGCGGGCGGTGCGCCGGGCGAAGGCGGGCACCGCGATCCGGGTGAGCGCCTGGGCGAGCATCGTGGGGACCATCGAGGCGAAGTAGAAGGCCCGCGAGTAGTGGCCGGTGGCGGCGGCGCCGAGCACGGCGGCGGCCACCCACATCGGCAGCCCGTACATCACCGAGTGCGTCACCGCGCTGCGCGCGCACAGCCTGAACTCGCCCGCCATGGCGCGCACTTCGGCGAGCAGCCGGGCGTCGAAGGCCACCCTGGGGCGCAGCAGCAGGAGCCCGCCCGCGGCCGGGACGACGGCCGAGGCGACGGAGACGGTGGCGATGCCCAGCGGGTTGAGGCCGGCGGCCAGCAGGGCGGCGCCGCACAGGAACCCGGCGAGCTGCCCGGTGAACTCCAGGAGCGCGGCGGTGCGGAACCGGGAGGCGCCGCGCAGCGCGGCGGTGCACACGGCGGCGACCGGTGCGATCAGGTTGTACAGCAGCAGCACGCGCAGGAACGCGACCAGCTCCGGCGCGTCCCACACCAGGCCCGCGAGCGGGGCGAGCAGTTGCAGCACCAGGCACACCAGGGTGCCCGCGCCCGCCGCGAGCAGCAGCGCGGACCCCAGGAACCGTTCGGTCAGCTCGGCTTTCTTCAGCACCAGTTGGACCATCACGGTGGTCAGGACGGCGCTGGTGTGGAAGAGCGCGAGAGCGGTGGCGTACGCACCGAAGTGCGCGGGCGCCACCTGGCGGCCGGTGTAGGCGGCGTACCCCAGCTGGCACAGCACGGCCGCCGCCATGGTGGCGGCCTCCCAGCCGAAGCCGCCCGCGAGGGCCCGTGCGCCGGGCCCCCGCGTGTCCGGGCCGCCGCCGGTGGCGGTGGCGGTGGCGTCGGCGGTGCTCAGAGCGGCCGGTCCTGGCGGACGGCGGCGAACAGGCGGTCCGCCTCGGGCTGCTTGAGCAGCAGCCGGTACCAGTGGTCCGGGTCGTCCTCGTGCGGGGCGATGCGGAAGGTGATCCCGCCCGGCGGCACCCCGCGCAGCCGCCGCACCAGCGTGTAGAGCTCGTCCAGCGAGTCCAGGCCGTCGTCGGCGGTGAGCGAGGAGGTGGCCGCGTCCAGGACCGGGTAGAGCCGGGCCGGGTTGGTGAGCACGTCCCCGGAGCGGACCTTGTCCACGACCAGCTTGAGGAAGTCCTGCTGGCGGCCGATGCGGTTGACGTCGCTGCCGTCGCCCACGTACTGCCGGGCGCGTACGTAGGCCAGCGCGTCGTCGCCCTTGAGCAGGTGGCGGCCCGCCGGGAGGTCCAGGCCGACATTGGGGTCGCGCTCGGCGTGCGGCAGGGTCACCTGGATGCCGCCGACCGCGTTGATCAGCCGCTTGAAGCCGGGGAAGCCGACCACCAGGTGGTGGTCGATCCGCACGTGGGTGATCGCCTCCAGGGTGCGGATGGTGCAGGCGCTGCGGCCGAACTGGTAGGCCCAGTTGAACTGGGCGACCTGGTCGCGGCTGTGGCCGCCCTCGGGCCGCTCGCAGGCCGGGATGTGGACGGTCAGGTCGCGCGGGATGCTGACCAGGTCGGCCCGTCTGCCGTCGCCCGACAGGTGCAGCATCATCACGGTGTCGGAGCGCTCGCTGCCCAGCTCCTTGGTGTAGTCCGAGCCCATGATCAGGATGTTCTCGGCCTTGCCGGGCGCGGGCCGGGGCCGCTCCGCGCCGTGCCGGGCCAGCGCGCCGGCCCCGGCGTGGTCGGTGCGGATGTTCCCGTCGAGCTTGCGGTAGAGCGCCCAGGCCCCGGCCGCGGACGCGCACACCAGCACGGCCAGGCAGAGGGCGGTCCACTTCAGCGCGCGGGGCGACAGGGCCTTGACCAGCCTCATGAGACGGCCAGTTCGGCCGGGGCGGGCACGGACGCGGGCACGGACGCCGCCACCGACGCCGGGGCGGCGGCGGGCGAGGCGGGCGCGGGCACGCCCGCGAACCAGGCGATGGTGCGGCGCAACCCCTCCTCCACCGGGGTGAGCGCCGACCAGCCCAGCGCGCTCTGCGCGAGCGTGGTGTCGGGCCTGCGGCGGCGCGGGTCGTCGGCGGGCATCGGGATGCTGACCACCTCCGAGCGCGAGGAGGTGAGCCGGGCGATCCACTGGGCGAGCTCCAGCATGGTCAGCTCGTGCGGGTTGCCCAGGTTGACCGGACCGGTGAAGCCGCGCGCGGCGGTCATCCGCAGCACGCCGGCGACCAGGTCGTCGACGTAGCACAGGGAGCGGGTCTGCGAGCCGTCGCCGGTGACGGTCAGCGGCTCGCCCTCCAGCGCCTGGCGGATCAGGGTGGGCACGACCCGGCCGTCGCCGGGGCGCATCCGGGGGCCGAAGGTGTTGAAGATCCGTACGATCCCCGCGTCGGTCCCGTGCTGGCGCACGTACGCCATGGTCAGGGCCTCGGCGTAGCGCTTGGCCTCGTCGTAGCAGGAGCGGGGGCCGACCGGGTTGACGTTGCCCCAGTAGCTCTCCGGCTGCGGGTGCACCAGCGGGTCGCCGTACGACTCCGAGGTCGAGGCCAGCACGAAGCGGGCGCCCTTGGCGGTGGCCAGCTCCAGCGCGTGGCGGGTGCCCTCGGCACCGACCCGCAGGGTGGCCAGCGGGTGGCGCAGGTAGTCGGCGGGCGAGGCGGGGGAGGCGAAGTGCAGGACCGCGTCGACCGGGCCCTGCACCTCCACCCCGTGCACCACGTCGCAGCCGGTCAGGGTGAATCCCTGACGATCCATCAAGTGGGAGACGTTCTCGGGTCGCCCGGTCAGGAAGTTGTCGAGGCAGAGCACCTCGTACCCGGCGTCGAGCAGACTCCCGCAGAGGTGGGAGCCGATGAACCCGGCTCCTCCGGTCACCACGGCACGCATGGCAGGTCACCTTTCACAGCATTTTCGGACCACTAGGGCATCCGATGGAGTCGACCCGCGTTCTTCGGGCCGATTGCCGGTGCGCACCGCGTCGCACACCGTGCGGACACGGCTGATCGTGAGAGAGTCATTGCCGCAAAGCGTACTAATTCGGTTGAAGTCGCACGAATGTCCCACGAAAGGAGGCGCAGTGCGCCTGCCGTCCCCGAAGCGCGCCCTCGACGTCCTCGTCGCGTCCCTGCTCCTGGCCGCGCTCTCCCCGCTCTTCGCCGCCTGCGCCCTCGCCGTCGCCGCCACCTCGCGCGGCGGGGTGTTCTACCGCCAGCAGCGCGCCGGGCGCGGCGGAGTCCCCTTCGCCATGCTGAAGTTCCGCACCATGCGCCGGGGAGCCGACCGCGAGCGGGCCGCGCTGGCCACCGCCAACGAGTCCGACGGCCACCTCTTCAAGCTGCGCGAGGACCCCCGGATCACCCCCGTCGGCCGCACCCTGCGCCGCTGGTCCCTGGACGAGCTGCCGCAGCTGGTCAACGTGGTGCGCGGCGAGATGTCCCTGGTGGGCCCCCGGCCGCTGCCCGTGGAGGACTCCGGCTACACCGGCCAGGCCCGCGGCCGGCTCCTGGTGCTCCCCGGCATCACCGGCCTGTGGCAGGTCAGCGGGCGCTCCGAACTGCCCTGGAACGAGATGGTCCTGCTCGACCTGCACTACGTGGACCACCACTGGGTCGGCATGGACCTCGCGATCCTGGCCCGCACGGTCCCCGCGGTGCTCACCGCGCGCGGCGCCCACTGACGCCCGCGGGCCGCGCGCGTACGACTCCGGACCGCGCGGCCCCGGGCGGTCCGGAGCAGCGACTCGTTCAGAGCACGGACTCGTACAGCGCCGTCATCCGCCGCGCCCAGATCTCCCGGGTGAACTCCGCCTCGTAGACGGCCCGGCAGTGCGGGCGCAGGCCGGGGAAGGACTCCGCCGCCTCCTTCAGGACCGGCCCCAGCGGCTGGTCCCAGTCCACCACCCGGCCGGTGCCGCCCGCGCGCACCGCGTCGGCGACCGAGGAGCCGTCGAAGGCCAGCACCGGCAGGCCCGCCGCCAGCGCCTCCACGTACACCAGCGGCGCCGCCTCCCGCCAGCGGCTGGGGAAGACCAGGCCCCGCCAGGACGCCAGCCGGGCGCGCAGCTCCACCCGGTCCAGCGAGCCGTGGAAGGCCACCGAGGGCGGCGCCACCGCCCGGCACTCCGCGGCCAGTTCGCCGTCGCCGACCACGTCCAGGCCCACGTCCGAGGGCCAGATCCGCAGCAGTTCGGCGATGCCCTTCTCGCGCGTCAGCCGCCCGGCGAAGACCCAGCGGTCGCCCGCGGCGGCCGGGGCGGGGCGCGGCAGCTCGGCGAAGTTCGGCACCAGGGCGGTGCGCCCGCGCGGCACGCCCGCGCGCACGTAGGTGTCCCGGCTCAGCGGCGACAGCATCACCAGCCGGTCCGCCCGGGCCAGCAGCGGGTCCCCGGCCGCGCCCGCGCGCCCGGCCCAGGCCAGCGGCGCGGTGGCGGCCCGCGAGCCGCGGTAGCAGCCCTGGCGCAGGCCCGCCCAGCGGTCGCCGTCGGGGCAGCTGGTGCAGGCGGCGCCCTCCCGGTAGAGGGTCGCGGCGGCGCACAGCGGGCGGTAGTTGTGCAGCGTCGCCACCAGCGGCCCCCGCCAGCGGCGCACCCAGGCGCGGCCGAAGTTGGGGAACAGGTTGTGCACGTGCACCACGTCGGGGGCCAGCTCGTGCAGCCGCGCCAGCGGCGAGGAGCCGTGGCCGGTGGCGACGCGGGCGGCGGCCCGCAGCGGGTAGAGCCGGGAGCCCTGGAGCTCGTCGGTGGACGCCGACACCAGGACGGCCTCGTGCCCGGCCGCGCGCAGCGCCCGGGCCTGGTCGCGCACCGCCTCGTTCTCGCCGCTGGGCTGGCCTGACGCGTAGAAGCTGTGCACGAGAGCGATGCGGAGCACGGCCACCTCACCCATTTCCGCCGCCACCGGGGGGTTACGGCGCGGCACTGTCGCGGCAATTCGGTCGGGCAATTCGCTCGAAGCGTACATTTGGCGCACTGTCCACCGGTGCTGACGCACCGTCACCCCGATTGGAGCGCCGTGGCCGACCTCCCCCGGCAGCTGGGCCGCCGCGTGGCGCGCACCCCCCTCGCCCGCCTCGCCACGCTGCCGCTGCGCACCCAGCAGGCCGCCTCCCACAGCGCCCGCCAGCTGACGCTCAGCGCCCGCTGGCTGCTCACCTCGCGCGAGCACACCAACTTCACGTACGACCTCAAGCCCCTCAACACCGAGCACCTGGCCTGGTTCGTCGCCCAGGCCACCCGGCGCCCGGTCCAGGAGATCCGCGGCTACTGCGAGGAGGTGCAGCGCGACGAGGAGCTGCGCCGCCACCTCACCGAGGCCGCCCGCCGCTCCCCGCGCCGCCACCTCACCGACCCCGAGCTGCGCCCGGGCCGCCGGATCGGCTGGTACGCGCTGGTGCGCGCGCTCAGGCCGGAGCACGTCGTGGAGACCGGCACCGACAAGGGCCTGGGCGCGGTGCTGCTCGGCGCCGCCGTGCTGCGCAACGGCAGCGGCCGGGTCACCACCATCGACACCAACCCCGACGCGGGCACCCTGATCGGCGGCCGGTACGCCGACGTGGTCACCCGGCGCACCGGCGACAGCGTGCGCGAGCTGGGCGGCGTCGGCCCGGTGGACTTCTTCCTGCACGACAGCCTGCACACCGCCGACCACGAGCGCGCCGAACTCGCCGCGGTGGCACCGCACCTGACGGAGCGTGCGGTGGCGCTCAGCGACAACGCGCACATGACCCGGGTGCTGCCCGCCTGGGCGGAGGAGACCGGCCGCCAGTTCCTGTTCTTCGACGAGCGCCCGGAACGCCACTGGTACCCGGGCGAGGGCATCGGGCTCGCCTGGCGGCCCTGACCCGTACGTGCGCGAGGGGGGAGGAGCGCTCACGCCCCTCCCCCCTCGATTCCCTACGGCTCCCGCACCAGCCTCGGCGGGCGCACCGCGAGACGGGCCAGGTACTCCGGGTTGTTGCGCAGGTAGCGGCGCCAGAGCCGGCGCGGCTCGCGGTGCAGCCGGTAGGCCCACTCCAGGCCGTTGCGCTGGAGCACCTCCGGCGCCTGGGAGACCCGCCCGGTGTGGAAGTCGAACGCCGCCCCCACCCCCAGCAGCACCGGCGCGGCCAGCGCCGCGCGGTGCTCGGCCATCCAGCGCTCCTGCTTGGGCGTGGAGAGCCCGACCCACACCAGGTCCGCCCCGCTGAGGTTGATCCTCTCGCGCACCTCGTACGTCTCCACGGCGGTCAGCGGACGGTACGGCGGCGAGTACGCCCCGGCCGTCTTGGCGCCGGGGAAGCGCTCCTCCATCCGCCGGGCCAGCTCCTCGGGCACCCCGGGCGCCCCGCCGTAGTAGTAGGACGACCAGCCCTCCTCGGCGGCCCGGGCCAGCACCGCGAGCATCAGGTCGGGGCCGTACACCCGGCGGGCGGCGGGGACGCCCGCGCGGTGGGCGGCCCAGACCATGGGCATGCCGTCGGGGACGGTGAGGCCGGAGGCGTTGTGGATCGCCCGCAGCTCCGGGTCGCGTACCGACTCCATCACCCCGTGCACCCCGGTCACGCAGACGTACGAGCGCTCGTGTTCGTGGATCCAGCGCGCGACCTCGGCGACGGCGCGCGCGGGGTCGACCGCGCTGATCCGGGTGCCGAGCACGTCGACGCGCGGGTGCTCCGCGCCGTCCACGGCGGTCCCGCCGCCCACACCGCCCACACCGCTCACGCCACTCACACCACTCCCGCCGCTCACGCCGTGAAGTGCGGGCGGCCGTCGAGCTGCGCCGCGACCTGGTCGTACACCCAGCGGTAGGTCTCCGCGAGGCCGTCCAGCAGCGAGATCTCCGGCTGCCAGCCCAGCTCCTTGAAGATCCGGGTGTTGTCGCTGTTGCGCCCGCGGACCCCGAGCGGCCCCGGCACGTGGCGGTGGCGCAGCTCGACGCCCGCGATCTGCTCGACCAGCGCGAACAGCTGGTTGATGGAGACCAGCTGGTCGGAGCCGATGTTCAGCGGCTCGGTGACCTCGGAGCGGGCCAGCCGCAGGGTGCCCTCGACGCAGTCGTCGATGTACGTGAACGAGCGGGTCTGCTCGCCGTCGCCCCAGATCTCCACCTCGCGCTGCCCGGTGAGCAGCGCCGTGGCGACCTTGCGGCAGGCGGCGGCCGGGGCCTTCTCGCGGCCGCCGGTCCACGTCCCGTACGGGCCGTAGACGTTGTGGTAGCGGCCGGAGCGGGTGGCCAGGCCGTAGTCCTCGCGGAAGTGCCGGCCCATCCGCTCGCTGAAGAGCTTCTCCCAGCCGTAGCCGTCCTCCGGCATCGCCGGGTAGGCGTCCTCCTCGCGCAGCGGCAGCACCGCGGCGTCGGTCTGCTTGCCCGCCGCGTAGACGCAGGCGGAGGAGGAGTAGAAGTAGCGGCCGATGTCGCAGGACCGGGCGGCGAGCAGCATGTGGGTGCTGGAGAGCACCGACAGCATGCAGGCGGCCTTGTTCGCCTCGATGAAGCCCATGCCGCCCATGTCGGCGGCCAGGTGGTAGACCTCGTCCGCGCCGCCGTCCAGGACCTGCAGGCACGCGTCGCGCAGCGACACGTCGCGCACCGTGTTCTGGGCGGCCGGGTGGAGCTGGTACCACTGCTCCAGCGGCTTGCGGTCCACGGCGCGGACGGTGCGCCCCTCGGCCAGCAGGGCCCGGGTGAGGTGCCCGCCGATGAAACCTCCGGCGCCGGTCACCACCGCGTCGATGCGCCCCATGGTCTTCTTCTCCTTTGCCCTGGACAACGGGATTTCACGACAATCCAGACAAAAGACACATTTGGCATGAGAGATGATCGCGGAGCCGCCCGGCGCGCCGAGCGGGGGGTGAGGCTCACCTGAGCGACACAGATCACCGCCGTGCTGGCTACTGTGCGGTGGAAGAACTGGGTAGTCTCATACGGACTGCATAAGTTACCGCTTAGTAATCGCCAGAATCCCCACCTCGCAGGCCCGAGGAGCCTCCATGCAACTCGCCGCGATCATCGTGTCGCTGGTCATCACGGTGGTGGCCGTCGCACTGTTCGGCCGCGCCGTCGCGCAGATCTACCGCTTCGTGCGGCTCGGTCAGCCGGTCCCCGCCGGCACCCGCACCGGCGACCCCAAACAGCGCACCATCACGCTGGTCAAGGAGTTCCTCGGCCACTCGCGCATGAACCGTTGGGGCGTCGTCGGCGTCGCGCACTGGTTCGTCGCGGTGGGCTTCTTCTCCCTGCTCCTGACGATCGTCAACGCCTTCGGCCAGCTCTTCCAGGCCGACTGGCTCATCCCGTTCATCGGCGACTGGCTCCCCTACGAGCTGTTCACCGAGTTCCTCGGCCTGATGACCGTCCTCGGCATCGTCACGCTGATCGTGATCCGCCAGCTGAGCAACCCGAACAAGCCGGGCCGCAAGTCCCGCTTCGCGGGCTCCAAGACCGGCCAGGCGTACTTCGTCGAGGCCGTCATCCTCATCGTCGGCGCCTGCATCATGACGCTGCGCGCCCTGGAGGGCGCCCAGCACGGCGTGGACTCCTGGGAGCCGGGCTTCTTCGCCTCGTACCCGCTGATCGCGCTGCTGAAGGGCGCCGACCTCGGGACGCTGCAGAACCTGACGTACTTCGTCGCCGCCCTGAAGATCGCGACCTCCTTCATCTGGATGATCACGGTCTCGCTCAACACCAACATGGGCGTCGCCTGGCACCGCTTCCTGGGCTTCCCCAACATCTGGTTCAAGCGCGAGTCCGACGGCGGCACCGCGCTGGGCGCCCTGCAGCCGATGACCTCCGGCGGCAAGGAGATCGACTGGGAGGACCCGGCCGAGGACGCCGTCTTCGGCGTCTCCCAGGTCGAGCAGTTCTCCTGGAAGGGCATCCTCGACTTCTCCACCTGCACCGAGTGCGGCCGCTGCCAGTCGCAGTGCCCCGCCTGGAACACCGGCAAGCCGCTGTCACCCAAGCTCCTGATCATGTCGCTGCGCGACCACGCGCACGCCAAGGCCCCGTACCTGCTGGCCGGTGGCGGCAAGGACATGGAGGGCACCGAGAAGGCGTCCGAGGAGCAGCTGAAGGACGTGCCCGCGGCCGCCCTCGCGGAGGCCGAGCGCCCCCTCATCGGCACCCTCGAAGAGAACGGCGTCATCGACCCCGACGTCCTGTGGTCCTGCACCACCTGCGGCGCCTGCGTCGAGCAGTGCCCGGTCGACATCGAGCACGTCGACCACATCGTCGACATGCGCCGCTACCAGGTGATGATCGAGTCCGCGTTCCCGTCCGAGGCGGGCACGATGCTCAGGAACCTGGAGAAGAAGGGCAACCCCTGGGGGCTGGCCAAGAAGCAGCGCGTGGAGTGGACCAAGGAGGTCGACTTCGAGGTCCCGATCGTCGGCAAGGACGTCGAGGACCTCTCCGAGGTCGACTACCTCTACTGGGTCGGCTGCGCCGGCGCCCTGGAGGACCGGGCCAAGAAGACCACCAAGGCCTTCGCCGAGCTGCTGCACATCGCGGGCGTCAAGTTCGCGATCATGGGCGGCGACGAGAAGTGCACCGGTGACTCCGCCCGCCGCCTGGGCAACGAGCCGCTCTTCCAGCAGCTCGGCGCCGAGAACGTGGCGATGCTGAACATGGCGTACGGCGAGGACGACGAGGACCCCTCGACGAAGAAGCCCAAGTCGGCCAAGAAGATCGTCGCGACCTGCCCGCACTGCTTCAACACCATCGCCAACGAGTACCCGCAGCTCGGCGGCGAGTTCGAGGTCATCCACCACACCCAGCTGCTCCAGCACCTCATCGACGAGGGCAAGCTGATCCCGGTGACCCCGGTCGAGGGCCTGATCACCTACCACGACCCCTGCTACCTGGGCCGCCACAACAAGGTCTACACGCCCCCGCGCGAGATCATGGACAAGGTCCCGGGCCTGCGCCAGCAGGAGATGCACCGGCACAAGGAGCGCGGCTTCTGCTGCGGCGCCGGCGGCGCCCGCATGTGGATGGAGGAGCGCATCGGCAAGCGGATCAACACCGAGCGCGTCGACGAGGCCCTGTCCCTCAACCCGGACATCGTCTCCACCGCCTGCCCGTTCTGCCTGGTCATGCTGACCGACTCGGTCAACGGCAAGAAGAACGATGGCAAGGCCAAGGAGTCCCTTCAGGTCGTGGACGTGGCCCAGCTGCTCCTCGACTCGGTCAGGACGCCCGCCGAGCCGACGGACGAGCCGGTCGCGGAGGAGGAGCCCGAGCCGGTGAAGTAGTTCGTACGGACGTGGGAGCGGCCGGACCTGCCTCGGGGGCGGGTCCGGCCGCTGTCGTATAGCCGTACGGGATGGACATCCGTACGCGGGCGGAGGCGCCCGCCGCGCTGCCCCGGACCCCCGCCCGGCCCGGGGCCCTCCTCCGCGCCCTCCCGCGGGCCCCGCTCCCCTGGCTGCTGCTCGCCGCCTTCGCCGCCGTGCACGCGGCCCTCCTGCCGTACTGGGTCTTCAGCGGCGACTCCTACCGCTACGCGACCGCCGCGCTCGGCTTCCTGGGCGCCGGGCCCGCCGAGGCCCACCGCGCCGCCCTGGAGGCCTGGTGCGGGGCCCAGCACGCCGTCCCGTACGCCTCCTGCCTGGCCGACGTGCCCGAGGGCCTGCGCGCCCTCGACCCCCGCTACGAGCGGATCTTCACCACCCGCCCCGGCTACCCGCTGCTCGCCGCCCCGGCGGTCGCCCTGCTCGGCGTGGTCCCCGGCATGTGGCTCACCGGACTGCTGCTCGGCGCGGCCGGGGGCCTGCTCACCCACCGGGTGCTGCGCGAGGCGGGCGCGGGCCGGGGCGCCGCCGCCGTCGGCACCGGGCTCTTCCTCTTCGGCGCGCCCGGCTACTGGTCGGTGCGGCCGCTCACCGAGGGGGCGCTCTTCGTGGGCGCCCTCGCGGTGGTGCTGGGGGCGCGGCGGGTGCTCGCGGGACGGCCCGGCGGCCTGGCGGTGGTGGCGGGGGCGCTGGCGGGCCTGGTGGCGGTGAAGTACTCGACGGCGCTGCTGGTGGGCGCGGCCCTCGCGGTGGCGGGTCTCGCGGGCCGCTCGCGGCGGCTGGCGGCGCTCGGCCTGGGCACCGCGGGCGCGGTGGCCACCGGGACCTGGGCGCTCGGCCTGCCGGGGGCGTCGGTGGCCGCCCAGGACCTGCTGACCGGCCACTTCGCGCGGCCGGACGTGGCGGACCCGTGGCCGCGGATGGCGGGGCTCGCGGTGCGCTTCTGGCTGGACTGGGGGCGCGACGAGACGGCGTTCGCGGTGCTCCTGGCGCTGGCGGCCGCCGCGCTGTGGCGGGCGGACCGCCGACTGGCCCTGCCCGCCCTCGCGGTGGCGGCGGCCGGCGCGGGGGCGGCGACGGCGCTGCCGGGGGCGGCGGAGCTGGACCGGCTGTGGGTGCTGATGTGGGTGCCGGTGGTGCTCGGGGTGCCGTGGGTGGTGGCGGGCGTGCGCCGGGCCGCGCCGGGGGACGACCCGGGAGCGCGGGACACGTACGGGCCGGAGCGGCGGGCCTCCCCCGTGAAGGTCGGCCGCTCCTGACGGCCCGGCCCGCCACCGACGCCGAAGACGACCCGGACCAATGGACACGAACAACCCCGGAACGGACTCGGCACTCCCCCGCTCCCCCTGTCCGAATCCCCCCTCAGGGACCCCTTAGGGGATGTCACAGGTCGGCCGCAAACCCCCCGTCCCGCCCGGACCCCGGCCCCCGTTCACAGCGGGAGCGGGTACGTTCAAGGGCGTGGCTGGATTCAGGATCGGACGCGGCCGGGACAACCGCACGCCCCAACGACCCCCGCAGCAGGCGCCGCAGGCGCCGCCGTACGGGCACCCTGGCAACGGGAACGGACACCCGGGGCCCGGTCAGGCGCGCCCGGGGAGCGGGCAGCAGCCCCCGTACTACGGCGGCAACGCCCCCCAGCAGTGGCCCCAGGCCCAGCAGCCGTACGGAGAGCCGGAGTACTTCGGCGACCCGTACGGCCAGCAGGGCCAGGGCCACCAGGGACAGAACCACCCGGGACAGCCCGGCCACCCCGGCCGGCACCCGGGCGCGCACCAGGGCCAGCACGACCCGTACGCGGCCAACAACCCCGGGCACACGCAGGCCTTCACGGTGGGCGACGACCCGTACGGCGACGGCGCGACCTACCGCGCCGGTGCCGCCCCGGCCCCGCCCACCGGCCCGCGGCTGCACTGGAAGGACCTGCTGAGCGGTGTCGTGCTGCGCCCGAACGCGACGTTCTGGCAGATGCGCGACTACCCGGTGTGGGGTCCGGCGCTGATCGTCACGTTCGCGTACGGCCTGCTGGCGATCTTCGGCTTCGACCAGGCGCGCGAGGAGGCCATCTCGGCGCCGATCGGCACGGCCATCCCGTACGCGCTGATGGCGGCCGTGGGCTTCGTGCTCGGCGGACTGATCCTGGGCGCGGTCACCCACACCCTGGCCCGCCAGCTGGGCGGCGACGGGTCGTGGCAGCCGACGGTCGGCCTCTCGATGCTGATCACGTCGATCACGGACGCGCCGCGCCTGCTCTTCGCGCTGTTCCTGGGCGGTGAGAACGGCCTGGTGCAGGTGCTCGGCTGGGTCACCTGGCTCGCGGCGGGCGCGCTGCTCACGTCGATGGTGAGCAGGTCGCACGACCTGCCGTGGCCGAAGGCGCTGGGCGCGTCGGCGATCCAGCTGATCGCGCTGCTCTCGATCATCAAGCTGGGCACGATCTGACCGGCCTGACCGGACCGGATACGGCGGAGGGCCCGCACCGATCACTCGGTGCGGGCCCTCTCCGGTCCCTGCGGGCTCAGGAGTCGAGGATCTGCCCCTCGCGCCGGACGACGGGCTTCTCCACGCTCCAGGGGAAGTTGATCCACTCGTCGGTGCGCTTCCAGACGTACTCGCACTTCACCAGCGAGTGCGACTTCTCGTAGATGACCGCGCTGCGGACCTCGGCGACGGTGCCGAGGCAGAAGTCGTGGACCAGCTTCAGCGTCTTGCCGGTGTCGGCGACGTCGTCGGCGATCAGGATCTTCTTGTCGGAGAAGTCGATCTTGTCGGGCACGGGCGCCAGCATGACCGGCATCTCCATGGTGGTGCCGACGCCGGTGTAGAACTCCACGTTCACGAGGTGGATGTTCTTGCAGTCCAGGGCGTAGGCCAGACCGCCCGCGACGAACACGCCGCCCCGGGCGATGCTCAGGATGATGTCCGGCTCGTAACCGTCGTCGGCGATGGTCTGCGCGAGCTCGCGCACCGCGCGCCCGAATCCCTCGTAGGTGAGGTTCTCCCGTACGTCACTCACAGCTGCTCTGCTCTCTCGCTCTGCTCTGCTCTCACACCTGGGTGCGATGGAAGTTCATGAAGGACCGCGAGGCCGTCGGCCCGCGCTGGCCCTGGTAGCGGGACCCGTAGCGCTCACTGCCGTACGGGAACTCGGCCGGCGAGCTGAGGCGGAACAGGCACAGCTGCCCGATCTTCATCCCGGGCCACAGCTTGATGGGCAGCGTGGCGAGGTTGGAGAGCTCCAGGGTGACGTGACCGCTGAAGCCGGGGTCGATGAACCCGGCGGTCGAGTGCGTCACGAGCCCGAGGCGCCCCAGCGAGCTCTTGCCCTCCAGCCGGGAGGCGATGTCCTCGGGGAGCGTGATGACCTCGTACGTGGACGCGAGCACGAACTCCCCGGGGTGCAGGATGAACGCCTCGTCCCCCTCGGGCTCGACCTCGCGGGTCAGGTCGGCCTGCTCCACGGCGGGGTCGATGTGCGGGTAGCGGTGGTTCTCGAACACCCGGAAGAAGCGGTCGAGGCGCACGTCGATGCTCGACGGCTGCACCATGGATTCGTCGTAGGGATCGACCCGTACCCGCCCGGCGTCGATCTCGGCCCGGATGTCCTTGTCTGAGAGAAGCACGACCCGAGGATACGCAGAGCGCGCGGGCCCGCCCCAATCGGCAGTGGTCCCGCGCGCCGGTCGGTCCCGCGTCAGCCCTTCTGCAGCACCACGGGAACGGCGTGCCGCAACCGCGCGCACCGCGGACAGCGAATGAGCCGGCCCGGCCCGAGCCGCCCGGCGTCAAGGTGCTGCATCGGGAACGAAGCGGTACTGAACACGTGCCCCTCGGCACAGCGGACGACGGTGCGATCCATCAGGTCCATCAAGTCCCTTCCCCAACAAGCTTGGACGAGAAGGCCACATTAGGGGATGAACAGGACACGACTCCATCCGGCACTCCGCACCCCCACGGTACGCCCGCCCCACCCTCCCCACGCCCCGCTCCCCACCACCCGCACCCATTCCGTCCCCCCTCCGCCCCCCGCGTCCGCGCACGCCAACGGCCCCCGGAAATACACCGGGGGCCGCGCATGGGGTACAGTGGGCGACGATCCGAACCCTTCGGGGCCGGTCGCGCGAGTGTAGTTTAATGGTAGAACATAAGCTTCCCAAGCTTAGAGCGCGGGTTCGATTCCCGTCACTCGCTCCAGTCTTCAACCCCAGGTCAGTGACCTGGGGTTGTTCTGTTGTTGACGGTTCCCGGTTCTCGGGTGGGGGTGGGGCGGGGGGGGGGCCCCCGGCCCCCCCCCCCCGCGCCCGCCCGACCCGCCCCCCCCGCGGGGCGGCCCC
>NZ_JBEOYE010000149.1:0-15592 GCF_040296945.1 Streptomyces sp. NPDC001941 | reverse complement strand
CGGCGTCCAGGTACTTCTTGAAGTTCTTGTCCAGGCACTCCTCGCAGTCGAACGGCGTGGGCCCGGGGCCCTGCACGGAGGCGGCTGGGAGGGTGGCGGCGGCCGGGGCCGGGGCGGCGGGCGTCTGCTGGGCGGCGGCGGGACCGGCCACCGCGAGCAGGGTGGCGGCCGCGGCGGCAGTGATGATGCTGCTCTTCAGGCTCATGCGGAAAAGTGTCAGAAGACCAGATGAAAGGGCACGGGTGCCCCTCCCGGAGTTCGTGCGAGGACCACCTGAGTGGGGGAACGGCGCGGTGAGCGGCGTGCCTGCCGTGGTTCACGCGAGGGTGCGGGCGGCGTGGGGGCGTCGTCGGTAGCGTACGAGGGTCGGCCGGCGGGGGATGTTCATGAGGGCCCTGCGGTCGCGGGCCGTGCTGGGGCTGACGAGTTCCAGGTCGAACGCGCGCAGCAGCACGCTCCAGATCACCGTGATCTGCTGGTAGGCGAAGTTCATTCCCACACAGGGGTGTTGGCCGCCGCCGAACCCGATCAGGGGAGTGGGGCGCGAGCGGTGTTCCTCGCGTCCTGGCGCGAAGCGTGCGGGGTCGTAGCGGTCCGGGTCGCGGAAGACCGACGGCAGGCGGTGTGAGGCGGCGGGGGAGAGCAGGACGAGGCGGCCGGTCGGGACCTGGTACGGGCCGTGGGTGAAGGGGGCGCGCGTGGTGCGCATCATCAGGGCCACCGAGGGGTGCATGCGCTCGGCTTCCATCGCGCAGTGGCGCAGGTGGGTCATCCGGCCGAAGAGCTGGGGGGTGATGGCGGGTGTGTCACGAAAGAGCGATTCCTGTTCCTGGCGTAGTCGTTGCAGCCAGTCGTGGTGCTGCAACAGCAGGACTCCGGTCCACGCGGCGTGCGCGGCGGTGGTCTCGGTGGCGGCGAAGACGGCGTTCAGCACCAGCCGGGCGGCGAAGTAGTCGTCGGACTGCCGCTCGTCACCGTGCCCGGCGCCTTTGAAGCGCTGGTAGAGCTTCTGCGATTCCGGTACCGGGTCACCGGTTGCGGCCGGATTCGTCTGCTGGTGGGCCCGCATGACGGCGCGCAGCAACTCCTCCCGGGCACGGTCGCGCCTGCGGAACGCGGGCAGCGGCAGGTAGGGGTTGACCAGTGAGCCCAGGGCCAGTGCTCCTTGCAGGTCCCGGAGGAGGGCGGGGAGCCGACCGTGCAGGGATGGTGCCAGCCGCGGCCCGGCCAGGCAGCGCGCGGCGATGCGCGCCGACAGGTCGTGGACCACGTCGAGGAGGTCGACCTCCCCGCGCTCGCCCCAGGCCGAGACGTACTCCTCCACTTCCGTCAGCATGACGGGAACGTGCTGGGCCATCGCCTCGCGTTGCAGGCTCGGCACCAGCAACCGCATCTGCTCCGCCATGGCCTCCGGCTCCGCACCGATGCCGACGCCCTGCCCCAGGGAGGCGATCACGGCGCGGTAGGCGGGCCGCCGGTCCAGGACGGCGTCTTCCGCGGCGAGGACGGCGGCGTTCGCCTCGGGGCCGAAGAAGTAGGACACGCGCTTGCCGAGGAGGGAGAAGGTGAACGGGCCCCCCATCGTCTTCTGCGCCCCGATCAGGAACGCCACCGGATCCCGCAGGAAGGCCGCGCTGTGCCCGACCCCGAGGAGTCCGCCGGGCAGGGCCGGAGGCTCGGTCCGATGACCGTGGTCGATCTCCATGGCACACACCTGTCAGGGGGAGGGGTCACTGGGCCGGGTCGGGTCGGTGCGTTCCGTACATCCGGACTCCATCCTGCGGTCGGTGCCGCGTCCGGGACGTTTCACGCGGGTCCTCCCGCGATGACCGGGCTCGCTGCGGAAAGCGGGGGAGGAACACCCACGGACGGGCCCATCAGCCAGCCCAGCCACGAGAGCAGTGGCCCCAGGAGGCGCGCCGGGGAAGGACCGGGCCGCGGCGTACGGAGCGAGCCCATGTGCGTCGTGGCCGCGCTCCCCGCCACGGCGGCCGTGCAGGCGAGGAACGACCGACGTCGCGTGTCGGTCATGCCGAGCAGCGCCAGCGACCGAGCCCGCTCCTGCGGTTGGTGACGCCACAGGTGCAACAGTCCGCGGCGCAGCGCACGGCTGGCCTCGTCCTGCCCGGTCAGCACGCGGTGCAGGCCCGCCGCGAGATGCTCGACCGACCAGGTGCGTGCGGTCCGCTCACGTACGTACGCGCGCAGCGAGGCGCTGCGTCCCAGGCACTCTCCGTCGAGGAGGGCCAGCGACATGCCCACCGCGGTGAGGGGGTGGGTGTGCCCGACCGCGTCGCCCACCAGGGCACACCGGCCACTGCCGTAGTCGGCGCGTCGCTGGAAGCGGTTGGCGGCCCACTGCACGTCGTACGGCGACAACCGGGCGAGGAAGTGCGCACGCAGTGCCGCGGGGAGCACGGGCGCACAGGAGTGCCGCAGGTAGTCGAGGGCCGAACCGGGAGCCCCGGCGCCGCGGGGCACGTCCACGCAGACGCGTACGGCATCGACGCCGACGCGATAGGCCAGTACCGGTCCGGGCCCGCCCAGGAAGAGATGGCCGAACCCCTCCCTGGGCAGTTCCGCTCCGGTCAGCAGCACACCGGCGGTGTGCGACAGCGCCACCGAAGGCGCGTGACGGCCCCTCAGCGCCGACCGTACGCTCGACCCCCGCCCGTCGGCTCCGACGATCACCTGGGCGCGCAGGGGACCGCTGGGCGTCTCGACCTCACCGTGCGAGGGGCGGCCTCCGACGACGCGGCTCTCCACGAAGGCCACGTTCGCCTGGGCGGCGCACTCCCGCAGCACCCGGGTCAGTACGGAGTGGCTCACACTCACCGCCGCGCCCTCGCCGAAGGGCAGCGCGATGGCGGGCTCGCCGGGACCGGGGTGCACGACGAAGCCGCGGTTGGTGCAGAAGCGCGGGTCGTCGAGGGGAACGCCGAGCCGTCGCAGGGCCGCTACGCCGCCTGGATGCAGCCATTCGCCCGCCAGACGCTCGTGCGGCCCCGGCGGAGGTTCGAGGAGTCGTACGCGGGCGCCGCGGCGGGCGAAGCCCAGCGCCGCGGCACACCCACCGGGCCCGGCCCCCGCCACGAGGACATCCGCGTGGTCCATGAAGACGACTCTCCTCTTGCCCTGCGGTCCGGTGCCGCGTGCGGTCGCGCCGCGCGGCTCCCACTGGTTCCATTCGAACCACCGCGGGGCGCGGCCGCAAACCGACGACGACGAGTGCCGACGACCGGTACCGGCGCGGGCTCATCCGCGGCCCTCCCCGGCGCGGCCCGTGATGCCGGGGCCCGACCTCCAGGAAGTGTGGACACGACGGTGACAAGGACTCCGGACCCCTCCCCGCCCCGATCCGCCCTCCCGCAGGATGAGCACGATGAGGCCGTCCGCGCCGCGTACCGCAGGGGCAGTTCCCACCTGTTGTCCCAACAGCACCAGAACGGCTGCTGGGAGGGGGAAATGGTGTGGAACACCATGATCCTCTCCCAGTACGTACTCGTCCGTGCGCTCACCCACCGCCCCCTCCCGCCGCACCACGCGAGGGCAGCGGTCCACCACTACCGCCTGACCCGGACACGGCACGGAGCCTGGGGATTCCACCCGGACGCACCGCCGTCCCCGTACTGCACCACACTCGCCTACGTCGCCCTGCGCGTGCTGGGCACACCGGCCGACGACCCCTTGTGCCGCCAGGCACTCGACTGGATCCACGCGGTCCCCGGCGGGGTGAGCGCGAACCCGTCCTGGGGAACGTTCTGGCTGGCCCTGGCCGGCCTGTCCGACTACCGGGCCATGCCACCCGTCCCTCCCGAGGCGTTCCTGCTCCCGCGCGCCCTGCCCTTCCACCCCGACCGCTTCTACTGCCACACCCGCACCGTGTACCAGGCCATGGCCTGGCTGTACGGCACGCGGTTCCAGGGCGAACTCGGTGACCTCACCGCCCCGTTGCGCCAAGAGCTCCACCAGGGCCGCCGCCCCCGGCGGTCCGACCGCGCACGCCTGCGCCTCCCCGACGCCCAGGCACCACCCTCAGCGGCCCTCCGTACCGCCCACCACCTCGTCGCGCTGTACGAACGCCGCCCCTTCCGCGCCCTGCGCGCCAGGGCCCTGGCCCGGTGCCTGAGCAGGGTCGTGCACGAGCAGGGCGTCACCGCCCACGCGGGACTCTCACCGGTCAGCAGCCTTCTCAACATCCTCGTCCTGTACGCCGACGACCCCCGGTCCGAAGCCGTGGACGCGGCACTCGCCGCCATGGACCAGTGGCGGTGGCTCGACCCCGAGCGAGGACTGCGCTTCGCCGGCGCACGCTCGCAGACGTGGGACACCAGCTTCGCCGTCGAGGCCCTCACCGCCGCCGGAGCACCGCACCCGCCGGTCGGGCGGGCAGTCGAACGAGCCCGCGCCTTCCTCCGCGGCGCCCAGGTCACCCAGGAGATCGAGAACCCGGCCGTCACCGCACGCGCCCCGGCCCTCGGCGGTTGGTGCTTCTCCGACGGAAGCCACCGGTGGCCGGTGAGCGACTGCACCGCGGAAGCCCTCAACGCCTTGCTCCCCGCGCATTCCCCCACGCTCCCCGCCCGATCCCTGGACCAGGCGGTGACCTTCCTGCTGCAACGGCAGAACCCCGACGGCGGATTCGGAACCTACGAGGCACGCCGGGCCGGCACCTGGCTGGAGGCGCTGAACCCCTCGGAGATGTACTCCCGGTGCATGGTCGAAGGGTCCTACGTGGAATGCACCGGATCAGCCCTCACCGCCCTGACGCGTGCGACGGACCACCTTCCCCCAGCCCTACGGGCCCGCACCCGGCGGGCGGTCGAGTCCGCGACCCGCTTCCTCCTGGACGCACAGCTCGACGACGGATCGTGGCCCGCCGCATGGGGCGTCAACCGCGTCTACGGAACCTTCTTCGCCGTACGAGGACTCCGCGCCTCCGGCCTCCCCGTGTCGCACCCGGCCTTCGCCTCCGCGGCGCGCTGGCTCGCCCGGACGCAGCGCGGCGACGGCGGCTGGGGCGAACACCACCGGGGCTGCCTGGAGGACCGCTACGTTCCCCACCACAGCACCCAGCCCGTGACGACGGCCTGGGCGGTGCTGGCACTGATGGAGGCGCAGGGCCCGACTGCCGTGATCGCGCGGGGCGTCGACTGGCTCGTCCGCGGGCAACGCGCAGACGGCGGCTGGACGCAGCTCCACGTCACCGGTGTCTTCTTCGGGACAGGCATGCTCAGGTACGAGATGTACGCGACCTACTTCCCCCTGTGGGCCCTGGGCCGATGGCTCAGCCGTGGTGGCGCGGCGAAGCGGGCGACGCCGGCTTCCTGAGACCGCCTCCCGCCCGGGCAGGCCGCCCGGATCACCCAACTCGCCACGGACGCCGTGCTGATGGCCCCGCGTCGGCAGGGCGCCGGTAACCCACATAGCGGACTTCGAGAAGACAGCCGTGCGCCGGGGTGCCCATGCTGGAGACGCCTCGTCCTTGAGGCCGCACCAGGGAGCTCGCCACGCAGGCGCGCCCGGTGGAAGGACACACACGGCACGGGAGCCCTGGATGCCTGCTGCGCATCCGGTTCCCCTCGTGCCCAGCGAAAGGAACCCCTGTCATGACCCGTTTCACGCGTCTCGTCACCGCTGTGGCCGTTCCCGCGTTCGCCGCGGGGGCAGCGCTTCTGGTCGCCTCGCCCGCCCACGCGGCCGGCGAGACCTTCCGCTGTCAGATCGTGGTCGACCAGCTCGACGCCGGTACGGGCATCGTCAACGCCGAGTTCTGCAACGGGGTCACCCCGGGGTCGATCGTGGCCCAGTTCGTTCGCATCGTGGAGCCGGACTACGTCATCAAGTCCGTGGACGGCACCAAGTCGTACACCTGCACCGGTCAAGGAATGTCGGCGGCCAACCTCGCGGTCAACGGCACGAAGTGCACGCGCAACACCTGAACGGGAACGCGTTCCTGATGTCGAAGCCCCTACGCCGTGCTGGCCGTGCAGCACGGCGTAGCGCCTCCCACCGCCAACCTGCGCACGATCAGCCGCGAGTGCGAGGACGTCGACCTCGTCCACCGAACTGGTCGGCTCGCGTGAACGGCACGGTCGGGGTGACCCACTCGCTGGTGCTCCGCAGCGTGTATCTCGCGGAGCACGAGGTCCATTCGATCAGTCCGGATGTGAAGTCGTTGAGGCCGTCGACGAAGAGGCGCACGTCCGGGCGGCGGCCCAGCGGCGACGCCTTCACCTCGTCGGCCACCTCGTCGAACCTCCGCATCTTCTCCTCGAAGAATGCGCAGGCGGCCGTCATGGCCTGCGGCAGGGAGCAGTGCAGCTCCGAAGCGAACACATGGACGAGGTTCTCGGTCTCGCCCTCGGCGAGATCCTTCCGCAGCGAGAGGATGTCCTGGTAGGAGATGACCCGTTCGACATCGCAGCGTGCCAGTTCGCGCATCAGGGGATCGTCCAGGACACCGCCGATGTCGATGCCGAGACTGATCTCGATCAGCACGTGGTCGACGAGTTGGCCGATCGAGAAGAAGCGGACGTCCACGTAGTCCTTGACGGAAGAGGGAGCCTCCCCCGCCACCAACTTCTCGTCGTAGGCGATGCACCCGCCGATGTGGGCCGAGATCATGTCCGCGAGCCGCGCCATCTGCCCCGGAGGCGAGTACGCCTGGAGCCGCCGCCAGATCTCGGTGAACAGCGGTCCCCATCTCGGTTCCGCCATGGTGGTCTGGTGGTTGCGGGCGTCCGCCAGGCTGGCGCGCATCTTCGCCAACGACGCGCCGGACCGGTTGGCGTCGCCCTCGTCGTCCCGCTCGGTGAGCGCCGCCGCCACGGCGGAGATGACCATGAGCCGTTCGCGGTCGCACCCCGGCCAGGCGACGGACACCAGGTAGGGGTAGTCCTTGGCCACGAAGGCCTGCTTCTTCTCGTCCGTGTCGTAGAGGCCGAAGGAGAGGAACCACTGGTGGAACTCGTCCACGACACTCCGGTAGTAAGGGCTCTGCCGCACCGGATAGCGGCGGTCCAGCCAAGGTGTCTCCACCGTCGGGTGGTGTCGGGTGGGGTGCGGCGACCTGGTCATTCCGTGCTCCGAACGTCCGGCACGCGTGGGGTGACGACTGTTGCGCTGATCTGTCCGTGAGTCAGCGTCTCCTGGGCGCGAAACGTCCCGCATGCCGCGAGCGCACCGACCGCGCAGTCGGCGGGGGAAGGGGCGAAGAGGACGCGGCAGGTGGCGAGGATGTTCATGTGTCCCTCGTGAGGGCGCTCTCGGCGAGATGGCGCAGGAGGTTGGTGGCATCCGGGGCGAGGGACATGGTCCGCAGGGCCGCCAGGGCCTGCCCGAGCCGCTCGGTGATCATCGCCTCTACCGTGTCACGGGCTCCGGTGGCGGTGACGATGCGCTGGGCCGCCTCCGCCTGGTCCTCGGTGAGATCGGCGCACCCGATGAGCAGGCGCAGCTGGTCGGCCTGGGCACGCGTCGCATGGGTCAGGGCGAGGGCGAGCAGCACGGTGTGTTTGCCGTCACGCAGGTCGTCGAGTCTGGGTTTGCCGGTCTGCAGGGGGTTGCCGTAGACGCCGAGGAGGTCATCGCGGAGCTGAAACGCTTCGCCGAGGGGGAGGGCGAAGTCGCTGAGCTCTGCGAGGAGTTCGGGTCTTGCCCCGGCCAGGGCGGCTCCGATGTGGAGCGGTCGTTCGACGGTGTATTTGGCGGTCTTGTAGCGGATGACGGCCAGCGCTTGGTCGAGGTCGGGGGTGGGACGCCCGGTGGCCAGGAGGTCGAGGTACTGGCCGTACATGACCTCGGTGCGCATGACGTCGAGCAGCGGGAGAATGCTGGTGAGCCGGCCCGCGGTGAGGCCTGCGGTGTGCAGGAGTTCGTCGGCCCAGGTCAGGGCGAGGTCCCCGATCAGGATCGCGGCGCCGGCGCCGAGACGGTCGGCCGCGCCGGTGGACCGGCCCTGCTGATGGCGGGCGGCCAGGGCGCGGTGGACGGACGGCCGGCCGCGGCGGGTGGCGGAGTCGTCCATGATGTCGTCGTGGATGAGGGCGAAGGCGTGGAACATCTCCAGTGATGCCGCGACCTGCAACACCGGGGCAATGTCGCCATGTCCGCCGACTGCCTGCCAGCCGGTGACGCACAACAAGGGGCGCAGCCGCTTGCCTCCGGCGAACAGGAAGGCGCCCAGGACCTCGGTGATCTCTGCGGGCAGGTGATGAGCGGCAGCACTCCCTGCCTGGGAGGCAAGGAAGTCACTGAGTACGGAGTCGACTTGGGCGGCCACCGCGGTCAGGTCCGGTGGCTCCGTGACGAAGGTCGTAGCGGTCATCAGTCGCCACCTTGGCAGGAGTAGTCGGGGGTTTCGACGAGGTTGGGGGCTTCTTCGAGCAACTCCGAAGACCAGTAACCCCGTTGAGGGGCCACGAGAACAGAGGTGGGGGCACGGTGCGCGGGTCCGGAACCTCGTCCAGTGCGCCACAGGGAGCGCGGGCGGGGGACCGGGCGGGGCCGCTGGATGCGTGAAGACAGTGAAAACTTGCGCGCTTGTGAATCGGTTCGGCTGAGCGCTCTCCTGCCGGATCAGGCCCCGGCCACCGGCCCACTGCGCGCCGACCTGCTGGCCGTCGCGGCCCAGCCTGGGCAAGGGGCGCGCCCTTGCCGTGATGTACGGCAGGGGCATGGGGGTGCGCCCCCGCCGCGGTGTGCGGCAAGGGCATCGGGCGTGTGGGGGTCAGAGGAGGGAGAGGCCCACCTGTGCGTCCGCGTCGACGAGGGCGCCGTCGCTGTGGCCGTAGGCCTTGGTGGTCAGTGGGTCGGCGGCGCGCTCATGGCCGCTGCCAGGAAGGTGAGGGCGAAGCGCCGGGACGCCGTGGCCGCCGAGGGAGGCGTATCGGCGGGGAGGTCGTGGTTGTAGGTGTCGACACGGTCCACGGCGGTCACGGCGAGCAGCCCTCGCATGCGGAACTCCACCTCATGCGCCGACAGGCCGGGCAGCGCGTCCTTGAAGGCTGCCAGATAGCGGTCGCGGACGCTGTCCTCGGCCGGGCCGGTCCAGCTGCGTGCCTCCTCGGACGGGTCGCTGAGGATCGTCATGATCAGCCGGGAGGTCCGCGCGCCGTCCTCGTCGCCGTGTGGTGTCACGTCGAACAGCGGTCCCGCGAACGCCTCCACCAGGTCAGCGATCCGCGGAGTCGGGGTCTCGGCGAGGAGCCTGTCGAGCCCGGCGGTCTGGGCGGCGTTGACGGGCTCGATCACGCGACGGACGACCGCGGCCCACAGCCCCCCCTTCGAGCCGAAGTGATAGCCGACCGCCGCCAGATTCGCGCCGGCGCGGTCGGTCACCGCGCGCACCGATGTGCCGCGGTATCCGCGCTCGGCGAAGAGCCGCTCGGCCGCGTCGAGGATCTGGGTGCGGGTGTCAGGGTTCGTCACGTATGCAATGATACATACGAGTGATTAAAACGAACGTATGAATGAAGGTGAAGGTACTCCATGAAACTCCTCGTCTACGGCGCCGGCGTCCTCGGCAGCCAGTTCGCGGTCCGCATGCACGAAGCCGGGCACGACGTGTCCCTGCTGGCCCGGGGTGAGCGCCTGGCCTCACTGCGCGAGCACGGTGTGCAGCTGGCCGAAGAGGACAGCGCGCAGGTCCGCCGCGTGCCGGTCCCGGTGGTCGAGCAGCCCTCCGACGGCTACGACCTGACCGCGGTGTTCGTACGCACCCACCAGGTCGACTCGGTGCTGGCGTCCCTGGCACCGGTCGACGGTGACGTGCTGTTCCTGCACAACTGGGCGGCCGGCGCCGAACCACTGGGCAGGGTGATCGGGTCCGAGCGGGTACTCCTCGGCTTTCCGGCGGCCGCCGGAACGATGGACGGCGACGTGGTGCGCTACCGCAAGACGAACTTCATGACCCGCCGGGTCGCGATGCCGATCGGCGAGCCCGACGGCCGGACCACCCTCCGGGTGGAGAAGATCGTGAACACGTTCCGCGCCGCCGGGGTGAACGCCAAGGCCGAGCCGCGGATGGACGCCTGGCTCAAGACCCACGCCGCCTTCGAGGTCCCGCTCGGCCTGGCCGTGCAGTCAGCCGGCGGCCCCGCCGCGCTGGCCGGTGACACCGACGCAGTCCACCGCATGCTCGGCCTCGTCCGCCGCAACCTCGACGCCCTCGACGCGGGCCCGGTCCCACGTGCGTACGGCGCACTGCAGAAGCTCCCCGCGGGGCTGCTCGTGCCGTTGATGAAGGGCTTCCTGCGCAGCTCCACGGCCGAAAGCAGCGCGCTGAGCAGCACCTCGCCCTCCACCAGGGCCGAGATGGAGCGACTGGCCCGGCAACTCGGCACTGCCCCGACCGGCCCGTAGACGCCGAGCCGGATACGCAAGTCGGAGCGCGGGCAGCACTCCTGCCGCCGCGACCGGTCCCGGGCGCGCGCTCGGCGTCACGACAGCGGGATGGTCACCTCGTCCTCGACCGGCGGATCGATCTCGTGGTCGAGGGTCCCGGTCGCCGAGTGGCAACGCAGGCGGACCGAGGTGGGCGTGACGTCAAGACGCAGGAAGCACTTGAAGAACGGCGGACTGTACGTCGCCGAACCCGGCGAGAAGAGCTGCGTGTAGATCTTGCGCACCGGCAGCCGGAAGCGCGCGCTGCGGTCGGGGCGGCCACCGGCTCCGAGGAGACTGGCGACCAGGCGGATGCGCCGGGTGACGCGAACGGGCTTCCCCTGCGCGCGGATCGGCGGGACGCCGAGCCGTTCGGCGATCACCGCCGTGGCCTCGGCCTCGGTCAGCGTGAAGAAGCCGGGCATCCGCATCCGGCGCCCGTACAGCCTGCTGTAGAACGCCAGCGAGTCGCCGCGCAGCGGGTAGCAGCGGAACTGGTCCTCCGTGACGTCGGCCACGGAGACCCGCGGGACCGTGTGCGTGGCGTGCATGAACGCCCCGCCGCCACCGGCGACGACGTACTGGATCGTGCGTCCGCCGTCCACCCGTACCGGATACCGCTGGTAGTTGTGGATGTCGCCGCCGATCGCCGCGACGTAGTGGTGCTCCGGGTCGCGCACGATGGCGTCCACCGTGCCGCCGCCCTCGATGGCGCACGGGTGGTGCTCGCCGTCCACGTACAGCGGGGACCCGGTCACGAGGATCTTGGGCCGGTCGCCGCGCGAGACCTCGCGGAGCCAGCGGCCTTGTTCGGCGTCGATGGTGCCCAGCAGGCCCGTGTCGATGCCGATGATCCGTACCGGCCCGGCGTCGATGGCCCAGTACGGGCCCGGCTGGACGGCCTGCTGGGACGGTTCCGGGCGCAACGCCCGTGCCTCGGCGAGACGTTGCTCGTCGGTCCGGCCCGGCGAGTGCCAGAGCAGTGACCGGAACCAGGCCCGGGTCAGGGGGCGGGGCCGCGGCTCGGGCGCCAGCGGCGGTGCCTCGCAGAAGACCCGCATGAAGCCCTGCAGGCCCTCGTACCAGTCGTGGTTGCCCGGTATCGCGTAGATGGGCGACGGGTAGTCGCGGTAGGGCCGGAAGAACTTCGTGCCGTAGTCGTCGGTGCTGCCCACCGGGTAGATCACGTCACTGGCGAGCACGGTGAAGTCCGTGCCCTGACTGACCTTCAGAAAGCCCGGGACCACCGCGTACTGGGGATCGTCGCCCTCGCCAGTGTCACCGATGACCATGAACGAGAAGTGGTCGGCATCCGTGCCGCGGACGACCGCGTCGGCGGGCGCGCCCGCGGCCACGGCCTGCTCCACCCAGCGACGGCGGGTCCGGCCCGTCGGGTCCCCGAACCAGGAGGCGAGGACTCCGTTGCGGGCGGGCCACATCATCCTGGGATCCAGCCACGAGAGCTTCTCCACCCGGGCGGGCATCAGCCCTTTGTACGTGCCGAGTCGGGACGCCCCCCAGCCGGCGCCTTCTGCTGTGTCGCGTGAGGAATGAGGCACGGGTGCACGGTAACAACCGGTCTTCCGTGTGCCCAGAGCAGGGGTCGGCGGCTCGTGGCGGGATTCCGACGGCGGTGCCGCGCCAGGCCGCACTCCGATCGTCGGGGCCGGACTGCGACACTGCGCCGTCCTCACTCGCGGACGTCGAGGTCGCACGCGTGCCGCCCCGCTTCGTGTCCAGCAGATGGATAACTGCCCTGACGTCCGTGGTGCCCAGCACTACCGGCTACGACGTCATCCACGACGTCAGGGCGGCCGCCACTACTACCCGCACGGGGATCAGTACGGACGTGGGGGCCTGCGACCGTCCCGGGGCGGGAAGAACGGGTCGTACGTCTTGTCCGGGGTCTCGTACCAGTGGTCGTAGATGCCGTCCATGTTGGGGAACTTGGACGACGGGAACAGCGGATCGCCGTCCTTGGTCGGCCGCTGCCCCGCGTCGTGCCCGGGCAGGCGCCCGTCTCGAGGTGGGAAGAGTGGCTCCTGCACCGTGGGGGGCTGCGGGCGGCGCCCGTCGCGGGGCGGCAGGTACGGGGTCCAGCGCCGCACCAGTGCCTCCACCTCCGCGTGGCTGGGCTCGGCGCCGGCCAGGCTCTGCGGGGAGCAGCCCGGGGCCGGGACGTCGTAGCTCTTGTACATCAACTCGTCGCACGAGTAGGGCCCGGCGGAGTGGGCCAGGCCCAGGGCGTGCCCGATCTCGTGGTTGACCACGCGCTGCCAGGGGATGGGCGCGTCGGGCCGCTTCACCGTCCGGGCGATGTTCAGCGCGGCGCAGCCCACGACGGGGCTGTCCACCGCGTCACCCGAGCAGCGGGATGGGAACATCGCGCCCGCGGCCCCGCTGTCCGAGGAATGGAAGTGCTTGTCGTACGGCTCATAGCCGGAGCGGCCGTCCAGCAGGACCAGGCTGGCCTGGTTCACCGCCTGTGCGGACGGGCCGTGGCCTCCCACGTTCCGCTTGTCCCAGTCGACCTCTCCGAAGACCTTCCTGGAGTCCAGGGCGCGTCCCAGGAGGCGTTCCCACGTGCCGAGTCCCCGTAGGTAGAGCGCCTTGGTGCTGTCCGTCATCCCGGGTTGGAACGCGACGGTGAAGAGGTACCTCGACTCGCGCCCGGCCGGGTGGAGACCGAAGAACCGCGCCCTGGTGACCTCGTGGGACACCCCGCCCTCATCGGCCAGCAGTCGCACGTCGGCGGGTACGCGGATGCTCGGCGCGGCGGAGGGATGGGCGTGCGCGGGCGCTACGACCAGGGTGGCGCTCAGACCGGCACCGACGGCCGTGAGCGCGAGCAGGGAGGGAAGTTTCACGATGACGCTCCGGCAAGAGGGAGGGCGGGAGGACCGGCCCGGGCCTCCGACGCTAGGCAGCACACCCCGGCCCCGCCTCCCGGCGCCCCCAGCCACTGGGCCATCCGGGCAGCAGGCCCGGGCCCACAGCCGGGCAAACGTGCGACTCCGTGTGCCGGTCCAGATCGACTTCGCCGAGTTCGATCCCGCCGCTGTGAGATGTGAGAGCGGCGTGCCGCGGGCGGCAGGGGAGTGGCCGGTTGCCGTGATGCGTTGAGGGCAGCACCCGCGGTGCGGGTGCTGCCCTCAACAGGACCGGTCATGATGCCGGGTCCTCAGAGTCCCAGGAACGCTCGGAAGCGGTTGCCTGTCTCCATCGGCGGGACCTCAGACCGGGGGCCGCCGAACAGCGGCGCCCGGTCGTGCCTCACCACGCCTCGGGCACCAACTCCCCGTTGGCGAGCCGGAAGCGCTCCGGCTTGACCAGCTTCCCGTCCATGTACCAGTCGATCGACTTCCAGTCGCGCTTGCCCATCCGGACCGCCGCGCGCAGCTTGGTCATCTCCCACGCGGTGCCGAAGCCCCTGGACGTGATCTTGGCCCAGTCGCCGGCCGTGATCGTGTCACCGCGCTCCAGGAGGAGCCTGAGCGCGTCGTTGAACTGATCTGCCCTGGTGGCACCCTCGACGCCGTCCAGCGACACGCTGATCCTCACGTTGGGGTTGCCCACGGCCTCTTCGACGCCGACCGTCCAGATCGGGCGGTTGCCCATGCCCATCGCTGCCGGCAGGGTGGTGCCGTAGGGGTCGCCGTTGAACGTCTTCGAGCCCGCGAGCGCGTCCCTGAGCGTGTCCGCGCCGGGGTTGATGCCGAGGACGACGTGGTCCCCGTTCTTGGCCAGGTCCTTGAGGATGTTCCTGATGCACTCCTCGTTCGGCGCCCTGGCCGCGAGCGCCTTGGCCCGGAGGGCCGGACCCGACTGGGCGGCGGCCGCTTCGCAGGCCTCGTACGCCAGCGTCATGATCTTGGCGGTGATGCCCGCGATCACGGCCTCGGACAACCGCAGGGTGCGCAGGGCCTTCCAGGCGTCGATGAAGCCGATGCCGGTCCTGGCGGCGGCGTCAATCGCCCGGACGGCGTCCGCGATGGGCCTGATCGCCTTGCCCGCGAACAGGGTGGCGACATCGAAGAGCGCCCAGCCGCAGCCGCCCCAGCTGCCCTCCTCGCCACCGGGGGCGATCTTCTGGACGCACTTGATCCAGCTGCCGAACAGGATGTCGACCGGATCGACGTTGGACTGGTACTCGGCCATCGTGATCGTGTGGGTGACTTCCCTGGACAGGACGTCCGTCGGGAACTCGCCCACGTACACCGTCGCGCTGGCGGGGCACGTGTACTGCGAGAGGTTCAGGTCACGCGACCCGCAGTAGTACAGGTCGAGGAACTGCCGGCCCTTGATCGTGGCGGTGATCGTGCAGTTGCCCTTGTAGAAGAGCTGGTCGATGAAGTCGTCGCAGGCCTCGGTCTTGTGGGTGACCTGCGGTTCGCCGACCTGCTCGACGTGGTCGACGACGTAGAACATGTTGCCGAGGGAGCCACCGGACCCGTCGGGCACGGTGCCGGTCTCGATCTGCTGGCCCTTGCCGGCCTTCTCCGCGCGGTCGGCCGCCTCCTGGGCCTCCTTGGCGTACTTCTCCGCGTCCTTGGCGGCCTGTTCGGCCTCGGTCGCGGCGGTGTCGGCACGGTCGGCCGCGGCGCGCGCGTCCCTGGCCGCCTGCTCGGCCACGTCGGCTGCCGCACGTGCGGCAGCCGCGTCCAGGGCCGCGGCGTCGGCGGAGGCGCGGGCCTGTTCGGCGTAGCCCTCGGCCCGGCCCGCGGCCTTGTCCGCGGCTGCCGCGTCCTCGGTGGCCTGGCGGTCGTACTCGACCGTCCGGGCGAGTGACTGGGTGGCCTTGGCCGCGGCGGACGCGGCCTGCGCGGAGTAGCCGAGGGCCTCCTTCGCGTACCCCTTCGCCTCGGACGCGTACTGGGCCGCGTTCGCCGCGTGCTGGTAGGCGGCCTTGGCGTCGCCGACCGCTTGGTCGGCGATGCTCTTGGCCGCGGCCGCCTCCTCCTGGGCGTTCTTGGCGTGGGCGTCGGCGACCGCCTGCTGCTGCTCCGCGATCGTCTTGGACGCTTGTCCGGTCAGGACGACCAGGCCGGCGGCGGAGTCGGTGGTGACGTACGGAGAGCCGATCTGGATCGCGTCGTTGGCCGGCTTGGCCACCTGCGCGGCGGCCTTGCCGGCGTCCGCGGCGGCCTGGGCGGTGACGTAGGCGTAGCCGGTGGCCTTCGCCGCGGCGGCCGTGGCCTTGCCCGCT
>NZ_JBEOYE010000148.1:0-15851 GCF_040296945.1 Streptomyces sp. NPDC001941 | reverse complement strand
GCCATCGTCTTCGGTGCGGTCGGGCGACGCCACGCCGCGGCCAAGGGCGGCGGGGGCATGGCCAACGCCGCGATCGTGCTGGGCATCATCGACGTCCTGATCTTCGTCGTCCTCATGATCGTCGCGGCTTCCAGCGGCGGCTTCCACTGGTACGTCGGCGGCTGACACCGCGTACAACACCGCCCTTGCTCGGCACGGCCGGGTTCCCGAACGGTATCGGGAACCCGGCCGTCGTCTTTTTCGGGAGGAAGACGCAGGCGTGGACCCGCCTGCGAACCTCACGCCGCGGAGCGGCACCCGCCCGACAGCGGCCTTGAGGAGGTCGGCCACCGGCAAGCAGGGGTGTGCGCTGTCTCCCGATTCGTCGCATGGGCACTGATGCGTCGCCGATGCAGGGCACGCGTGGAGCTGACGCGTGGTTACGCTGTGTGAAGGCGGGTGGGCTCGGAGTGCGCGCCGCGGGGGTGGGTGCCAGCATGGAGAAGTCGGCCGTACGCGGCCGCCGCGGCAGGGGCCCAGTGCCCGGGTCGACGTCTCCGTCGGCCGCACGCCGCGAACTTCCCCCCTCCCTCATCCGCACCAGGAGTGTGAGCAGTCATGGGGCATGAGCGTTTCGACAGCACCGGCAGTGAGCGCGCGGCGCAGGACCGCCAGGACCTCGCCCCCCAGGAGGAGCAGAGCCGCTCCGCCCGGCGTCCGGGCGAGGAGAACGAGCGCACGCGCCCGGACCAGGAGCGCCCCGAGGAGCGGCAGGCACCGCAGGACGACGGCCAGGCCGAGTGGAGCTGACGCTCTCTGCTCTGCCCGCGCGGCCGCCCGGCGGCGGTACCGCGCACCCCCAACCTGCCACTGGCGAAAAGGACGTGAGCTTCATGGGAGTCGAAGACTTCAAGAACCAGGCCAAGGCGAAGGCCAAGGAGATCTCGGACTCGCTCGAAGAAGAAGTGAACGAGAAGACCGGGAACAAGTACGCCGACAAGGTCGACAAGGCGCAGCAGAGCGTCGAGCAGAAGCTCGGCGTCGACGACGACCCGAACAAGTAGGCCGCGTCACTTTTGTAGGGCCGGACCGCGAGGTCCGGCCCTACGCCCGTGCCCTCCTCCAGGACGGGCCCCGTTCAGGCGGCCAGCGCCTGGCCGACCGGGCCACCCGCGGCCGACGGCCTCCGGGCCAGCAGCTCGTCCGCGACAGCGACGGCCTCCTCGGCGGTGCGCGTCCCGGTCATCACGCACAGCGTGTACGTGGCGTCATCCAGGGAACGGCTCGACGCCGGCGAGGGACAGCCCTCGTGAGCGGTGCGCGCCCGGTCGAAGCGAGCCAGAACGCGACGCAGTTCCCCCTCGGCAGGCACGACCATGCCCTTGCCCTCCTTCACGGTCCCACGCTCGATCGGCCTCCTTCTGCCCCCGGTTGAGACCTTCATGCCCTGGGACGTCCACGCCGGCCGGCGCGCGCCGAAGGTCCGGCGTACGCCCCCGGACCCTCCTCGGCAGGTCCGCGAAAGATCCCGGACAGGGACGTTTTCGCCTCACCCAAGCGGGAACTCCGGAGATCGCATCAAGAGCCGCCCGTACGGCCGCGAAGCGAAACGCCGTCACCGCTCGCCGACCCCACGAGGAGCGCCCACCCATGGCCCACGGCCCTCTCTCCCCGTCACCGCCCACCGCGAGCGCCGAGTCCCAGCGCCCGCCCGCACCCGCCCACGCCGGGACCGGACGAGAGGCGGAAGCCTGCCGCGCGGAGGCCGCGCGACGCTTCGCCGACGTCGTACGCCGCATTGACGCGGGCGAGTACGAGTTCCCCCTGCCGGGAGCGGGCCGCACCGCCGAGCGGTTCGCCGCCCTGCGCGACGTCGCCGCCGGAGACCTGAGCACCGCCCGCCTGGTCGAGGGGCACGTGGACGCGCTCGCCATCCTGGCCGAACTGCGCGCGGACCCACCGCCCTCGGCAGGCCAGCGGTGGGGTGTCTGGGCCGCGGAACCGCCCGGCGAGGGACTCACCGCGCTGCGCAAGGACGGCGGCTGGGTGCTCAACGGGCTGAAGCAGTACTGCTCCGGCGCCCACAGCTGCACGCACGCGCTGGTCACGGCCAGGTCGGGTGACGAGCGGCGGCTCTTCGCGGTACGGGTGGACGGCGCCGACTGCCGCCCGGTGCCGGACTCGTGGCAGGCGATCGGCATGGCCGGAAGCGACACGCCGGACGTGCGGTTCGTCGACGTGCCCGCCCGCGAGGTTGGCGGGCCCGAGGCGTACATCCGCAGGCCCGGGTTCGCGCACGGCGGCATCGGCGTGGCCGCCTGCTGGTACGGAGGCGCGCTCGCCGTGGCCCGCGTCCTGTACGACGCCGCGGCCCAGCGGACGGAGCCCCACACCGACGCCCACCTGGGCGCGGTGGACGTCCGGCTGCACACCGCCTGGGTCCTGCTGGAGCACGCGGCCCGGGAGATCGACGCCGACCCCCTGGACACCGGGGCAGGGGCGACGCTGCGGTCCATGCGGGTCCGCGCGTTCGTCGAGCAGGCGTGCCGCGAGGTCCTCGACCACGTGGGCCGGGCCACGGGCGCAGGGCCGCTGTGCCACGACATCCGACACGCGCGCGCTGCCTCCGACCTCGCCGTCTACCTGCGCCAGCACCACGCCGAACGCGCCCTGGCGGGCCTTGGTGAGCTGGTCGCCCGGGGGCAGGAGCGGTGACGGGCCCGAGCGACCGGCCCCGCGCCGACCCCATTCAGGCACCCGGCACGGACGAGGCCGCCTGGAGCGCCTGGACCGGCTGGGCAGGCCTGCCCGAGGCGACGCTGGACGGCCTGGGCCGGGTGGTCGTCGTCGCGGCGCACCCCGACGACGAGGTGCTGGGCTTCGGCGGCGCGATCGCCCTCCTCGCGGCCTGCGGCGCGCAGGTCACCGTGGTGTCGGTGACCGACGGCGAGGCGTCCCACCCCGACAGCACCGTCCTCGGCCCGCCCGACCTCGTCCGCGTACGGGCGGAGGAGACCCGGGCCGCCCTTGACGAACTGGGCGCCGGGACCGCCTCCGTCGTCCGGCTGGGAATCCCCGACACCCACGTCGCCGAGCACGAGGAGGAACTGGTGCGGGAGCTGTCCGTCCGCGCGCAGGGCGTGGACCTGCTGGTCGCACCGTGGACCGGAGACGTCCACGGCGACCACGAGGCGGCGGGCCGCGCGGCGGTGCGCGCCGCGGCCCACGCGGGCGTTCCCTGCTGGCAGTACCCGGTGTGGACGTGGCACTGGGCGGCCCCCGGCGACGTACGCGTACCGTGGGAGCGCGCCGCACGCCTCCCCCTGCCCGAACCGGTCAGGAAGCGCAAGCGGGCGGCCGTCGACCGGTTCGTCAGCCAGATCCACCCGCTGGGGCCGGCACCCGGTGACGCCGCCGTCCTGCCACCGGACGAACTCGCCCACCACCTGCGGGATTTCGAGGTGGTCTTCCGGTGAGCACCTTCTCTCCCCGGCGCCAGGACGGGCACAGCGACGGTACGGAGGACGGGAGCACCCCCGCCTCCTACTTCGAGGACATGTACCGGGCCTCCGCCGACCCCTGGCACCTCGCCGAGCGCTGGTACGAACGCCGCAAGTACGACCTGACGGTGGCGTCCCTGCCCCTGCCGCGCTACCGCAACGCCTTCGAACCAGCCTGCTCGGTCGGCGAGTTGACGCTGCGCCTGGCCGAACGCTGCGACCGGGTCCTGGCCTGCGACCGCGTCGGCACGGCCGTCGAGGCGGCCCGGCGACGCACCGCCCACCTGCCGCACGTGGACGTGGAACGGCTGGTCCTTCCCCACGAGTGGCCGGACGGCCCGTTCGACCTGGTCGTCCTCTCGGAACTGCTGTACTACTTCGACGCCGCGTCCCTGCGACAGGTCCTCGACCACACGGTGCGCAGCCTCGAGGAAGGCGGCACCCTCGTCACCGTCCACTGGAACCACCCCGTGCCCGAACACCTCGGCACCGGCACGACGCTCGCCGAAACGCTCACCGCGACGCCCGGCCTGTCACCCCTGGCCGACCACCGGGAAAGTGACTTCGTGCTCCAGGTGTTCACCCGCACGGGACGGGGCGGCTCAGTTCCCCTCTCGCCCGCCGCACGCGAAGGACTCGTATGACGGCGCAGACACGCGCGGGCACCCCACCGCGCGCCCTCGCCGTCGCCGTGCCCGCGAGGAACGAGGAAGCGCTGCTGCCCGCCGCACTCCGGGCGATCGCCGCCGCGGCCCGGCACCGGGACGCGGCCCCGGCGCGCATCCTGACCGTGGTCGCGGCCGACACCTGCACGGACTCGACCGAGCGGATCGCCGAGCGCGCCGGAGCACTGGTCGTGCCCGTCCGGTTCCGCAACGTCGGCCGGGCCAGGGCCGCCGCGGTCACCGCCGCCCTGTCGGTACTCGACGACGCCCCCGACGACGTGTGGATCGCGTCCACGGACGCCGACACCCGGGTGCCGCCCCACTGGCTCGCCCACCAGCTCGGCCACGCCGCGAGCGGATGGGACGCCGTCATCGGCACCGTGACGGTGGACGACCGCGACCCCGTACCCCGCTGGGTCGCCGACCGCCACCGACGCCTCTACGAACACTCACGCCCCCTGAGCGGCCGCACCTGGGTCCACCCGCACGTGCACGCCGCCAACCTGGGCGTCACAGCGCGCGCCCACGCCCGGGCGGGAGGATTCCCACCGCTGCCCCTGCACGAGGACCGGGAACTGCTGCGGGCACTGGAACGCACCGGTGCCCGCGTCCTGCGCGACCCGGCGTGCCCGGTCACCACCTCGGGCCGCACGCGCCCGCGCGCCCGCGGCGGATTCGGCGACCACCTCGCACGGCTGGCACGCGCGGAGCGACTGGAGCGCGAGGCGGCGAGCGCGGCGGCCGAGCTGTCCGACCGGTACGACGTCCGACACTCGTGACCAGCCCGACCGTACGCGCGTCGTACCCCGTCGTACGGACCGGAGCTCCCGAAGAGCGTGCCGTGCCCCGGAAAGCCGCGCACCCGACCCGCGTGACCACCCCCAGCGCGTCCTCCCAGGCGGACCCTCACGAGCGGTGGTGCTCCGAAAGCAACAGGCGGTCCATCGACTCGGCGGCCCGTACCGCGGCGTCCCCGCAGCAGTTGTTGAACAGCACGTGGACCTCGTCCGTACGGCTCGCCAGCTCGCGCAACCGGGGGAGCCACGCGGTGAAGTCGTCCGTGGAGTACGCGTACCGGAAGCGGTCCTCCTTGCTACCCCGCCCCCACGAGGCGCTGCGCCCGTGAAAGCGTACGACGGCCAGCCGGGACGTCGTGACCGGTGCGACGGGCGGCAGGGACGCGGGCAGCCCCTGGGCCATGTCGACGGCGACAGCGGTCATGCCGTGGTCCGCGAGCAGGGTGATCGTGTCCTGCGCCTGCTCCGCCCGCCACCACTCGGGATGCCGGAACTCGACGGCCACGGGCCATCCGTTCGTACGCCGCGCCGTGCGCGCCAGCACCCACTCGGCCCGGACCCCGGGACGCAACCAGGGAGGGAACTGGAACAGCACGCTGCCGAGCCGTCCGGCGGCCCGCAACGGCCCCACCCCCGCGGCGAAGCGCGCCCACACCTCGTCGAGCACACCGTCATCGCTCGCGTCGGCGGGCAGCCCGTCCGGCATGACCGCCTCGCGCGTGGGGTGACCCGTGAGCAACGAGAACGCCTTGACGTCGAAGGCGAAGCCGGTCGGCGTGCGCTCCACCCACATCCGGCTCACGCGCTCGCTGGGCAGGGCGTAGTACGAGGCGTCCGCCTCGACCACCGGGAACCGCCCCGCGTAGTGGCGCAGCCGCCCCTCGGCGTCCCTCTGCCCCGACGGGTACCAGCCGCTGCGCACCAGCGCCGGATCGGTCCACGAACAGGTACCCACGAGAATGTCACCCATGGAGGTCCGGTACGCAGTACGGGTACCTGCGCACGGATCTCCGCGCCACCGGGACACTGCCGCCCACGGAGGGCGATGAGGCCGGGCCAAGGAACCGCGCGTGCCGCCCTCCCTGCCGAACGGGCGCATGCGCCACCCCGAGGTGACCATTGCGAGAAGGCCCCGCCCATCGCCGGCGTGTGATCGAGCACACCGGCTGGCGCCACGGCACCCGGGGTACCCGCCGTTGACACGAACCACAAAAGGAACCGGACATCGCCCAGCCCCGTCGACGCGCGGTACCGACGCCGGCCGGCAAGGCGCCGAGCGGCCCCGGCCGGCCCGGTCCGGCACGACGAACCCGGGCCCGTCGTCCTCCGAAAGTTGAGACCCATGCGGAACACCCCCCACTACCAGCGGCGCTTCGCCTTGGACGAGGACGTACTGCTCGACTCCGCCCTGAGCCTCGAGGACCTGGGGCTGTACGTGCGCGTCAGCTACCTCCTGCAAGAAGGCTCCCTGGACGATGACCAGATCGTCACCGCGCTGCTGGCCGGCCGCGCGGGGGCAGTACCCGGGCCCTCTCGGGAAGAACTGCGCGCGGGCGTCGACCGGCTCGGCGTCGCGGGCCTACTCGGCTGACGCACGGGAGCGGGTCGGCCCGCGACATGGCTAACTGCCGCCGCTCCCACGCCGGCCGGTCCACCGCCTTACCGCGTCCGCATAGGCCGCGTCCACCCCGGCAGGAAGCTGTTCCTTGTCCGAGACGGTGTGGACAAGGGCGTGAGCGACGTGACGGAGCTTGGTGTTGGAGCGCTGCGAGATCTCCACCAGCACCTCCCAGGACTCCTGGGCCGTAATGGTCAGCCGGTCCATCATGATGCCGCGCGCGAGGTCGATCGTGGCCCGGGACTCCATCGCCCGGCGCAGGCCCTCGAGTTCGGCCCGCAACTGCCCAGGCTCATCCTGGCCCGTCCGCGCCAACACCGGCGCCGGGGCCAGTGAGTCGTAAGGACGGCCCCTGTCCTGAGGGGAAGTCATGTCGTGCCCCTTCCCGTCCCCGCCCTCTCCATTCCCCTCACGCACAGCCTCCTGGAGGGAGCGAGGCCCCGGGCGAGGCCCTCGGCCAGTCCTGTGGTGGCCCGACCAGGGCAGGGCGGTGGTCCCCTTCGGCAGGACGCTCCGGCGTGGCCGAAGCCGGGCGCCGCCCGACTGCCTCCCCGCGTGGTTGGTGGGCGCGGGCAGTCGTATCCCGGCCGAGTTCCGAAGGCCTCGTTACCTCCCGAGGGCCCCGGGTACCCGGCCGCTTCCGCGGCCCGTGGCCCAACGGATCGGACAGAGGGACGACGTGAGGCTGTTCAGCCACCGCAAGGACACGGCCACCACCGGCAGTCACCCGGCGCACGGGCCGCTGCTGACGCGTCCGCCGTACGAGTACGGCCGCCGCAGGGCCCGGTTCGTCGGCGGCGAGGTCATCGGGGACCACGCGGTGCTGGGCTGGCGCACCGTGCACGGCGGCGTGCTGCTCGGCCACCCGCTGTCCGGCGGCAGTTCCGGCGTGCAGGCCATGGCCGGGGCCGTCCAGAGCCGCTACGGCCCGGACGTCGACGAGGACGTCGCCGCCGTCGTGGTCGGCGAGGAGTACTGGGTCAACGGGCCGCGCCTGACCGCCGTCGACCTGCTGCCCGGCGAACAGGTCTCCACGCCGTACCACCCCACCTTCCACCATCTGTACCTCCTCCTGGGGACCAGGGCGCCCTGGTTCCACCCGCTGCTCCGCGACCGTGACACCATCGTGAACTGGCGACCCGGCGCGGCCCCGGCCCTGGTGCCCGCGGACGACCCGGACCTCGCGACGGCGGACCTGGCCCTGCTCGCCATCGACGAACCGGCCACCTCCCCGGTCGCCCAGGTCACTTCGCACCTGGCGCGCCTCCTGCGGCAACGGGCGCACTTGGTGGCGGAACACCACGTCGATCACATCGCAGCCGCTCTGGCCGACGACCCGGACAGTGACTGCCACTGGCTGACCCTGGGCGCCCTGCCCGCGCCCCGGCCCGCCGAGAGCGAGCCCGCCGCGTTGCCCGCCCTGGTGCGCCGCGCCGGATGGCTGGAGATCACCGAGCGCCGCGACGTGCTCGCCCATCGTGTGGCCAGGACCGTACGGCGGTGGGACGGTGGCCAGGACTGGCCCATCGGCGCCACTGTCGAAGTGCACCCGGCCCGCTCTCCGACCGCCGCCCGGTGGATCCGGCGGCTCGTCCCCGCCACGGCCGGGGTGCCGCCCACCGTCGTGGACCAGCTGCTGCTGGACCAGGTCGACAACGCCGCGCAGCTGCTGCACGATCCCGAGACGGATCTGCCCGCCGTGGCCTGGTACCCCTCTCAAGGGCGTGCGCCCCGGAGCGGCGTCATGCTCACGATCGCACCGCAACGCCTGTCGACCATCGAGCCGTTGGAGGCGGTGACCCTCAGCGGCGGGGCCGTGTGGGTACACACCGCTGACGGGGGCCTGTGGCCGGCGCCCCAGCTCGTCGACCACACGCTCGGCCACGGGGACCTCGACGGGGGAGCGGTCACCCTGGCCCAGCTCCTCGACCAGCTGCTTGACGACATCACCGCGCCGGCCGTCGACCACCTTGCCCCGGCGCCCCCGCGCGGGCTGCTGGCGCTGCTGTGCACCGGAGCGAAAGAGGACGTCACCTACAGCCGGGCCCGCCTCCTGCGGGCCCGCAGCAGTTGACCGCCCCGCGGCCCATCCCTTCCGCCGTACGCCGTCCGCAGGCGTACACGCGCGGACGACCGCCTCCTGAGCACCGGGAGGCCGGATCCGTGCCCGTGGCGGGGGTTGTCCGTCGGTGCGGGGGTACTCGCTCCGGCCCGGCGCACGTTCGTGCGCCACGACGGAGACGGGAAGCCGTGACGGTCCGGCACGCACCCCGAGCGGGATCCGTGCCTCGCCGCGTGCCCGTCACCGTGAGAACCGTTGCGGCCCCGCTCGAGGGGCAGGAAGAAGGCGCCACGTGAACAGCCCTCCGCGACCGGTCACCGTCACCCTCACCGACACCGACCCCGCGCAAGCCACGGCGGTACTGGACTACCTCGGGACCCGCTTCCATCTCCCCGCCACCGACGACCCCGCGCGCGGCGCCTCCCGGCAGGCGGTCCCGCCCACGGTCTGGACCGCCGAGCTGGACGTCGCCGCCGCGGCCCGGCCGGCACCCGCGGCGCCCGGTCCGCCGCTCGACGGCACGGTCCTGCTGACGGTGCAGGGGGCGCCGCACGACGTGGACGTCCTGCGGGGTGTCCTGGAGGACCGCTTCCTCGTGCGGGACGAGGGCACGGTCTCCGGTGACCAGGAGCGGGAGGCCCAGTTCCGGCTCGGTCCGTGACACGGGAGCGGCCACGCTCCTCGGCCGCCGGGCCCCCGCCGCCGGGATCGTCAGCCCGGGAACCGTCCCGCCGACCTCAGGAACCACCGCCGCTCCGCGTACGCCAGGTCGTCCCGCCACAGGCGGGCCGCCGCGTGACGCACCAGTGGCCGCACGGCCGGGGCCAGCAGTCGGGCCACGCGGAAGCCGGGCCGGTCGGACGTGGCGAGGACCGCCTCGACGACGGCGGTGCGCGGCCTGCCCCGTGCGTCGGTGCCCAGCGGGGTCGCGTGCGTCTCGACCACCGACCCCTCGCCCTCGCCGCCGGTGATGCGCATGACCACGGTGCGCGGCTCGGGCGCGGTGAAGACCGCGCGCACCGGGACGACCAGACGGCCGGTGACCTTGAAGGACACGTCCACGACGAACGCGTCGTCCTCGTCCGGGCAGTCGCGCCCGGGCGCGCTGACCACGGTCAGGTCGGCGAAGGCGTACGGGTGGAACCAGGCGCCGTGCCAGGGGTCGAGGCGGTTGGCGACGACGTCCTGCGGCTCACAGGTCCCCGCACCGGTGTAGACGGTGACGACCGAGCGAGCCGCGTCGGGGCGCCGGGGCACCACCGGGGCGGGCAGCGCCTCTTCGCCCCCGCTCCCGTCGAGGCGTACCCAGAGCAGCACCCCGTCGTCGTGCGCCGGCACCGGCTGCCAGCCCGCGACCGGGCCCCCCGTGAACGCGAGGCCGTGCCAGTGGCACCGGAGGGTCCCGCACCGCACCGGACTGTCCTTGAGCGGGGCCCCCAGGTGCGGGCACTGCCCGGGCCCCGCGACGGCGACGCCGCGCGCGTCGCGCCAGACCACGATCTCGTGTCCGGCCACGGTACGTCCCCACGTCGTGTCCGTGCCCAGGGCCCGACTGGCCCCCACGACGTACCAGTTGCCCGAGGGCCTGGCCCGGGCGCGGCTGAGCGCCGCGGCGATCAGCGCGGGATCGGCCTCGCGCCAGGTGCCGGGCTGGAGCTCCCACGGCACGGGCCGCCCGCGCAGGCCGAGGGGGATGCGGGGGCGCCGTGACGGATGGGGCGAGACCATGCTTGCTGCCGCCTTCGTGTGGGCTTCGTTCGGTGGGTGGCCGGGTCATCGCAGCACGGGGACCCGGAGCGCCGTGCCGGGGCGGGGACGGCACGGGGCGTCCGGTGCCCGCCGGTTGCGTGGCCGCGCCCGGCTGACGAACCCGTCCAGGGCGACCAGGGCCCGGCGGCGGCGCGGGACGACGGCGCGCCGGTGCACCACCTGGTAGCCGTCGGCGGCGATGGCGTCCAGGATGCCGCGGTAGAGCACGAAGGCGGTGCGGACGCAGGGCCGCGAGCGCGGATCGAGCATGGCAAGGCCCGGCACGGCGTCGCGGTAGCAGCGCCGGGTCAGGTGCTCGGCGTCCTTGAGCGCCGCGGTGATCCGGGGGTCGTCCCGGCCCGTGCGCCTGCTCCACCGCAGCAGCTCCGGCCCGGCGCCGTGGGCCGCCAGCAGGTCCAGGGGCAGGTACACGCGGCCCCGGTCCAGGTCCTCGCCCACGTCCCGCAGGAAGTTGGTCAGCTGGAAGGCCACGCCCAGGGCGGCCGCGTGCGGCTCCGCCTCGGCGGGCGGGACGACGGTGCCCAGGACCGGCAGCATCTGCAGGCCGATGACCGCTGCCGAACCGTGCATGTAGGCCCGCAGGTCCGCGTAGCGGGCGTAGGAGGTGACGGTGAGGTCGCTGCGCATGGAGGCGAGGAAGTCGTGGAACAGGGACGGGGCGATGCCGTACCGCGCACGGGTGTCGAGCAGCGCGCGGATCACGGGGCGGGCCCCGGCCCCCTGGTGCGGGCCGGCGTCCAGTTCCCCTTCGAGCGCGTCCAGGGCGCGCCGCCGCTGCCGCGTGGTGGCCGCGCCGTCCACGGTGTCGACGATGTCGTCGGCCCAGCGGGCGAACCCGTACAACGCGTGGACGGCCGCCCGTCGTTCGAGCGGCAGCAGCCGCGTGGCCAGGTAGTACGTCTTGCCGTGCCGGGCGTTGAGGCGCCTGCACCGCAGGTAGGCGTCGCGCAGGCCGGGGTCGGTGATCCCGGCGACGTCGAGTTCTCGGGCGTTCATCGGCTGGACTCCTTGCCGGAGTTCGGGACGGGGCCGCGAGGGCTGGGCGCGGTCCGGCCGGTGATGCGCGCGGCCGCGAGCTTCCCCGAGACGAGCACGGTCGGAACACCTACGCCCGGGGTGGTGCCGCAGCCCGCGAGCACCGCGTTCTCGGTGCCGTTGACCAGATTGCGCGGCCGGAAGGGCCCGGTCTGCGCGAAGGTGTGCGCGGCGGAGAACGGAGTGCCGTACAGGTGTCCCTGGGCCTGCCAGTGCGCCGGCGTGACCAGGTGCTCGTCCCGCACGGAGGCGGTGAGGCCGTCCAGCCCGCGGCGCTCCAGCTCCGCGAGCAGGTGCGCGCGGTAGCGCGGCGCGAGTTCGCCCCAGGCGCGGGCGTCGGGGCCGATCGCGGTGTTGGGGCAGGGTGCCAGTACGTAGTGCAGGTGCCGTCCCGGGGGTGCGAGGCCGGGGTCGGTCGCGGTGGGCCGGGTGATCAGCAGCGAGGGGTCGCTCATGAGGCGGCCCTGCCGGGTGAGTTCGTCGAAGGTGGTGTGCCAGGCGGCACCGAACGAGAGGGTGTGGTGCGCCAGTTGGGGCCAGGTGCGGTCGCAGCCGGCGTGCAGCACGACGGCCGAGGGCGCGGCGCGCAGGCCCACCGGGCGGCGCGGGGCCCGGCCGAGCAGGCGGTAGGCGACGGGCAGGTCGGGGGTCAGGACGACGGCGTCGCAGGGGATGCGGGCGTCCTCGGTGACGACGGCCGTGATCCGCCCGCCCGAGCGCTCCAGGCGCGTGACGCGCTGCCCGTAGCGCAGGGTGGCGCCCGCGTCCGCGGCCGCCTTCGCCATGGCCGCGGGCAGGGCGTGCATGCCGCCGCGCGGGAAGTGGACGCCCGCGACGGTGTCCATGTACGCGATGACGGCGTACGCGGCCAGCGCGCGGGCCGGGGGCACGCCCGCGTACAGGGACTGGAAGGAGAACACCCGGCGCAGCCGTTCGTCCCGGAGGAAGCGGCCGATGCGCGCGTCGAGGCGGCCGAATCCGCCCAGTGCGGCCAGCCGGGCCAGGTCCGGGGTGAGCAGCTGCAGGGGCGAGTCGAAGTTGGCGTCGATGAAGCTGTCGATCTGCGCCCGGTACAGCCGCTGGAGCCAGCGGCGCAGCCGGCGGTAGCCGTACGCCTCCCGCGCCCCGGCGAACCGCGCCACCTCGGCCTCCATGGCAGCGCTGTCGGTGTGCACGTCCAGGGTGCTGCCGTCGGCGAACTGGGCGCGGTAGGCCGGGTGGAGTGCGATCAGCTCGACGTGGTCGTACAGGCTCGTGCCGACCGCGGCGAAGGCCTCGTCGGCGAACTCCGGCATGGTCAGCACCGTCGGACCGGTGTCCCGCAGGAAGCCGCCGCTGTCGACCCGCCCCGCGCGCCCGCCCGGGCCGCAGTCGCGTTCCACCACGGTGACCTGCCGTCCCGCGCCCAGCAGGTGCAGCGTCGCCGAGAGGCCGGCCAGGCCGGCGCCGATGACGACGACGTGGTCGGTGCGCCCGGGAACCGTACGCGTCATCGGCCCCGCCCCTTCGCCGGTGAGCGCGGATCCGCGCTCCGGTACGGGGCGTTGGCCCCCGGGGCCGCCGGGCCGGGCCGCCCGGCCGCCGCGTGCATCAGCGCGATCAGGTGGCCGCGCCCCAAGGGGTCGAGCACGGCCGCGGAGAGGCGGCGGTGGGCCGTGTCGAGCAGTCGGCCGATCTTGCGGGTGACGAGGTGCCGCGCGCCGGTGGAGACCACCGCCTCCCGAACGGCGCGCAGCCCGTCGGCGTCCAGGTCACCGCGCCCCAGGTTCCGGCCGAGCACCTCCCGCGCCGCTGCGTCGCCGGTGGACTCCGCCCTCGCCAGGGCCACGGCGACCAGGTAGGTGGGCTTGCCGGTGCGGATGTCTTGGCCCGACGGCCTCCCGGCGCTGCCGGTGAACAGGTCCCGCAGGTCGTCGTGGAGCTGGAAGGCCAGACCGGCGCACCGCCCGGCCGAGCACAGGGCACCCGTGGTGGCCTGGTCGGCGCCCGCCAGGAGCGCGCCGAGCTGCAGCGGGCGTTCCACCGTGTACAGGGCGCTCTTGAGGCACGCGGTACGGACGGCGCGGACCAGGGACCTGGTCCCGGTCACCTCGCCGTGCATGTCCAGGTACTGGCCGGCGATCATCTCGGTGCGCATCACGGCCCACGCGGACCGCAGGCGGGCCGACAGCGGCTGCGGCAGGTCCAGATCGGCCACGAGGTCGTCGGCCCACACCAGCGCGAGGTCCCCGGCCAGGATGGCCGCGGACTCCCCGAGCCTGTGGTGGCCGCCGGCCGCGACGGCGGCGTACTGCCCGGCGACCGCGGCGTGCAGCGACGGCTCGCCGCGCCGCACCAGGTCCCCGTCCATGACGTCGTCGTGGACCAGGGCGCAGCACTGCAGGAGTTCGAGCGCGGCGGACAGCCGCAGCGCGGCCCCGGTGCGGGAGTCGGAGGGGAGGGCGCACGCGCGCAGGCCCCACCACAGGAACTGGGGGCGCACGCGCTTGCCGCCGCCCAGCGCGAGCCGCTCCAGCCGGGCGGCCACGTCGTCGCCGAACGTCTCGTCCAACTGCCGCGCGCGGTGAGTGCGTTCGGCCAGTACGAGGCGCAGCCGCTCCCGCACGACACCCGGAACGTCGGCGTCCACGTCCAGGAAGGCGGGACGGGCGACGGCCGGAGCGCGGCCTTCCGGCGCGGCCCCTTCCGGCGGCGGAGCGCCGGTGAGAGTCGCGACATCGCATTGCGCATCGTCTACCCGGTCCATGACGGAAGCTCCTTCGGCTGGTCCTGGCGGGCGGTCGTGCGGGCGTTCGGCACTGCTTCCCCCGTGCGGCGACCACCGGATGCGCCCGCCGGAGTCTCTGGCCGGAATCCGCCCGGCGTGGACGGGAGCCCTGCGTGGTACCGGTGACGGCGACACGCATCCACGTACCGGCCCGCCGGGGAAACAAACCCGGTGGTGCCGGTCGACCAGCGCGAGGGGGCAGCGGCAGCGATGCGGGAAGCCGACGTGGTCATCATCGGGGCGGGCGCCGCCGGGCTGTCCCTGGCCCACCGCCTCGCCGAACCCGGACGGGGGCCGGGGCCGGGGTCCGTCGTGCTCCTGGACGCCCCGCCGGGACCCCTGCGCCCGCCCCGGCGCACCTGGTGCTTCTGGGAGCCCGGACCCGGACGGTACGACGACGCGGTCACCGCCACGTGGGACTCCCTGCGCGTCCACGGCCCCGACGGCGCCGCCACCTGCCAGGAGATCGCCCCGCTGCGCTACAAGATGATCCGCTCCGACGACTTCGAGGACCTGGTGCACGCACGGCTGGCCGCAGCACCGCACCTCACGCGGCACCGGGCCGTCGTCGAGCGTGTCACCTCCGCCGGGCGGCGCAGCTGCGTGCACCTGCGCGACCACGAGGGCCGCGAGGACGTCCTGCAGGCCCGGTACGTCTTCGACTCACGCCCCCCGCGCACCCTCCCGCCCGCCCGCACCTGCCTGCTCCAGCACTTCCGCGGCTGGTTCGTGCGCACCCGCCGCCCCGTGTTCCGCACCGGCACGGCCGACCTGATGGACTTCCGCACCCCCCAGCCCGACCGAGGGCTCGCCTTCTTCTACGTCCTGCCCACCAGCACCACCACGGCGCTCGTCGAGTACACGCAGTTCTCCGCCGGCGTCCTGCCCCCGCAGGCGTACGACCGCGCGCTGCGCGGCTACCTCGCCGAGGTCCTCACCACCGGCGCACACGAGGTCACCGACACCGAGGCGGGTGTCATCCCGATGACCGACGGCCGGTTCGCCCGCCGCACCGCCCCCGGCGTCTACCCCATCGGCGCGGCCGGGGGAGCGGTCCGCCCGTCCACCGGCTACGCCTTCGCCGCCATCCAGCGCCAGACCACGGCCGTGGCCGACGCGCTGCACGCGGGCCGCGAACCCCTGCCGCCGCCTCCGCACTCACGCCGGTCCCTGACCATGGACGCCATCCTGCTGCGGGGCCTGGCCAGCGGCCGGGTGGACGGGGCCGCGCTCTTCGCCCGGCTCTTCGCGCGCGTACCCACCGAGCGCCTGCTGCGCTTCCTCGACGGCCAGACCCCGCTGCACCAAGACCTGCGCATCGGCCTGCAGACCCCCGTCCTGCCCATGGTGCGCAGCGCGCTCGCCCTCGCCGCGCGCCCCGGACGCCAGGCATCCGCCGTGTTCACAGGACCCCGCTCATGACACCCGCCGTCCACCCGAGGACCACGATGCCCGCCCTTCGCGGACCCACCCGTACCACCGCCTCCGGCCACGCCGTCCCGGGCGCTGCCTGTGCGGCACACCCGGGAAGGTCCGTGCGCGCACGCGACCTCCCCCCGCCCGGCGGGCGGATCGGGACCCCTCACGCCTTCGTGGCCCGCAGGCCGCCGGAGAGGACGCGAGCCCGATGAGGTCCGGCCACCGGCGCCCACCGGGTC
>NZ_JBEOYE010000147.1:0-16031 GCF_040296945.1 Streptomyces sp. NPDC001941 | reverse complement strand
CTCACCTATCGAGTTCGAACAGCAGCACCGGGCAGAGCATAGACTCACGCTCGCGGCATGAAACCCCCGTGTCCACACTCCGGGGGACGCCTCAGCGGGCGGGGAGGCGGGTGGAGCAGAACGCCGACGGCTCGGGGCTGGCGGCGGGCAGGGGAAAGGCGGACATGAGAGCAACTCCAGGAAGGTAGGGGTGAGGCACCCAACCCGGGTGATTCGGGAAGGGATTGGTGCGGGATCGTGCCCGCCGTCGATGCCCCAAGGTTCCCTCGCCAACGCTCTCAAGGCCAGTCTGATCGGCGCCTGTTCAGGCTGACGTGTTCACCGTCGTGAAACGCAGGTACGTCGTTCGTCCCTGCTCAGACCACCTGGAGAATCGAGTTAACCCGAAACCATCCAGAGTGTGCGCCATCCCGGGTGCAGCTGGCCGAGAGGCGTGTGAAGCGAAATTCCCGACCCAGGACACGAGGTCGAGTGGGCGACAAGGGCGTCTGGTTCCCGTTCTTTGGCCGGCGGCAGCCCGCCGGGGTGGGTGACGGAGAGCGGAGTACATATCCGCTTTCGGGGTGCAGAGAGTGTGTGGCTGCGACAATGAAGTACCGCAGGGGGCGGGTGGGGCGACTTCGCTGTAGGTGAGGGTGCAGGCCTCTTTGTGTGAAGGGGGAACGTGGGGGCGTGGTTTGAGCGCATGGCGGCTGTCCCTGGCCTTGCCTTTGCCGGGAGCCCGGGTGTCGTGCGGGAGGCGCTGCCGGGCGCAGGGATTCGTCCGGACGAGTCGTACGGCTCGCCGATGTGGCCGACCGCCGAGGGGAGTACGTCTGCGACACCGGCCAGCCGGCATGTGCCGTTCGACGCCCGCGGCGCTGAGCTGATCGCCCGTGTCTGGGAGGCGCTGGAGCTTCCGGGCTCGGCCAGGGACTACCACTTTGTTCTGCAGAGCGCGGTCGATCGGCTGTGGAGTACACGTCGTGCGGAGCCTGGGGCCCTCGCCGCGCTTGAGGTGTTCGCCCTGCTGGACTTGGAGTTGATGGAAGCAATCCCGCACGCGGTGTCCTTCGACACCACTGATGCTCCGGCGGCGTTTGTGCGGGTGTCCTCGGTGCCACGGTTGATCGGCCTGCTGGAGCGCGAGGGCGCCTTCGCGGAAGCACTTGAGCTGGCGCGGCGGTTGGCCCGCTTCGGGCAGGGCGAGAATGTGGCCGCCCGGCTGTCGGAGAAAGCCCAGGCGCTGGTTGCCGAGGCTGCGGCACAGGGTGGATCGTCATGAGTGCGGGTCTGGAGCGACTGATCCCGGCTGCCTCCTACTTGGAGGAGGCGTTCTTGCGGTGGGTACTCACGCCGGCCGTGGACGCGTCGATCGTTGCGCGGGTCCGCAGTCAGCACCCGGTCACCGTCAACGAGCGCACTTACCGGCTGGACTACCTGATCGCGGGTGAGGCGCTGCAGTTGGCCGTCGAGCTCGACGGGTTCGCCTTCCACAGTGACCGGGCCGCGTTCACCTACGACCGGCTGCGACAGAACGATCTGGCCGCGACCGGTCTGACGGTGCTGCGGTTCTCCTACGACGCGGTGCGTACGGACACGGCGCGCTGCGTGGCCCAGCTGCAGGCGATGCTGAGGCAGGATCCGCTCCTGGCGCCGCTGGTGACAGCCATGCCTCGCATCGGGATCCCGGACATGGCCGGCGATCCGATGCGGGCGGCCGATCCGCCTGGCGGTACCGAACTGCCTTCAGGCGGGGCGTACTTCGCCGGTGTGCGGGCCAGGGTGGACCGGGCGCCGCTGCGGGCGTGCCAGGACGAGGCGTTGGCCGCGTTGGCGAACTACTACGCCTCCGGTGGCCGGCATGCGGCCGCGGTGATGGCGGTGGGGTCGGGCAAGACGGCCCTGGGGGTGGCGGCCGCATTGTCGTTCAGCAGACGGCGGGCGCTGGTGGTGACCCCGGGCTCGGTCATCCGCGGCACCTTCGCCAAGGCCCTCGATCCGGGGATGCCGGGCAACGTCCTGTATGGGCTGGCGGGCGGGCCGCTGCTGCCCGGTGCCCGTCCGCCGGCCACGCTCGTCCTGGACGCGGACGACGGGCAGATCAGCCAGGTCAGCCGTGAGCGGCTGCTGGACGCGGACATCCTGGTCACCAACTTTCATGCGCTGGGCACGGGCGACGGTGACGGGGACCTGCTGGCCAAGCTGGAGGCGGAGGACATCGACTTCATCGTCGTCGACGAGGCGCACATCGCGGCCAGCGCTTCCTACCAGCGGCTGTTCGCCCACTTCCAGGGTGCGCGCACACTGCTGATGTCGGCGTGCTTCCAGCGTTTGGACGGCAAGCCGATCGACGCCGATGTCGTCTACCGCTACCGGCTGGTGGACTCCGTCGCGGACGGGTCGGCGAAGAACCTGCGGGTGCACCGGTTCGCTCCCGAGGTGGCGTCGACGGTGTACGAGGCGGTGTGGCCGGACGGGCGGCGCGAGCAGATTGTGGGCCGTGATGCTTTGCTGGCCACGCTGGGCGACGAGCGGAAGATGGCACGCATCACCGCACAGTCCGAGGCGCCGATCCGCCAGGTGATGGCCGTGACGCGGGCGTGTCTGGATGCGCAGGCCAAGCTGCTGGCACCCGTCAAGCCGAGGGTGCTGTTCGCAGCGATGAGCCAGGCGCATGCTGAACAGATCGCGCGGATCGCCGAGGAGTACGGGATCCCCAGTGCCACGCTGCACCACAGCATGCCCGCCTCCGCGATCGCCTCCACCCGGCGGCGCTTTGAGTCCGACGCCGGGGATCTGCAGGGCATCGTGCAGCTGCGGATGCTCGGCCAGGGCTACGACTTCCCGCCCATCACCGTGGTCGTGCCGCTGCGCCCCTATGGCAGCTTCGGCGAGTTCTACCAGTTCGTCGGCCGCGGTGTCCGCGTCCTGCGCCAGACCGCGGTGGTTGCCGACCAGCAGTACCTGGACGTGGTCTGCCATGCCGAACTCGGCCTGGAGGAGCATCTGGAGGCCATGTGCGCGGACAACGACATGGATCCCGCTGTGCTCCTGGATGTCCCGCTGATCGACGCCACCACCATGGAAGGGGATCTCCTCGGCGGCGCCGCGGAGGGGGCCGGTGGGGGTCTGTGCGGGGTGGACGCGTTCGTGCTGTACGAGCGGGGACGCGTCGAGCAGCGCGTGGTGCACGATCTGGACCGTGTGGAGGCCCGAAGGACGGAGCGGGAGATGCAGCTGATGGCCCAGCGCTACGCCGTCTATGCGCAGAACACCGCTGCGCCGGTGCCGTTTGAGCAGTTCGTCGAGTACATGCGGAGGCTGACCGGTGGCCAGTGACCCGACACGCTGGTGGCAGTCGGCCGTGGAATGCAGTCCCGAGCAGGCGCTCGCCCTGGAGCGGGCGGCCGGGCAGCAGCAACGGTTCGCCGACATCGACGCCCTGGCGGCCAGACTGCTGGCCACAGGGCTCGCCGGACGGCCGGTGGCCACCGTCGTCCCCGGCCGAGGACGCCACACGCCGGACACTGCCAAGGTGACGGCCCTCACCCGGGAAGAGGAAGTCTTCTGCGCCAACGCCTTCGGGGTCCAGGAGCAGCAGCGGCTCGGGGCGTGGTACCTGCCCCAGAAACTCTCGGTCAAGGCAGGGGCAGTCAATCTGCCGTATCTGCTGCGGGAACGCCCCGGCCACGCTCTGACGCTGGCCGCCGATGACACCGCCCGCCTCACCGCTGTGGAGGACTGGGACACGGTGTTGCTGTGGGCGCTGCTGGTGCCGCTGTTCGAGACACTGCTTCAGCCCATCCGGCTGCGGGCGGCAGGAGAGATCTTCCCTCGCACAGAACAGCAGCGGTTCTGGACATTCATCGAGGAGCGTTACCGGCTGCTGGGCATCGACGAGAGCGCGCTGGAAGCCTTCCGCTTCGGCGGCGGCTGGCACCAGCTGGACCGTGCGGGACAGCAGCAGGCCCGCCTTCGTTTGCTGGACACCCTTGCCGCCGCCGACCTCGTGCAGCTTGCCGCACGTCACCGGATCCAGCGGTTGCAAGGGCTGATGGCTGGTTTCGCCAAGAAGGCCAGGACGGGAACAGCTCTGGCGCGCCGGGTGCTCACCAAAGAGCTGCAGCCGGTCGTCTCCGCGTACTTCGGGGGTAACTGGCTGGCTGTGCTGGATTACCTTCAGGCTCCCCCGCACCCGGATGAGGAGATCATCACCGCTCTGCCCGAGCCTCGTCTGTACGTCGGCATGGCCACGCAGACGGCTGGCATGGCTGCCGAGGCGGGCATCGCGGAGGACGAGGTCCATGCGATGCTCGCGGCCTTCCTCGGCGGCGGCAGTTCTCTGTCTCCGGTGGAGGAGCGGGCTGCGGCCCTGCGCGGCTGGTGGGCGGGCTTCGACCAGGCGCATGCCGGCCAGTCACGGGGAATGCCGTCGTTGTGGGGGCTGGTCGATCAGGATCTGATGAGTCTGAACCAGACCGAGCAGGGGTACACCCCTCAGTTGTACCGGCAGCGTCTGCCCGCCGACGTCCTGGAACGGGTGGGGCGGCTGTGGGAGACGGTGACGCTTGTGCGGTATCCCGGCAGCATCGTCAGCAACCCGCGCCCGCACCAGACCATGGCCGAAGCCCTCGGTCCCGCGGCCGAGTTCTGGCACGGCGTGGGCCTGACCGCCTGGTTCGTGTGCGAAGGCCCCTACTCCCGCACCACCTTGGACCGTGTCGACCGCTACTACAGCAGGCCGCTGGCCGCCCTGCGCGCGGCCGGATGCCCGGTCGACACCGCCTTCTTCCGCGAACTGCAAGCCGCCGAACAACTCCTGGGGCCGGAGGAGGAGATCACGGACAGCGAGGACAGTACGGTCGAGACCCCGTACGGGCAGGTGACGTTCACCTCCAGCATGAGTCACGGTGCCCGTCGGGACGGCTTCGAGCGGGTACGGGACGTCATCACACGACACCGGCGGGCCTGGGCCGAGCAGTATCTCGGTGCCTTCGTGGAGGGCCGCTGGCGCTCCGAGTTGGAGGAGGTCGCCCACCAGCATCACCGCTTCGTCGCCGCCAAGGGGCGTCCCCCCACGCTGCCCCAGTTCGCCCGGTTCGCGATCACAGCAGCCAACCACTGGACGGGCGGCGACCTGGGGGCGCTGTACACGGCCATCGGCGAGCCGACGCCATCCCAACAGGAGCGGCCTACCCGCCTACTGACTGAGGACGGCTACGACTTCGCCCGCCGGGTGTACCAGGAGCTGGGCGGCAAGCCCGTCGACCACGACACCTGGGTGAACAACCCGGAAGAAACCCAACGGCAGTGGCAGCTCAGCCGCCTGGCCACCGAAAGCCTGCGCCACCTCCAACTACAGGAAGCACTCGGGCGGCCGCCGACCGCCAAGGAGTTCGGCGCCCAGCGGCTGACCTGGCCGTGGCCTGGCAAGGAAACCGAAGGCTGGCCCATCCTCCAGCATGTCATCGCGGCTCTTACTGGTACCAGCCTGCCGCCGATCGCACCCCCCTCCCCCGCCGTCCCGGCCAGCAACGGGGAAAACGCTGCTGGGCAGTTGCTGGCCAAGGGGGCTAACACGGCCGTGGCCACGGAACCGACGACGGTCCGCATCACCTGCACCGGCGCGCCCGTCGATGTCTCCGCTGTACTCCTCACCCGCAACGGCAAGGTACGCGACGACCACGACCTCGTCTTCTACAACCACCCCAGTCACGACGGGGTCAGCGTCGGAGGAGACACCGTCACCGCCGATCTGAACCTCATCCCCGACGACATCACCTCCATCGCCGTCATCGTCAGCATCGACATCGAGGCCCAGCCCGCCGCAGTCTTCGACCAGCACACCCAGTGGCACGCAGACATCACCCAGTCTTCCAGCGCCCAACTGGCTTTCGCTCCGGGGCCGTTCTCATCAGGCGAGACCGTCACCGTCGCGGTGGAGCTCTACCGCCACACAACCGGATGGAAGGCCCGCGCTGTCGGGCAGGGCTATAACACCGGCCTCGCGGGCCTGGCCACCGACTACGGCATCAACGTCGACGCCTGACATCCCCTGTCTGGTACGCGAAACCGTCGACGACCAGGTGAGTGCGGCCGCCGTCGCCGTCGATCTCGCGTGCGAGAGCCGCTGCTGGTGCCCAACCTGCAAGGTGTTCCCGGAGCAGCTGGATCTTGCACACATGATCTCCCCTTGGGTTTCCGTTCCGTCCCGGTACGTCGGGGAGGTTAGGGTGACCGTGAAGCGCACCACGGGGGGGGTGCCAAGTGAGCAGGGCACGCTGGAGGTGAGCATGGGGCTACGCCCGACACACCTTGGCTACGCTTACCAGGACCTGCTCACCGCGCTGCGACTGGTGGACCTGGCGGTGGGACGTGCGAATTCCCTGCTGGTCGACACGAAGATGTTCACCGGGGACCGATTTGATGACATCACGTGCGAGTGGGGCACCGGCAGCCGCGAGCGGCTGCAGATCAAGCACACGGATCATGACCGCGCGTTGTCGCTGGAGAGTTTCACGAAGGACAAGCGAGGCCTACGCCTGGATCTGCTCTTCTCCTCCATGGACCACGACTTCACCTCGGATCCGGGTGCCTCGCATCGCCTCGTGGTGCGCGACATGGAGCCGGAGGATCCCGAGCTGACCCGGGTGCTGCGCCCGGTCCACGCGAGCACCGATCCCGGGCCTGCACTGCACGGCTTGAACAGCAAACGGTTCCGTTTCGACGCCGCTGCGCTGCGTGCACACGCTCCGTGGAAGGAGATGCTCGCCCAGGTCAGTGATGACCTGCTCAACCGCGCTTGCGCATCCCTGGTCGTCGACACGGATCTTCCGGCGTGTTCGCTCAACATTCGCGAGCCCGGGCCAGCCGAGGCGGCCTTGCTGCACCGCATCACCGAAGAACTCGGTGCCGGACGGCCGCCGAACCGGCACCGCACGCCCGAGGAGGTGGCGCTGGCCCTGATCGAGGCGGCCAAAGCGGCGCGCAGCCGGGCGGGGACCGTGATGGTCGAGGACCTGCTTCCTCGTCTGAGTCTGGAAGTCGACTTCGGAGCGGTCCGTGAGGGGCACCCCGTGGACCGTGCCACCGAGGTGAGACGTCCTACGGTGCTCACGGGCGTGGTCGCGGCCGTGAAGGACGCTGCTCAGCAGGGGGGTGTCGTGGTGGTCACCGGTGCTCCCGGCATCGGCAAGTCGTGGTTGTGCGAGCAACTCGGGGATGCGCTGCGGGAATCCTGGCTGGCGGTGAGGCATCACTGCTGGCTCGGCGCTGCGGACATCGACCGTCAGCAGCGTGTGCTGACTGAGGTCGTGATCGGCAGCCTGCTGAAGCAGCTGGGTACGGCCGTTCCGGAGGCGCTGGCGCAGGTCAGGCCGCGCTACGCGGCCACGCCGGAGACGCTCACGGCCGCAGTCACTGCCGCGCGCGGCCTGGCACCGGACCGGCCGATCGCGCTGATCGTGGACGGTATCGACCATGTCAGCCGGGTTCTTGGATCCACCACCGGCAGCGCCTTTCGTCCGCGGGTGGACCCGGCGGCCTCTCTGGTCGCGGACCTCTCCGCCCTGGAACTGCCGCCCGGTGTCGTGCTCGTCCTGGCCAGCCAGCCCGGCCCTCACCTCGAGGCCGTCGACGCCGGTGCCTCCCGTCTCACCGTTGCCCCGCTCAACCGCGCCGAACTGCATGCTCTGGCGGACCGCCTGGGCGTGTTGACGGCCCTGGAGTCCTCCTCTGCCGGTGAGGGGCTCGATCCCGCTGCGCGGGCGGAGGCCGCGGTCGCACTGATCGAGGAGCGCTCTCGAGGCAACGCCCTGTACGCCACGTATTTGTGCCGGCAGGCCGTTGGTCCTGCCCCGGGCCTGGGAGCGGCGCCGGCGCCGGATGGTGCTGGCGATCCTCTGGAGAGGTTGGGGACGGTGCCGTCGTCGGCGCACGACCTCGACGACTACTACGCCTATCTGCTGGCCGGTCTGACCCCCGGGCAGCGTTCTGCTGTCAGCATGCTCGCGGTATGCGACTTCGCTTTGAGTGCGTCGGAGCTCGAGGAGATTTTCCCGCTGCCCGGAATGCAACTCGGTGCCGCGCTGAACAGCGTGGCACCGATCGTCGCGCAGCAGCCGGGCATCGGCGGACTGAAGATCCATCATGAGAGCTTCAGCCGCTTCGTCCGCCGGGTCGACGGCGACGACAGGTGGGTCGATCAGGTCCGGTCCCAGGCCGCCGACTGGTTGTCCCAGCGGGGCTTCTTCACCGATCCCCGCGCGTTCCGGCACCTGCCCGAACTGCTGGCCGCTCTGGGGCGCGATGACGAACTCGCTCTGCTGATCGAACCCGATTTCCTCTCCCGCGCGATTGCCGGGCTGCAGCCTCCTCAGGCCATCGTCCACACTCTGACCGTTGCCGCGCGGCGTGCGGCGGTCCGTAACGACTGGCCCACACTGGTGCGCTGCGTCGAACTGAGCCGGGCGCGGGCGACGTATGAGGACGAAGGCCTGCCGGGTTCCCTGGTGCCGTATGCGGATGTGCTGGTGGCGCTGGTGGGAGCCGACCGCGTGGCGGCAAGCCTGATGTACGAGGGTGTGACCACGATGGCGGCGCGGTGGGGCCTGCAGCTGTGTGCGGCGGTCGACCGGGCCGGCTGTGCCGCCCCGTGGGAGGCGTACCTGACGGCCTGGGACGAGGCACGCAAGGAGCGTGTCCACTACGGTTCCGAGAGCGATGAGTCGGTGTTCCTGGCAGAGTTGCGCGGACGGATCCGGTTGCCGGCCCGGGCTGCGGACAATGTCGAGCTCGGGCAGGTCCCGCGTACGCTCGCGCAGCGGGTGGCCCGGTTCCTCGGCCAGGAGGCTCTGACGTCGCCTGAGGATGCGCTGGGTGTGCTGTTGGACTGTCTGGGTCCAGACCCGTTGCTCGAGAGCGTGGAGCTCATCGAGCAACCCGACCGGCGCGCGGCCCTTTTGCTGCACCTGGCGGACGCCCATGGCACGGCGGGCGGCGCGCTGCCGTCTGCCCGCGCGCTGGCCACCGCGGCCTGGGCCAGCGGGCCGTGCGACCCGCGGCGCCTGCTCCGCCATGGCGTGGCAGTGTCGGACCTTGCCGAGGAGATCTTTTCCGGGGACATCGCCGCGGTTCTCGCGGAAGCAACACAGGATGTACTGACCTACCGTGCCAGCGGCCTGTCCGGCCCGGTGAACAGGTGGCTGACACTGCTGGCCGTGGCCCATGCTGCCGATCCGCAGGCGTCCGCCCGACTGCTCCCCCTCCTGGACGGCGATGGCTTCTACCGTGCCTGGCTGCGCTTCACCCTGGCCACGGTAGGCCTGCACCGCGACGTCGAGGCGGGCATCCTCACAGCCGAAACCGCGTCCGTGACCGTGCGTGTGGCGCTCGAACAACTGGCCCAGCATGCACACGCGTTCACGGGCAGCCCCCGGGCTTGCGATCTTGCGGACGTCCACCGGCAGGTGCGGCAGGTGTTGCACGACGCCGTCGCCCTGCTGCGTGGCGATGATGTCGCTGTGGGCATCGCCTTCCTGCAAGCCGTCAGCGAGGGCACCACCACCTCTCTCATGGGCATGGCCGGAACCGGCCCGCTGATCACCACGGAGCTGGTGTCCCTGCTCGTCGGAAGCGTCGGCCAGGCAGGGGCCGATGTCGTGCACGAGCTCATGCGCACGTTGCGCGGAGCGCAAGCCGAGCGTCGTGCGCTGTATGCGGAGGACGCCGACTTCGAGCTTGAGATGGCCCGCGTGAGTCTCGCCTGCGGCGACCTGCACGAGGCGAAGCGGTGCTGGGAGCGTGCCGCCCGCTACGTGGGGGCCTATGGCGGTCACAAGGACATCACCATCGAGGAGTTGCTGGATCCGCTGCCTCAGCTCCTGCAGGCCGATCCCGTCCAGGCGCAGGTGCGTCTGGCGCGTACGCAGCCTCTTGTCTATCTCGTCGCGGACTGCACCGACGGGCGGGGCACGGCGGGAACGCCGCAGGAGTGGTGGCGTTCCCTTGCGCGCCTGGATCCGCGGGGTGCCGCGCAGTTGGGCGCCCAGGTGCTGCTGGCTGAGCCCGGGCTGCCCGATGGCCGGGTGGGCGCGGCCCACCGGCAGCTGCTGGCCACGCAGGCTGACACGGCCGACCCCGTCGTCCTGGCCGCGCTCCGCATCGCCGCTGGCCCCGATGGCCGCAGCATCCAGCAGGACGTTGCTCTGCTCACCAGGCTCGCTGACCTGCCCGGCGACGACGCGGCCCGCGCATCGCGTCTCCTGCCGGTGCTGGCCAATGCGATCACCTCCACCTACGACGGCCAGACACTGATCGCCGCATCGCAGGCTGCCGGGGACGAGCCCACTTCTGCGCTGCGCACAGCAGCACAGCGTTGTGGCGGTGAGGGCGGCTTGCCCTGGGCGCCCCGCCCCGTGCCCGACAACACCTCACGTGACTGGTTCGGCCCCGAGAAGCGCCCCACCACAGACGCGTATCTGCACGCCCAGCAGCGCCCGACGCTGCCCGTAGGTGCTGCTGGCGCGCTTGCTGCGGTCCGTGACCGCAGCAGCAAGGCATACGATGCCCCCTCGGGCCCGCGGTGGTCGAGGGACGCCCTGGCCAATGCGGTCGGGTGGCGGCTCTTGGAGGTCATCGACGGTCAGGGAGCAGACGCAGCCGCCCAGTTCCTGCACCGGATCGCCGACGAGATGAACGCCTCCAATCCTCTTGAGCTGCTGGCCGACCTCGCCTTGGGGCTCCGCTTGCGCCAGGACAGCGATCCTGGTGTCTACGGCCCACTCGCCGCCACGGCGGGCATGCTCGCCTACACCAAGATGCGAGGCGGCGGCGGATGGCGTTCCTTCGGCGGCAATGACCGGCTGGATCTGTGGCAGCAGGCGCACTCCGCGGACCCGGCCACCGCAGCCCGCAACCTCGCAGACCAGGTGGCCCACGCCGTCGCCGAGGCGTCCTACAGCCGCACTATCGGTGTCAGCCTGGCCCTGGTCTCGGCGTTCGCTGTTCAGCCCCCGCTCGCTTCACCCCCGGCTGTCAGCGCTTTCGCCTGCTGGGATGCGGCGTATGGCGTCATCGCCCACCGTCTGCCGGGCCGTGCCCGTCTCAGTCAGGGTGCGTACCACCCGGTGCCGGAACAGGCGACCCAGCACGACATCGACACCGCACTGTGCGAACTTGCGTTGGCCACGATTGCCCTGCCTGAACGCGGCGATAAGCGCCGCGCCCTGATCACAGCGACGGTTCTGCTGGCCAGCCGTTCCGGCCAGGCGCAGGCAGCTCTGGCGCGCGTCCTCTCCTTCGACCTCGGAGCTGGCCCCCTGACCTGGCTCCTGACCGTCCTACAAGGACACCTGCCCGACGGGCCTCTGGATGCCGCCCTTCTCGCACAGCTCGTCACGCTGTGCGGCAGTGACGTGCTGTCCGTCCGTGCGGATGCGTCCGCCATCCTGGCCCGCGCTGGCCACCAGGCGCCCGCCCCCGCGGCAACGGCAGCCCATCCGACACTCGCACGCGCCATCGCCGCTGCCCTCTCCCCCAGCGAGGACAGCGCATGAACAACCCTCGGGAGTTCGCAACCCACCTCGTCGACCACTACCTGGGCGACCGCCTAAACGCCGCCGGCAGTCCGGCCGGGCTCCGCGAGACCGTCATCGATCTCGTGATCGATGCTCTTCCCGACGTCGAGACGCTCATGAGCATGCAGCTGGACCTTCTGACCAATGGACGCCGCAGCCAGCTTCCCGACGCCTATCTCGCCGACCAGGCCGCCGCCGAAGACGCCCTGCAACGCGCTGCCGCCGGCCTGCGTGCCGCGCTTGCCCAAGTGGGACATCTCGGCAACGCCCAGAACTTCGAACGCGGCGCGGCCGCGCGACTGCGCGATGACCCCCGCGCGGCTCTGCGTGCCGAACTCGCCCGCATTCCCCGCCCTCTGACTCGTCCCAAGGCCCTGGCGTGGTCGCTTGATCCAGCACCGTGGTTCAGTGAGAGCCATCAAGCGGACAAGCCCTGGCCGCCTTCCGGCTTCGCTTCGGTCGCGGGCCTGCGGTCCCTGCCGGGAAACGCCATGGCCTTTGCTCGCGTGGATGGAGGTCCGCACGAGGGCTGGGTGCAGATCGGCTTGTTCGAGCGGCAGCGCACTCCTGCACGCCGATACCCGGATCAGCCCGCCCGCCAACTGCAGATCGCCGTCGGCCTGGAGGCCCTCGACGACGACCCGCCGCCCGGCACACTACCCGCCTCCCAGGCCCCCTGGCAGCTGTGGACCAGCCCGTGGCGGCGCCTGGGACTCGGCCTTACAACCGAGTCAGCAGCCGAGCACATCAGTGCCGCAGACCAGGCATTGACGGCCCTCACTGACGCTGGAGCCTCTGGCCTGATCGATACGCCTCGCCCTCGCACCCTGAGCGGCCTCGGCCTGCCCCTCTACGTACTCGCACCCGCAGCCAGCGTCGTGGCCGCACTCGGCCTTGAACCCACAGAGGGAATCTGCGGGTTCAGCCTCAGCGACGCCACCGGTGAGGCACTGATTTGCCGCCAGTGGCACGGCCACCTCGTCCACGACGGAAACTACGAACCACTCCTGCCCGCGGTCGCGGGAGCTGATCTACTCATCCGGCCCGACCTGTTCGCCCGGCTGCACGACACGATCGGCGCCGCGCGCTGCCGAGCCGGCGTCAACGTCCACCACGAGTCAGTCGACGACACCTTCGACGACGAGGACTGAGGGCACCCCAGCGACGACGCTCCCATCAACCCGCCTTCATGTGGCAGGCGTGCGGCGTCCTCCTCATCCGCGCCGGTGACGGGGCTGTGCCTGGGCGGAGATGGTGTGCTGGGTCAGGTGGGCGAGGACTGCGTGGTTGGCCTCCCAGCCGTCGGTGACCTTGGAGGCGGCTCCGGGGTGTGTGGGGTCGTTGGAGGGGTGGGCGTCGAGGAGTTCGGCGATGCCGGCGCGGGCCACGATGATGCAGGCGTGGCGGTGTCGTGAGGTGAGGACGCACAGGCGGCCGGCTTCCAGGTGGAAGGCGGAGTGTCGGCGGTCGCATAATTCCCCACCCCAAAGATCATGGAATGGGCCATGGGGACGGCGGAGTCGCTGTCGCCGTCGCCCTGGGGAAGACGGAGCTGCGTCGTCGTCCCCCACGACGCCAGGATTCCCGGGCCGCCCGATAACCCGCCGGTCGTTCGGGCTGGTCAGGACTGTCCAGGGTGGCCGCAGGCCAGCGCGCAGCGCCGCCGTAGGCGCCCTTGACCGGCCGGACCAGCCCCACACTCAGCAGTCGGGCGGCCCGTCACGGCCTCACCCAAGGTGGGGAATTACGTGATCGTGAAACCGGTGATCGTGGGGAATTACGCGACCGCTCACACGGAGGCGTCGCCGCGGCCGGAGAGGGGGAGGACACTCCCGAACAGAGGCAGAAGCGAAAGCAGTAGCCCCTCGCGCCAGGGCTGCCGAACATCACAGAAAAGTCATCTCGGCAGGCCGCCAAGCCAAGTGGCACGCGGCCAGCGCCCGTGCGAGGAGAGGCTCTGTCTCGCGCAAGGAGGCGGTGCTCCGGCCGGTGTTTGCGCGGCTCGGCCTGGACGCCCCCGCGCGGCGCGGCGAGCGTAAGTCAGGCGCGGCGCACCTGGTGAACCAGCCGCCGCAACAGATCAAACGTGGCCGGCCCGAACTGGCCGGTCTGCAGCTCCTGGAAAGCCCCGCTCGCCACAAGCCACCCCAACCCTCTGCTTCCCCGCTCGGCACCTGCAGCCACCGCCCTTCGAGTCTGCATACACCAACATCCACACCCCAGCTGTGCGACGCGCCCCGAAACTCCGCCACGCTGCTGTGGCCGCTCTGCCGCCAACCCGTGTACCGGGCAAGACGCCACGGAGACCGGAGAGTTGAAGGCTGTGCTCTGCGACCCGCTGCACCGGGCGTGGGGCAGCGGCCTACTGTCGGCGGGCGGGGAGCGCCCTGTCGTGGATGGAGGGTGCGGTCAACTGCAGCCTAGTCCCGGTGTGTCGCGACCCATCGGGCGGACCTGCCGGCCCGGCCGCCCGATGCAGCGGCGTGGCTCGTCCCGGGCTCCAAGGGCCGGGGCCCTCCCAGAACCGCAGCATGACGTAGATCACTTGAAAAAAGTGCGGGGTGATTGCCGGTTCGCCTTCAGGCCGGCCCTTAGGGATAGCAGCCTCATCATGCGCTACAGGTAAGGAGCTTCACATGGTCCTGCTGTGTTACTCGGATCTCGAGGACGATGACCGCGTCGGCGTCCCGGCGCTTCATGCCGCGTTGGAGAGCTGGGTGCTTCGCCTGCTGGTCGACACCCAGGACCGGGCCACGCGCCTGCCTGCCCGCTTCGCCTCACCGATCGAGGACTGCACGCCCGAGGACGAGGCACTGGCGTTGCGGACCATCCGGTTCCTGCGCTACGCGCAGGAACAGCTGATGGACCGGAACGCCCGCCTTCGCTACCTCTGTCCGGACTGCCCCCGCGATGGGCAGGCGGGCTGTCCGGCTCTCAACCGGCCGAGCCCGAGGGGAAAGACCGTGCACGAGGCGGTGTATGCGGTGCGAATCAAACCGGTGCCCGTGCAGCACGGGACCTGGCTGGCGCAGGCTCGGCCTGCGGCCTCCCGGGTGCTCGAGCGGCTGCGCCGGATGGCCAGGCAAGTAACCACACCCGTGCCCGGCGCCGGTGAGGAAGCCCGCAGGGCTGTCGTGCGCCACCTGTATGAGATGGCGCGCATGTGGAGGGCACGGGGTCTGCCCGATGACGCCGTGAACGTCGACCAGGAACAGGACTGGGCCTTCTCCCAGGACGTCTGGATCGCCTTGATGGAGAGGGGGCGGCGGAGAAGGGACACCGACGCGAGGCACTCCCCCGTGAACTTCATCGCTGCCGTCCTGCACACGCTCGCCCAACAGCTCAGTGGACCAGAAGCATTCACCACCCGCGAAGCCGTCATGGCCGCGCTGGTGGCACGTAACGCCTGCATCGAGGGTGACACGGCAGCCGTGGACGAATTCTCTCGGACGTGGCTCCATCTTGGCCGACCGCACGCGTGGGGCGCGGCCGTGGAGATGGCCCTGCTGGGTGACTGGGTTGAGACTCTTGGCCGGCACCTGAGTGGGGATGCCGAGATCATGGAGCTGCTCCACCGTCATACCGAACGGGAACATCGCTGTCTGCAGCCGCTCTGGGAGCGAAAATCCGGCGGCCGCACGGTGCGGCTGCTGGAGGCCCCGGTCGCGTCGGGAGTGTCCTTGAGAGATGTGGTCAGCGATGACCGGCGCCCGGAGAACGGCCTGTTGCACGGCGAGGTGGACGATTGCCGCGTCCTTGCCGTGCTCGCGGATCTGCCACCCATGGAGAGAGCCGTAGCCATGACCTACGGTGCGCAGCGCGTGACATGGGCCCAGGCCGCGGCTCTGGGCGGCGCCGACGATCCGGATGCGTTCGGCAACCGGGTGCGCCGCAAGCTGAGACGACTGGGGCTGCGCCACCGTGCTGCGGCAAGCCCGTCCACCCCGGTGCCGGCGGCCGGCCAGTGAACATTCTCGGCGCAGCCGCAGCCGAATATCTAGCGAGCCTTGCGGCAGCACTCACGCTGGTCGCAGCGCGCAGCGTCAGGCGGCGCTTCAGGCAGCGAACTGGTCTCGCTCCGGGCGCGCCGGCCGCAGATGCGACAGCCGAGCCCCACTCGGGACCGCGCTGACGCCCGGCTGCAGGATGTGTACGACGCCTCCCTGAGACAGGAGGCGTCGTACACCCGGGCTCGGCACCCTTATGTTCGCGCCGCCGGGTCCGCGTGGGCGCTGGACGACCTGAGGGCCGCAGTGTCACCGTGCTCGCGGGCGACCGAGGCACCTACCTCGCCATCGACGGAGGACCTCCGGCCGGAGGTGCCCTCCTTGCAGGATGCCGCAGGCGGATAGGTGAACCCCGGGAGCCCTTGCACAGCACTAGGGCGTGTCTGATGGCTCTTGTCCGGAGGGTGGATCTGCTGCTGTTCCGGGCAGGGGCCTGGCATGGTGCGTCGGCATGAACTGAGCAATG
>NZ_JBEOYE010000146.1:0-16103 GCF_040296945.1 Streptomyces sp. NPDC001941 | reverse complement strand
AGCGAGAGGCCGGGCAGCCCGGCGGCGCGCCGCTGGGCCATCAGGCCGTCCAGGTAGGCGTTGGCGGCGGCGTAGTTGCCCTGGCCCGCCGAGCCGAAGACGCCCGAGGCGGAGGAGAAGACGGCGAACGCGTCCAGCTCCAGGTCCCGGGTGAGCGCGTCCAGGTGGCGCACGGCGTCCACCTTCGGGGCGAACACCGTGGCCAGCCGCTCCGGGGTCAGGGCCCCGATGACGCCGTCGTCGAGGACGCCCGCGGTGTGGACGACGCCGCGCAGCGGGTGCGCGGCGGGGACGGAGTCGAGGAGGGTACGGGCCTGGGCGCGGTCGGAGACGTCGCAGGCGACGACCTCGACCTCGGCGCCGAGTGCGGTGAGCGCGTCCGTCAGCTCCCGGGCGCCCGCGGCGTCGGGGCCGCGTCGGCTGGCCAGCACCAGGTGGCGCACGCCGTGTCCGAGGACCAGGTGCCGGGCCACGAGGGCGCCGAGGGAGCCGGTGCCGCCGGTCACCACGACCGTACCGCCGGGGGTGAACAGGGCTTCCCCGGCGGGCGGTTGGGCCGAAGCGCGGGTGAGGCGGGGCGCGGACAGGGTGCGGCCGCGCACGGCGACCTGCGGCTCCCCGCCGTCCAGGACGAGGCCCAGGACCGGCACGACGCCGTCCTCGGCGGCCGGGTCCGTGTCGATCAGGACGAGGCGGCCGGGGTTCTCGGCCTGCGCGGCGCGCACCAGGCCCCACACGGCCGCGCCGGCCGGGTCGGTGACGGTGCCGTCGCCCGCGGGGACCGCGCCCCGGGTGGCGATGACCAGGCGGGAGTCGTCGAGCGCCTCGGCGGACAGCCAGGCCTGCACGACCCGCAGCACGCGTGCGGTCAGGTCGAGCACCGCGTCCTCGCCGGTCCCGCCCTCGGCCCGCAGGACGGCCACCGGCGGCACCTCGGCGCCCTCGGCCAGGACCGCCACGTCGGAGGCCTCGGTGACCCGGGCCCAGGAGGGCGCGGCCACCGGGCCCGCGTCCAGGGCCAGTTCGGTCCAGTCGACCTGGAACAGGGCGTCGGCCGCGGGCGTTTCGGCGGCGGCCTCCAGCTGCTCGGCGGAGACCGGGCGGGAGACCAGGGAGTCCAGGGTGACGACGGGCCCGCCGGTCTCGTCGGCCGCCTCCAGGGCGACGGCCCCGGGCCCGGCGGCGGTCAGCCGGACGCGCAGGGCGGCGGCTCCCCCGGCGTGCAGGGTCAGGCCGTTCCACGCGAACGGCAGGGAAGGCCCCGCGGCTTCCCGCGCTGCCTCTTCGGTACCGGCGCCGAACATGCCCGCGTGCAGGGCGGCGTCGAGCAGCGCGGGGTGCAGCCCGAACCGGTCGGCGCCCTCGCGCTGGTCCTCGGGCAGGGCGGCCTCGGCGAACACCTCGTCGCCGCGCCGCCACACCGCGCGCAGGCCCTGGAAGGCGGGCCCGTAGCCGTAGCCCCGCTCGGTCAGGTCGGCGTAGAAGTCGCCCAGGTCGACCGGCTGGGCGCCGGGGGGCGGCCAGGCGGTGAAGTCGAAGGTGGCGGTGCGGGAGGGGGCGGGGGCGGCGAGCGAACCGGTGGCGTGCCGGGTCCAGGTCTCGCCGTCGCCGGTCGCGTCCTCGCGCAGGGAGTACAGCTCCACGGGCCGCGCGCCGCGGCCGTCGGGGGCGCCGACGGCGACCTGGACGCGTACGCCGCCGTGCCCGGGCACCACCAGGGGCGCCTCGATCACCAGCTCTTCCAGGGCCCCGCAGCCGGCCTCGTCGCCGGCGCGCACGGCCAGTTCCACCAGGCCGGTGCCCGGGACGAGGACCGTCCCGCCGACGGCGTGGTCGGCGAGCCAGGGGTGGGACTTCAGCGACAGGCGCGAGGTGAGCACCAGGCCGTCGGCGCCCGGCAGCCGCACCACGGCGCCGAGCAGCGGGTGGTCCGCCGCGGACTGGCCGAGGGACGCGGCGTCGGTGGCCGCGTCGGCCGTCCTGAGCCAGTACTGGACGTGGTCGAAGGCGTAGGTGGGCAGTTCCAGGCGGGGCGTGGCCGAGGCGGCCGGGAGCAGTGCGCTCCAGTTCACCGGCACGCCCCGGACGAAGAGTCCGGCCAGGGCGGTCAGCAGGCCCTGCTCCTCGGGGCGGCCGTCGCGCAGCGCGGCCACGCAGGTCGCCTCGGCGCCCGCCTCGGCGGCCGACTCCTCGACGAGGCCGGTCAGGGTGCCGCCCGGGCCGAGCTCCAGGAAGCAGGTGCCGCCCAGGGCGACGGCGGCGGCGACGCCCTCGGCGAACCGCACCGGGCGGCGTACGTGCTCCGCCCAGTAGGCGGGGTCCGCGAGCTCGTCGGGGGCCGCGAGGCGGCCGGTGACGTTGGACACCACCGGGATCGTCGGCGCCTGCCAGTCGATCCCGGCGAGTTCGGCGGCGAACTCGGCGAGCATCGGTTCCATGCGGGCCGAGTGGAAGGCGTGCGAGACGACCAGGCGCTTGGTCTTGCGGCCCTCGGCGCGCAGCCGTTCGGCCGCCGCGAGGACCGCGTCCTCCTCGCCGGAGAGGACCACCGAGGCGGGGCCGTTGACGGCCGCGACCTCGACGCCGTCCCCGAGCAGGCCGGCGACCTCGGACTCGCTCGCGGCCACCGCGACCATCGCGCCGCCCGGGGGCAGCGCCTGCATCAGCCGGCCGCGCGCGGCGACCAGCCGGGCCGCGTCGGCCAGCGACAGGACGCCCGCCGCGTGGGCGGCTGATATCTCGCCGATCGAGTGGCCCACGACCGCGTCGGGCCGTACGCCCCAGGACTCCACGAGGCGGAACAGCGCCGTCTCGACGGCGAAGAGGCCGGCCTGGGTGAAGACGGTCTGGTTGAGCAGCTCGTCGCTGCCGGGCGCGTCGCCCAGCACGACGTCGCGCACCGGGTGGTCGACCCGCCCGGCGAGGCAGGCGTCCAGCTCGGCGCAGGCCTCGTCCAGGGCGCGGGCGAACACCGGGTGGCGCGCGTACAGTTCGCGCCCCGCGCCGACCCGCTGCGAGCCCTGTCCGGGGAAGACCCACACGGCCTTGCCGGGGCCGCCGGACCCGGCCGCGCGGCCGGTGACGACGGAGGCCGGGCGCTCCCCGCGGGCGACCGCGCGCAGCGCCTCGGCGGCCTCCCCGGGCGAGCCCGCGAGGACCACGGCGCGCTCGGGCAGCAGGGCCCGCCCGGTCAGCAGGGACCGGGACACGGCGGTGCGGGGGACGCCGTCGGCGCCTTCGAGGAAGGCGGCCAGGCGTGCGGCCTGCCCGGCCAGGGAGCCTTCGCTGCGCGCGGAGACGACCAGCGGGACCAGGCCCGCCGGGTCCTCCTCGGTGGCGGGCGCCTCCTCGGCGGGCGCCTCCTCCAGGATCAGGTGGGCGTTGGTGCCGCTGATGCCGAACGAGGACACGCCCGCCCGGCGCGGGCGGCCGTCGCGCGGCCAGGCGCGCCGCTCGTTGAGGAGCTCCACCGCCCCGGCCGTCCAGTCGACCTCCGAGGAGGGCACCTCGGCGTGCAGGGTCGGGGGCAGCACTCCGTACCGCAGCGCCTGGACCATCTTGATGACGCTGGAGACGCCGGCGGCGGCCTGGGTGTGCCCGACGTTGGACTTCAGCGATCCCAGCCACAGGGGCTTGCCGGGCTCGCGCCCCTGCCCGTAGGTGGCGAGCACGGCCTGCGCCTCGATCGGGTCGCCGAGCGCGGTGCCCGTGCCGTGCGCCTCCACGACGTCGACGTCCGCGGACACCAGCCCGGCACCGGCCAGCGCCTTGCGGATGACGCGCTGCTGGGCGGGGCCGTTGGGGGCGGTCAGGCCGTTGGACGCGCCGTCCTGGTTGACCGCGCTGCCGCGGATGACCGCGAGCACGTGGTGGCCGCGCTCGCGGGCCTCCGACAGGCGCTCCAGGACGATCACCCCGGCGCCCTCGGACAGGCCCATGCCGTCCGCGCCGTCCGCGAACGCCTTGCAGCGGCCGTCGTGGGCCATGCCCTGCTGGCGCGAGAACACCACGAAGGTGCCCGGGGTGGCCATCACCATGGCGCCGCCGGCCAGCGCCAGCGAGCACTCGCCGTTGCGCAGCGCCTGCGCGGCCAGGTGGATGGAGACCAGGGACGAGGAGCACGCCGTGTCCACGGAGACGGCGGGCCCCTCGAACCCGAAGACGTATGACACCCGGCCCGAGGCGACGCTGGAGGCGACGCCGGTGCCGGTGAAGCTCTCCAGCTCCGGCGCGACCCCGCCGCTCCCGGAGCCGTACCCCTGGCTGGACACGCCCGCGAAGACGCCGACGTCGGAGCCCTTGAGTCCGGCCGGATCGATGCCCGCGTGCTCGAGCGCTTCCCAAGAGGTTTCCAGGAGCAGGCGCTGCTGCGGGTCCATCGCCAGCGCCTCGCGCGGGGATATCCCGAAGAACCCGGCGTCGAACAGGCCGGCTCCCCGCAGGAAGCCGCCCTGGTCGGTGTAGGAGGTGCCGGGGTTGTCGGGGTCCGGGTCGAACAGGCCCTCCAGCTCCCAGCCACGGTCGTCGGGGAAGCCCGAGACCGCGTCCCGGCCCTCGCTCACCAGCCGCCACAGGTCCTCCGGGCCCGCCACTCCGCCGGGCAGCCGGCACGCCATGCCCACGACGGCGATCGGTTCGCCCGCGCGGGACGCGCCTTGCTTGCGCAGGTTGTGCAGCTCGGTGGTGACGCGCTTGAGGGTGCTGAGGAGTTGTTCGTCCGTGGCCATTCGTCAGTCCTCACGAAATGTTTGGTGGAGCCGGATGCCCTGAACCGGTGTCAGACGAGACCGAGTTCCTCGTGGATGAAGTCGAGGACCTCGTCGGCCGAAGCGGATTCAAGCTTCGCGGCCACCGTGGAGACGTCCGTCTGCTCGACGACGCCATTACACCGGGCGACCAGGCCCTGGAGCCTCACGGCGATAGCGGTCCTCATGGAGTCGTCGAGGGTGACTGCGGCGATCAGCGACTCGACGTCCTCGATCCTGGCGTTGACCCGCGACAGCACGTCGTCGCCGATGCCCAGCTCACCGCGCAGGTACCGGGTCAGGACCAGCGGCGTCGGCTGGTCGAAGACGAGCGTGGCGGGCAGCTTCAGGCCCGTCGCCTCGCGCAGCCGGTTGCGCAGCTCCACCGAGGTCAGCGAGTCGAACCCGACGTCCTTGAAGGCCGTCTCGGGCCGGATGCCCTCCGGCCCCGCGTGGCCGAGCACGACGGCCGCCTGGCTGCGCACCAGGTCCAGGACGAACGCCTCCTGCTCCGCCTCCGGCAGCCCCGAAAGACGGCGCGCCAGGTCGCCCGAGTCCCGGGCGGCGGCCCTCGCCTGCTGCCGTCCGGCCGGTACGAGGGCGCGCAGCAGCGGCGGCACCGTACCGCCGGAGGCCGCGTCCGCGCGCACGGCCTTCAGGTCCAGCTTCACCGGCACCAGCAGCGCCTCGGGCGAGCCGAGCGAGGCGTCGAAGAGCGCCGTGCCCTCGGCGGGCGTGAGCGCCACGACGCCGTCGCGGCTGGTGCGGCGGCTCATGCTGGCCTGGTCGTCGGTGCTGAGGTGGGTGACCATGTTCGTCGCGTACGCCCAGGTGCCCCAGGACAGCGCGAGGCCGGGCAGGCCCGCCGCGCGGCGCCGGGACATCAGGCCGTCCAGGAAGGCGTTGGCGGCGCCGTAGCCGCTGCTGCCCGCGCCCAGGAAGACCGAGGAGGCGGACGAGTAGACGACGAACGCGTCGAGGTCGAGGCCGCGCGTCAGTTCGTCGTAGTGGCGCACCGCGTCGACCTTCGGCGCGAACACCTTCGCCAGGCGCTCCGGCGTCAGCGTGCCCACCAGACCGGCCTCGAAGACCCCGGCGGTGTGCACCAGGCCCTTCAGCGGACGCCCGGCCGGTACGGAGGCGAGCAGTGCGGCCACCTGGGCGCGGTCGGAGACGTCGCAGGCCGCGACGGTGACCTCCGCCCCGTGTCCGGTCAGCTCCGCCACCAGCTCGGCGACGCCGTCGGCGTCCGGGCCGCGCCGGCTGGCCAGCAGCAGGTGGCGCACCCCGTGCCGGACGACCAGGTGCCGGGCCACCAGCTCGCCCAGCGAACCGGCCCCGGAGACCAGGACGGTCCCCTCGGGGCCGAACACCGGCTCCGCGTCCGGCGCCCGCCCGCCCGCGCGGGCCAGCCGGGGCACGGACAGGACCTGGCCGCGCGCCGCGATCTGCGGCTCGCCACTGGCCAGGGCGGCGCCCAGGACGAAGACGACGCCCTCCGCCGACCCCGGGTCGGTGTCCAGGAGCACGAACCGGTCGGGGTTCTCCGCCTGCGCGGCCCGCAGCAGGCCCCACACGGCCGAACCGGCCGGATCGGTGACCGCCCCGCCGCCCGCGGGCACCGCGCCCCGGGTGACGACGACGAGCCGGGACTCCTCCAGGCCGTCCGCCTCCAGCCAGGCCTGGACGGCGCCGAGCACCCGGGAGGTCAGGACCAGGACCGCGTCCTCGCCCTCCCCTCCGACGGCCTCCAGGACCGCGACGGCCGGGACCTCGGCGCATCCGGCCAGGGCCTCGACGTCGGCCCGCGAGGACACCGGCGCCCAGACCGGGGCGTCCTCCGCGCCCTGGACCGGGGGCAGTTCGGACCAGTCGACGCGGAACAGCGAGTCGGCGGCGGCGCCCTCGGCGGCCGTCTCCAGCTGCTCGGCCGACACCGCGCGGGACACCAGCGAGTCCATCGTCACGACCAGGGCGCCGGTCTCGTCGGCCGCCTGCACCGACAGGGCGTCCGGGCCGCTGGGGGCGACGCGCACGCGCAGGGCGGCGGCACCGGCCGCGTGCAGGACCAGGCCGTTCCAGGAGAACGCGAGCAGCGCCTGTCCGGCGCCGCCCTCCGGCGCCTCCTCGCCCCGGTCGCGGAACGAGCCGGTCTGCAGGACCGCGTCGAACAGCGCGGGGTGGATGCCGAACGCGACGGCCTCCTTGCGCTGCTCCTCGGGGAGCGCCACCTCGGCGAACAGCTCCTCGCCGCGCCGCCAGACCGCGCGCACGCCCCGGAAGGAGGGACCGTAGTCGACGCCCCGCTCGCGCAGTTCGTCGTAGAAGGCGGCGGTGTCCGTCTCGACGCGCTCGGCCCCGGCGGGCGGCCAGGCCGCGAAGTCGGTCTCCGCCGTGATCGCGGGGACGGCGGCCGTCAGGGTGCCGGCGGCGTGCCGCGTCCAGGCCCCGGTGTCGGCGTCCTCGCGCTGCGAGTAGACCTCCACCGTCCGCGTACCGCTCCCGCCCAGCGCGCCCACGACGACCTGGAGGCGTACGCCGCCGTGCTCGGGCAGCACCAGGGGCGCCTCGATCACCAGCTCGTCGAGCACGCCGCAGCCGGCCTCGTCACCGGCGCGCACGGCCAGTTCGGCCAGGCCCGTGCCGGGCAGCAGCGGCAGCCCGCCGATCGCGTGGTCGGCCAGCCAGGGGTGCGACTTGAGCGACAGGCGCGAGGTGAAGACGAGCCCGTCGGACTGCGGCAGCCGCACCACCGCGCCGAGCAGCGGGTGGTCGGCCCCTGTCAGTCCCAGGGACGCCACGTCCCCGGTGACCGGACCGCCCTGGAGCCAGTAGTGCTGGTGGTCGAAGGCGTACGTGGGCAGGTCCACGCGCGCCGCGTCGGCACCGGCGGGCAGCACGCCCGCCCAGTCCACGGGGACGCCGCGCACGAACACCTCGGCCATGGAGGCCAGCAGGCGGCGCGGGCCGCCCTCGTCGCGGCGCAGCGAGCCGGTGACGACGGTGGAGTGCGCGTCGCTCTCATCCAGGATCTCGTTGACCGGCTGGACGAGGACGGGGTGGGCGCTGACCTCGATGAAGGCGCCGTGGCCCTGCTCGACGAGGGCGGCGATCGCGGGACCGAAGCCGACCTGGCCGCGCAGGTTGCGGTACCAGTAACCACCCTCCAGGACACCGGAGTCGGAGATCCAGTCGCCGGTGACGGTGGAGTAGAAGGGGATGGCGGGGGCCTGGGCGTCGATCCCGGCGAGCTTCTCGGCCAGGACGTCCTCGATGTCCTCCACGTGCCGGGTGTGGGAGGCGTAGTCGACCGCGACGCGGCGGACCCGTACACCCTCGGACTCCAGGGCGGCGAGGGCCTCGTCCAGCGCCGCCGCGTCACCCGCGACGACCACGGACGAGGGGCTGTTGACGGCGGCGACCTCGACGCGGTCCGCCCAACTCCCCAGGCGTGCAACGGCCTCGGCCTCGGTCAGCGCGACCGACGCCATGCCGCCACGACCCGCGAGACGCTCGCGGATCGCCTGGCTGCGCAAGGCAACGACACGCGCCGCGTCCTCCAGCGACAGCGCACCGGACACACAGGCAGCCGCGATCTCGCCCTGCGAGTGACCCACCACCGCGTCCGGCTCCACGCCGACCGACGACCAGACGGCCGCCAGACCGACCATCACCGCGAAGCTCGCGGGCTGCAACACATCGACGCGGTCCAGGAGCTCGGGCTCCGCGTCGCCGCGCAGGACGTCGATCAGCGACCAGTCCACGTACGGCTCAAGCGCCGCCGCGCACTCCGCGATCCGCTCCGCGAACACCGGCGAGGAGTCCAGGAGTTCACGGCCCATGCCCGCCCACTGCGAGCCCTGGCCCGGGAACACCCACACCACCTTGCCCGGACCGCCCGAGACGCCGACCACGGCCGCGCCGCTCTCGCCGCGCGCCAGGGCGTTCAGCCCCGCCAGGGCCTCCTCCCCGCTGTCGGCCACGACCACGGCGCGCTCGCCGAGCAGCGCGCGCCCGGTCGCCAGTGCTGCCGCGACATCGGCGAGCGCGGTGCCACCCGTCTCCTCCAGGTGCGCCGCGAGCCGTGCGGCCTGGCCCTCCAGGGCCGCGGGGTTGTGGGCCGAGACGACCAGCGGCACCACGCCCCCGGGCGCCGGGCTGGGCTCCGCCTCGTCGGCGGGGGCGGCCGGCGCCTCCTCGATGATGAGGTGGGCGTTGGTACCGCTCACGCCGAACGACGACACGCCCGCACGGCGCGGACGGCCGCCGCGCGGCCACTCCCGGTTCTCCGTCAGCAGCTCCACCGCGCCCGCCGACCAGTCCACCTCGGTGGTGGGCTCGTCCACGTGCAGGGTCGCCGGCAGGGTGTCGTGCCGGAGCGCCTGCACCATCTTGATGACGCTGCCGACGCCCGCGGCGGCCTGGGTGTGGCCGACGTTGGACTTCAACGAGCCCAGCCTCAGAGGTACTTGGGGGTCGCGGTCCTTGCCGTAGGTGGCGATCAGGGCCTGCGCCTCGATCGGGTCGCCGAGCGCCGTGCCCGTGCCGTGCGCCTCGACGACGTCCACGTCGGCGGGCGCCAGGCCCGCGTTGGCCAGTGCCTTGCGGATGACCCGCTGCTGCGAGGGGCCGTTGGGGGCGGTCAGGCCGTTGGACGCGCCGTCCTGGTTGACCGCGCTGCCGCGCAGCACGGCGAGGACCTTGTGCCCGCGCTCCTGGGCCACCGAAAGGCGCTCCAGGACGACCACGCCGACGCCCTCGGCCAGGCCCATGCCGTCGGCGCCGTCCGCGAAGGCCTTGCAGCGGCCGTCGGCGGCCAGGCCGCGCTGGCGCGAGAAGGCCACGAAGTTGCCCGGCGTCGACATGACCATCGCGCCGCCCGCGAGCGCCATCGAGCACTCCCCCGCGCGCAGCGCCTGGGCGGCCAGGTGGATGGCCACCAGGGACGAGGAGCACGCCGTGTCCAGGGACACCGCGGGGCCTTCGAGCCCGAGGACGTACGAGACGCGGCCGGAGGCCACGCTGGTGGACGCGCCGGTGCCGGCGAAACCTTCCGACTCCGGGGTGACGACCCCGGCCCCGGCGCCGTACCCCTGGCCCGACAGGCCGGAGAACACGCCGACTTCGGTGCCCTTGAGCCCGGCCGGGTCGACGCCCGCGCGCTCCAGGGCCTCCCAGGAGGTCTCAAGCAGCAGCCGCTGCTGCGGGTCCATCGCCACGGCCTCGCGCGGCGAGATCCCGAAGAACGCGGCGTCGAAGGAGCCCGCGCCGCGCAGGAAACCGCCCTGGGTCACGTACGAGGTGCCCGCGTGGTCCGGGTCCTCGTCGAACAGGGCCTCCAGGTCCCAGCCCCGGTCGTCGGGGAAGGCCCCGACCGCGTCGACGCCCCCGGCCACGACGCGCCACAGGTCCTCGGGCGAGGCCACGCCGCCCGGGTAGCGGCACGCCATGGAGACGATGGCGATCGGCTCGCGCGCCTGGTCCTGGACCTCGCGCAGCCGCTTGCGCGCGGTGCGGGCGTCGGCGATGGCCTTCTTCAGATAGTCGCGGAGTTCTGCCTCGTCAGCCACTTCGGTTCAACCCCCAGGTGGTGGATGTGTGCGGTGCTCGTTCGGGATCGCGCGCCGGGACGTGTCGTCGTACGTCCCCGGCGCGCAGGGGTGCGGGCCGGGCCCGGGTGGACCCGGCCCGCACGGGGGTGACTCAGTCGAGCCGCTCCAGGAGCGCGAACAGCTCCTCGTCGCTGGCGTTCTCCAGGTCGTCGTCCGACGCCCCGCCGGCCGTCTCGGCCGCCGCCTCGGCGGACTTCAGGAGCTCGCGCAGCCGGGCGGTGATCCGCTCCCTGGCGCGCGGGTCGTCGGCGGCCTCGATGGCGGCCTCCAGACCGGCGAGCCCGGCGAGCACCGCGTCGGCGGGCGAGGCCTCCTCGACGGCGAGCTCCTCGCGCAGGTAGCGGGCCAGGGCCTGCGGCGTCGGGTGGTCGAAGACCAGCGTGGCGGGCAGCTTCAGGCCGCTCGCGTCCCGCAGCCGGTTGCGCAGCTCCACCGAGGTGAGCGAGTCGAAGCCGGTCTCGTTGAACGCCGTGTCGGGGCGGACGCCCTCCGGACCGCCGTGGCCGAGGACGACCGCGGCCTGGGTGCGGACCACGTCGAGCAGGAGGGCCTCCTGCTTCGCCGCGGACAGGCCCGCCAGGCGCTCGGCGAGGCTCCGCTCGCCGCCGCCGGCGGCCTGCGCCTGCTGCCTGCCGGTGCGGACCAGGCCGCGCAGCAGGTGCGGCACGGAGCTGCCCGTCGCGGCGTCGGCGCGCGCGGCCCGCACGTCGATCCTGACCGGCACGAGCAGGGCGTGATCGGTGCGGAGCGCGGCCTCGAAGAGCTCCATGCCCTCGGCGGACGGGAGCGCCTGGACGCCGCCGCGGCCCTCGCGCCGGCCCATGCTGGCCTTGGTGACGTCGTCGATGTTCCCGGCCATGCCGGTCAGCTGCTCCCACGGGCCCCAGGACAGCGAGAGCCCGGGCAGTCCGGCCGCGCGGCGGTGCGCCATAAGGCCGTCCAGGTAGGCGTTGGCGGCCGCGTAGTTACCGCTGCCCGCGCCCATGAAGACGGACGAGGCCGAGGAGTAGACGACGAACGCGTCCAGGTCAGCGCCGCGCGTCAGCTCGTCCAGGTGGCGTACGGCGTCGACCTTCGGCGCGAACACCTTCGCCAGGCGCGACGGGTCGAGCGCCGCGATGACGCCCGGGTCGAACACGCCGGCCGTGTGGACCACGCCGCGCAGCGGACGGTCCGCCGGTACGGCGGCCAGCAGCGCCTCGACCTGCGCGCGGTCGGACACGTCGCAGGCCACGGCGGTCACCGTCGCGCCCTGCGCGGAGAGTTCGGCGACCAGCTCGGCCACGCCCTCCGCGTCCGGGCCGCGGCGGCTGGCCAGCAGCAGGTGGCGGACGCCGTCGCGGCCGACCAGGTGGCGGGCGGCCAGGGCGCCGAGCGAACCGGCTCCCGAGACCAGCACGGTGCCGTCGGTACGGAACACCGCGCGCTCGCGGTCGGCGGGCGGGGCGACCCGGGCGAGCCGGGGCACCGAGAGGGCCGTGCCGCGCACCGCGACCTGCGGCTCGCCGCTCGCGAGGACGTCGGCGAGCACGGCGTCGAGCGCCGACTCCGCGCCGCCCTCGGCGGCCGGGTCGGTGTCCAGCAGGACGATCCGGTCGGGGTTCTCCGACTGGGCCGCCCGCACCAGGCCCCACACGGCGGAGCCCGCCGGGTCGGTGACCGCCCCGTCGCCCGCGGCGACGGCGCCCCGGGTCAGCACGACCAGGCGCGACTCCTCGGCGCCCTCGGCGCCGAGCCAGGCCTGGACCGCGCCCAGGACCCGCGAGGTGAGGGTGAGGACGGCGTTGTCGCCGCCGCTGCCGAAGGCCTCCAGGACCACGGCCTCGGGCACGCCACCGCCCGAGGTCAGGGCGGCCGTGTCGTCGGCCGAGGTGACCGGGACCCACGGGGGCGCGGGCTCCGTGCCGGGCGCGGCCGCCAGGTCCGTCCACTCGACCGCGTACAGCGAGTCGAGGCCGTCCCGGGCCGCCGAGGCGCCCAGCCGCTCGATGTCCACCGCCCGCATCACGAGCGCGTCCAGCGTGAGGACGGTGGCGCCGGTCTCGTCGGCGGCGGCGACCGTCAGCGAGTCCGGGGCGCCGGGGGCGACCCGCACGCGCAGGGCCGAGGCGCCGGCGGCGTGCAGGACCAGGCCGTTCCAGGAGAACGGCATGACCGGCTGCCCGGCCCCGTCCCCGGGCGCCTGGGCCGTGGCGAACGTACCGGCCTGCAGGGCCGCGTCGAGCAGGGCCGGGTGCAGGCCGAACGCGGCGGCGTGCTCGCGCTCCTGCTCGGGCAGGGCGACCTCGGCGAAGAGCTCCTCGCCGCGCCGCCACACCGCGCGCACGCCCTGGAAGACGGGCCCGTACGCGTAGCCGCGCTCAAGCAGCCCCTCGTAGAGCTCGCCGGTGTCCAGGTCGACCTGCTCGGCACCGGCCGGCGGCCAGGCGGAGAAGTCGAAGTCGGCCGCCGTGGCGGTCGCTTCGGGCGAGAGCAGCCCGGTGGCGTGGCGCGTCCAGGTGTCGTCGTCGCCGTCCTCGCGCTGCGAGTAGACGCCCAGCGTCCGCGCGCCGCTCCCGTTCGGCGCGCCGAGCGCGACCTGCACCCGTACGCCGCCCTGCTCGGGCACCACCAGGGGCGCCTCGGTCACCAGCTCGTCGAGCACGCCGCAGCCCGCCTCGTCACCGGCGCGCACGGCCAGTTCGAGGAGTCCGGTGGCGGGGACGAGGACCAGGCCGCCGACGACGTGGTCGCCGAGCCAGGGGTGGGACTTCAGCGACAGGCGCGAGGTGAAGACGAGCCCGTCGGACTGCGGGAGCCGCACCACCGCGCCGAGCAGCGGGTGGTCGGTCCCTGCCAGGCCGAGCGAGGCGGCGTCGGTGGCCGTCTGCGCGGTGTGCAGCCAGTAGTGCCGGTGGTCGAAGGCGTACGTCGGGAGCGCCACGCGCCGCCCGTCGGCACCGGCGGGCAGCGCGCCCGTCCAGTCCACGGGCACGCCGCGCACGAACAGCTCGGCCATCGACGCGAACAGCCGTCGCAGGCCGCCCTCTTCACGGCGCAGCGACCCGGTGACCACGGGGGTTGCGGCCGTCTCGCGAGCATCGAGGATCTCGCTCACCGGCTGGACGAGCACCGGGTGGGCGCTGACCTCGACGAAGACGCCGTGACCCTGCTCGACGAGCGCGGCGATCGCGGGACCGAAGCCCACCTGGCCGCGCAGGTTGCGGTACCAGTAACCACCTTCCAGAACACCGGAGTTCGCGATCCACTCACCGGTGACGGTCGAGTAGAAGGGCACCAGCGGGGCCTCGGCCGTGATCCCGGCCAGGGACTCGGCCAGGACGTCCTCGATGTCCTCGACGTGCCGGGTGTGCGAGGCGTAGTCGACCGCGACGCGGCGGACCCGTACGCCCTCGGACTCCAGGGCCGCCAGTGCCTCGTCCAGCGCCGCCGCGTCACCCGCGACGACCACGGACGAGGGGCTGTTGACGGCGGCGACCTCAACGCGGTCCGACCAACTCCCCAGCCGCGCAATGGCATCCGCCTCGGTCAACGCGACCGACGCCATGCCGCCACGACCCGCGAGACGCTCGCGGATCGCCTGGCTGCGCAAGGCAACGACACGCGCCGCGTCCTCCAGCGACAGCGCACCGGACACGCACGCCGCCGCGATCTCGCCCTGCGAGTGACCCACCACCGCATCCGGCAGCACACCCACCGACGACCAGACGGCCGCCAGACCGACCATCACCGCGAAGCTCGCGGGCTGCAACACATCAACCCGGTCCAGGAGCTCGGGCTCCGCGTCACCGCGCAGGACGTCGATGAGCGACCAGTCCACGTACGGCTCAAGAGCCGCCGCGCACTCCGCGATCCGCTCCGCGAACACCGGCGAGGAGTCCAGGAGTTCACGGCCCATGCCCGCCCACTGCGAGCCCTGGCCCGGGAACACCCACACCACCTTGCCCGGCGGTACGGATCCGGGGGCGCCGCTCACCAGCTGCGACACGCTCACCCCGTTGGCCAGGGCCGCGAGGCCGCCCAGGGCCTCGCCCTCGGAGCCGGCGACGACCACGGCGCGCTCGCCGTGCAGCGGCCGGGCCGCGAGGGCGTCGGCCACCGCCGTGAGCGGCACGCCGGAGGCGCCGCCGACGAACGAGGCGAGGCGTTCCGCCTGGCCCTTCAGGGCCTCGGCGCCGCGCGCCGACACCACCAGCGGGACCACGCCGGACGGCTCCCGCTCGGGCGCGGGCCGCACGTCCTCGGCGGGGGCCTCTTCCAGGATCAGGTGCGCGTTGGTGCCGCTGACGCCGAAGGAGGAGACGCCCGCGCGGCGCGGGGCCTCGGCGCGGGGCCAGGCCCGGGCCTCGGTGAGCAGCTCGACCGCGCCCGCCGACCAGTCCACCTGGGAGGTGCGCTCCCCGGCGTGCAGGGTCGGGGGCAGGACGCCGTGGCGCAGCGCCTGGACCATCTTGATGACGCTGACGACACCGGCGGCGGCCTGCGCGTGACCGATGTTGGACTTCAACGAGCCGAGCCACAGGGGGTTTTCGGCGTCGCGGTCGCGGCCGTAGGTGGCGAGCAGGGCCTGGGCCTCGATCGGGTCGCCCAGCGCCGTGCCCGTGCCGTGGCCCTCGACGACGTCCACGTCGGCCGGGGTGATGCCCGCGTTGGCCAGGGCCTTGCGGATGACCCGCTGCTGCGAGGGGCCGTTGGGGGCGGTCAGGCCGTTGGACGCGCCGTCCTGGTTCACGGCCGAGCCCTTGAGTACGGCGAGGACCTGGTGGCCGCGTTCGCGGGCCACCGACAGGCGCTCCAGGACGACGACGCCCACGCCCTCGGACAGGCCCATGCCGTCCGCGCCCTCGGCGAACGCCTTGGAGCGGCCGTCGCCGGCCAGGCCGCGCTGGCGCGAGAACGCCATGAAGGTGGCCGGGGTGGCCATCACCATCGCGCCGCCCGCCAGGGCCATCGAGCACTCGCCGGAGCGCAGCGACTGGGCCGCCAGGTGCATGGCGACGAGCGAGGAGGAGCAGGCGGTGTCGATCGACACCGCGGGGCCCTCGAAGCCGAAGACGTAGCTGACGCGTCCCGAGGCGACGCTGGAGGCGAGGCCGGTGCCCGCGAAGCCCTCGACCTCCGGGGCGATCGCGCCGGTGCCGTAGCCCTGTCCCGAGACGCCGGAGAAGACGCCGACGTCGCTGCCCTTGAGGGCGACCGGGTCGATGCCCGCGCCCTCCAGGGCCTCCCAGGAGGCCTCCAGGAGCAGCCGCTGCTGCGGGTCCATCGCCAGCGCCTCGCGCGGCGATATCCCGAAGAAGCCCGCGTCGAACAGGCCCGCGCCGCGCAGGAACCCGCCCTGGCTGACGTACGAGGTGCCCGCGTGGTCCGGGTCGTCGTCGAACAGCGCGTCCAGGTCCCAGCCCCGGTCGTCGGGGAAGCCGGAGACGGCGTCGACGCCGTCCACGACGAGCTTCCACAGGTCCTCGGGCGAGGAGACCCCGCCGGGCACGCGGCACGCCATGCCGACGATGGCCAGCGGCTCGTCCTCGTCCGCGGCGGTGGCCTCGGGGGCCGTGTCCGCCGCGGCCCCGGGCGCCGCGATGCCGAACTCGTCGCGCAGGAAGCGGGACAGGACCAGGGGCGTCGGGTAGTCGAAGACCAGCGTGGGCGGCAGCTTGAGGCCGGTGGCCTCGCGCAGCCGGTTGCGCAGCTCCACCGAGGTCAGCGAGTCGAACCCGGCCTCGTTGAACGCCGTGTCGGGGCG
>NZ_JBEOYE010000145.1:0-16256 GCF_040296945.1 Streptomyces sp. NPDC001941 | reverse complement strand
GAAAGGACTTTAGGCCCTTCCACTCACACAATCACACGCAGTGCACGGCGAACGCCTGTGAACGTCACGCTGGTGCGCAGTCCGAGGTGGTCTCCAGGAGGTGGTTCTCGTCGGCCGTCTTGTACTCGTTGTACTTCTTCAGGCCGCCGTGGTACTCGTCCATCCAGTTCTTGGCGAAGGTGCCGTCCTGGATCTCCGCGAGGACCTTCTTCATCTCGGCCTTGGTGGCGTCCGTGATGATCCGCGGGCCGGTGACGTAGTCGCCCCACTCGGCGGTCTCGGAGACCGACCAGCGCATCTTCTCCAGGCCGCCCTCGTACATCAGGTCCACGATCAGCTTCAGCTCGTGGAGGCACTCGAAGTACGCGATCTCCGGCTGGTAGCCGGCCTCGGTCAGGGTCTCGAAGCCCGCCTTGACCAGCGCCGCGGTGCCACCGCAGAGCACGGCCTGCTCGCCGAACAGGTCGGTCTCGGTCTCCTCGGTGAAGGTCGTCTTGATGACGCCCGCGCGGGTGCCGCCGATGCCCTTGGCGTACGACAGCGCCAGGTCGAAGGCCTTGCCGGTGGCGTCCTGCTCCACCGCCGCGATGCACGGGACGCCGCGACCCTCCTCGTACTGGCGGCGCACCAGGTGGCCCGGGCCCTTCGGGGCGACCATGGCGACGTCCACGCCCGCCGGGGGCTTGATGAAGCCGTAGCGGATGTTCAGGCCGTGGCCGAAGAACAGCGCGTCGCCGTCCTTCAGGTTCGGGGCGATGGACTCCTCGTAGACCTGCGCCTGGATCGGGTCCGGCACCAGGATCATGATGACGTCGGCCTCGGCCGCCGCCTCGGCCGGCGTGACCACGCGCAGGCCCTGCTCCTCGGCCTTGGCCTTGGACTTGGAGCCCTCGTGCAGACCGACCCGCACGTCGACGCCCGAGTCACGGAGCGACAGCGCGTGGGCGTGGCCCTGGCTGCCGTAACCGATCACCGCGACCTTGCGGCCCTGGATGATGGACAGGTCGGCGTTGTCGTCGTAGAACAGCTCGGCCACTGGGAATCTCCTATGTGTGCTGGTGTTGCGTCCCACCGTACGGCGGGGATGGGTGAGGAAGTCGTCGGGTCTCGCGATACGGGCGCGAGGCCCGGGGAGTTCTAGGCGCTGCGGTCCAGGGCCCGCAGCGAGCGGTCCGTGATGGACCGCGAGCCGCGCCCTATGGCGATGGTGCCGGACTGCACGAGCTCCTTGATGCCGAAGGGCTCCAGCATCTTCAGCATGGCCTCCAGCTTGTCCGCGCCGCCGGTCGCCTCGATGGTGACGGCCTCCGGGGAGACGTCCACGGTCTTGGCGCGGAACAGCTGGACGATCTCGACGATCTGGGAGCGCGTCTCGTTGTCGGCACGCACCTTCACCAGGACGAGCTCGCGCTGGATCGCGGCGCCGGGCTCGAGTTCGACGATCTTCAGGACGTTGACCAGCTTGTTGAGCTGCTTCGTCACCTGCTCCAGCGGCAGGCTCTCGACATTGACCACGATGGTGATGCGGGAGATGTCGGGATGTTCGGTGACACCGACCGCGAGCGAGTCGATGTTGAAGCCTCGGCGGGAGAACAGCGCCGCGATCCGGGCCAGGATGCCGGGCGTGTTCTCGACCAGGACGGAGAGCGTGTGCTTGGACATGGTCTCTTTCTGCTCTCTACTCAGTCGTCTTCGTTGTCGCCGAAGTCGGGACGGACCCCGCGGGCGGCCATGACCTCGTCGTTGGAGGTGCCGGCGGCGACCATCGGCCACACCATGGCGTCCTCGTGGACGATGAAGTCGACCACGACCGGGCGGTCGTTGATCGCGTTCGCCTCGGCGATGACCTTGTCCAGGTCCTCCGGGCGCTCGCAGCGCAGCGCCACGCAGCCCATCGCCTCGGACAGCTTCACGAAGTCCGGGACCCGGGTGCCCTTGTTGGCGGCGGCCGTGTCGTCCGGGCCCGCGTGCAGCACGGTGTTGGAGTAGCGCTGGTTGTAGAACAGCGTCTGCCACTGGCGGACCATGCCCAGCGCGCCGTTGTTGATGATCGCGACCTTGATCGGGATGTTGTTCAGCGCGCAGGTGACCAGTTCCTGGTTGGTCATCTGGAAGCAGCCGTCGCCGTCGACCGCCCAGACCGTGCGGTCCGGCATGCCGGCCTTGGCACCCATCGCGGCCGGGACCGCGTAGCCCATCGTCCCGGCGCCGCCGGAGTTCAGCCAGGTGGCCGGGCGCTCGTAGTCGATGAAGTGGGCGGCCCACATCTGGTGCTGGCCGACGCCGGCCGCGTAGATGGTGTCCGCGGGGGCCAGCTGGCCGATGCGCTGGATGACCTGCTGCGGCGACAGGGTGCCGTCCTCGGGCAGGTCGTAGCCCAGCGGGTAGGTCTCGCGCCAGCGGTTGAGGTCCTTCCACCAGGCGCTGTAGTCGCCGGTGTGGCCCTCGGTGTGCTCGGCCTGGACGGCCTGGACCAGGTCGGCGATGACCTCGCGGGCGTCCCCGACGATCGGGACGTCGGCCGTCCGGTTCTTGCCGATCTCCGCCGGGTCGATGTCCGCGTGGACGATCTTGGCGTACGGGGCGAAGCTGTCCAGCTTGCCGGTGACGCGGTCGTCGAAGCGGGCGCCCAGCGCGACGATCAGGTCGGCCTTCTGCAGCGCGGTGACCGCGGTGACCGAGCCGTGCATGCCGGGCATGCCGACGTGCAGCGGGTGGCTGTCGGGGAACGCGCCCAGCGCCATCAGGGTGGTGGTGACCGGGGCGCCGGTCAGCTCGGCCAGGACCTTCAGCTCGGCCGTGGCGCCGGCCTTCAGGACGCCACCGCCGACGTACAGCACCGGGCGCTTGGCCTGGACGACCAGCTTGGCGGCCTCGCGGATCTGCTTGGCGTGCGGCTTGGTGACCGGGCGGTAGCCGGGCAGGTCCGTCTGCGGCGGCCAGCTGAACGTGGTCCGCGCCTGCAGCGCGTCCTTGGCGATGTCGACCAGGACCGGGCCCGGGCGGCCGGTGGAGGCGATGTGGAAGGCCTCGGCGATGGTGCGCGGGATGTCCTCGGCCTTGGTGACCAGGAAGTTGTGCTTGGTGATCGGCATCGTGATGCCGCAGATGTCCGCCTCCTGGAAGGCGTCCGTGCCGATCGACTTCGAGGCGACCTGGCCGGTGATCGCGACCAGCGGCACGGAGTCCATGTGCGCGTCGGCGATCGGCGTGACCAGGTTGGTGGCGCCGGGGCCCGAGGTCGCCATGCAGACGCCGACCTTGCCGGTGGCCTGCGCGTAGCCGGTGGCGGCGTGGCCCGCGCCCTGCTCGTGGCGGACCAGGACGTGGCGCACCCGGCTGGAGTCCATCATCGGGTCGTACGCCGGGAGGATCGCACCGCCGGGGATGCCGAACACCGTGTCGGCACCGACTTCCTCGAGAGAACGGATGAGGGACTGCGCGCCCGTGACGTGCTCAACGGTGGCGGGGGCGTGCCCGCCGCTACGGGCCCGCGGCTGCGGGTGGTGGGCCCCGGTGGCCTGCTCGGTCATCGGCATTCTCTTCTCGAAAGACGGGGTGTTTTGCGAGGGTTTGGGACGAGCCGGTGCAACAAAAAACCCCTCGTGCCGGGAGGCAAGCGAGGGGAGCGCGTCGGAGGGTTCAGCGGGGCCGCCGTTGGGCCCGCTCAGCCGACGCGCTTTCCAAGTACGAGAATTCGGGTGCGCATGGCACTGACCCTCCCCCCGACGCACTGTCACTGTCAAGTGGGTGGGACGGGGGTCTCATCATGTGAGCGGATCGGAGGATGCGCCCCGCCCGTCAGGACGGGCAGCGCCACCCCTCCGGGTACGGGGAACTCGTCGCGCACCAGGGCCCTGCGCAGCCGGTACTCGTCCAGCGGACCGGAGAACGCCATCCCCTGGCCGTGCGTACAGCCCATCGCGCGCAGTGCCAGCACCTGCTCCGGCACGTCCACGCCGTCGGCCACCGACGTCATGCCCAGGTCGCAGGCGATCCGCAGCAGCCCACTGGTGATCTTGTGCAGCCGGGCCGACTCCACGACGCCCTCCACCAGGCCCCGGTCCAGCTTCAGTACGTCGATGGGCAGCCGGCGCAGCGCCGTGATCGCCGCGTACCCGCTGCCGAAGCCGTCCAGCGCGATCCGCACCCCGAGCCGGCGCAGCGCCGCCAGCCGCTGCTCCAAGTCGTCGAAGGAGATCCGCGGGTCGCTGTCGGCCAGCTCGATCTGCAGCGCCCCCGACGGCAGCCCGTGCCGGGTCAGCAGCGCCTCCACCGACCCCAGCGGCAGCGACTTGTCCAGCAGCCTGCGCGCCGAGAGGCGCACCGACACCGGTACGGCGTGCCCCGCCGCGGCCCGCTCGGCGGCCTGCTCCACCGCCTCTTCCAGCAGCCAGCGGCCCAGCTCCGCGGTGCGCTCGTTGTCGTCGGCCACCCGCAGGAACTCGGCGGGCGTGAACAGGATGCCCTGCGCCGAGCGCCAGCGGGCCTGCGCGGCGACCGCCGAGACCCGCCCGGTCGCCAGGTTCACCACAGGCTGGTGCAGCAGCGCGAACTCGCCCTCGTGCAGCGCCGTGCGCAGCCGCGCGGCGAGCTCCGTGCGCCGCACCACCTCTGCCTGCATCTGCGGCGCGTACAGCTCGACCCGGTTCTTGCCGCCCTTCTTGGCCCGGTACATCGCCAGGTCCGCGTTGCGCAGCAGGTCCCCCGCGCCGATCCCCGGTTCCGCGAAGGCCACGCCGATGGAAGCCGCGACCCGCACCTCCTGACCGCCCTCGACGCGGTACGGCTGCGAGAGCGTCAGGCGCAGCCGGTCGGCGATGTCGCACACCTGGTACTCGCGGGCGGCCCGGTCCCGGGTGCCGTCGCCCAGGATGAGCGCCGCGAACTCGTCGCCGCCCAGCCGGGCCGCGGTGTCCCCGGCCCGCACGGACTCCTGGAGCCTCCTGGCGGCCTGCACCAGGAGCTCGTCGCCGGCCTGGTGCCCCAGGCGGTCGTTGACCCCCTTGAAGCCGTCCAGGTCGATGAAGAGCACCGCGGCGGTCGCGTCGCCCGCGCGGCGGCCGCCCAGCGCCCGGCGCACCCGGTCGGTGAACAGCGCCCGGTTGGGCAGGTCGGTCAGCGGGTCGTGCTCGGCGTTGTGCTGCAACTGCTCCTGCAGCCGGACCCGTTCGGTCACGTCCCGGCTGTTGAAGATCAGGCCGCCCTGGTGGCGGTTGACGGTGGACTCGACGTTGAGCCAGTCGCCCGCGCCGGAGCGGAAGCGGCACTCGATGCGGGTGGTGGGCTCCTCAGAGGGGGACGCGGCCAGGAACCGGCGCACCTCGTGGACCACGGCGCCCAGGTCCTCCGGGTGGATCAGCGAGGCCAGCTCGGAGCCGATCAGCTCCTCCGCCTCGCGCCCGTAGACCCCGGAGGCGGCCGGGGAGACGTACCGCAGTATCCCGGTCGGCGCGGCGATCATGATGACGTCGCTGGAGCCCTGCACCAGGGACCTGAAGTGGTTCTCCTTCTGGGCCAGTTCCTGGGCGAGCGCGATGTTGTCGAGGAGCATGATCCCCTGGCGGACCACCAGGGCCAGCACCACCGTGCAGGCGGTGAAGACGACCACCCGGTCCACCCGGCGGCCCTCGACGATGTTGTACAGGATGCCCAGCGTGCACACCGCCGCCGCCAGGTACGGCGTGAGGGCCGCCAGCGAGCCCGCGATCGGCCGCCCGGCCTGCCGGGGGTCGCGCGGCGGCGGCGCGACGCTCTCGGCGACCCGGCGCACCCCCCAGGGGGCGTACGCGAGCAGCAGCGAGCCGGCGAACCAGCCGGCGTCCAGGAGCTGGCCCGAACGGTAGTTCTCGCGCAGCAGCGGCGAGGTGAACAGCGCGTCGCACAGCACGGTCAGCGCCAGCGCCGCGATCGCGGTGTTGATGGCGGAGCGGTTGGCACTGGATCGCCGGAAATGCAGCGCGAGGACCATCGAGACGAGGACGATGTCCAGGAGTGGATAGGCGAGGGAGAGGGCGGCCTGGGCGACGCTCTCCCCCTGGAAGTGGGTGGTGTGGGCGAGCGCGAGGCTCCAGGAGAGCGTGAGCAGGGAGCCGCCGATGAGCCAGGAGTCCAGCGCCAGGCAGACCCAACCCGCCTTGGTGACCGGCCTCTTGGCCAGGACGAGCAGCCCCACGATGGCGGGCGGCGCGAAGAGCAGGAAGAACAGGTCGGCCATCGAGGGGCTCGGCACGGCCTCCCGCAGCACCACCTCGTACCAGCCCCACACCCCGTTGCCCGCCGCGGCCATCGCGGAGGAGAACGAGAACAGCAGCCAGGCGGGGCGCGAGCCGCTGTCGCCCGAGCGCGCGTACAGCAGGCAGGAGACGGACGCCAGCGAGGCGGCGATGCTGAGTCCGAAGTCGCCCATGAACAGGGCCAGTTCCTCGGAACCCCAACCGAGCGCCGCCCCCGCGGCGTAACCGCCGCAGATCAGGGCGAGCAGCAGCTGCGAGAGCAGTCCGCCCAGGCCGCCGCTCTCGTCGCCGGGGACGGGCGGGCGGTCGACGAGCGCTCCCTGCGCGCTCACCGGGGCGCCCCGGCCGGCGCCGCCGTCACCTTCTCCTGGCTCGATCGTTTCGGTCTGCGTGGTGGAGCACCCGAGGGTCGCCATCGGCGGTACCACCGCGTCGGATCGCTGGTCCATTGGCCGTGCATCGCCCGTCGCCCCCCTCGAATACCGATCGACTGTCACGTCACTCCCCTGCGCCGCCTCGTGCACGGCGCGGCCCCCAGGTCGGGACGATACACCAGTCTCGTCACTCAGGGACATAGTTCCTCTACTCTCCGTGACGACCAGCGGTGTTGCCGACACCGAGAGCACCCAGGTCGTTCCGGAGCGTGTTCGAGGGGGTGCGTACGGGCGTACGGGCGGCCGCTAGCCGGTGACCGCCACCACGTTCTCCACCGCCTCCCCCGCGGCGAACCGGGTCAGCTGCCCGGCGATCAGCCGCCGCGCCCTCGGCAGGAACGCGGACGTCGATCCGCCCACGTGCGGGGTGATCAGCACGCCCGGCGCGTGCCACAACGGATGGCCGGAAGGCAGCGGTTCGGGATCGGTCACGTCGAGTGCCGCGGTCAGCCGGCCTCCCTCCACCTCCGCGAGCAGCGCCTTGGTGTCCACCACCGGCCCGCGCGCCACGTTCACCAGCAGCGCCCCGTCCTTCATCCGCGCCAGGAAGCCCGCGTCCACCAGGTGACGGGTCTGCTCCGTCAGCGGCGTGCACAGCACCACGACGTCGGCGCGCGGCAGCAGCGACGGCAGCTCCGAGAGCGCGTGCACGGGCCCCCGCGCCGAGGTGCGCGCCGAGCGCGCGACGCGGTCCACCCGCGCGCACTCGAAGGCCGCGAGCCGGTCCTCGACCGCCGAGCCGATCGATCCGTACCCCACGATCAGCACGGACTTGTCCGCCAGCGCCGGGTAGAAGCCCGACCGCCACTCCTCGGCGTCCTGGCCCCGCACGAAGCGCGGGACGCCGCGCAGCGAGGCCAGGACCAGCGTGAGCGCCAGCTCCGCCGTGCTCGCCTCGTGCACGCCCTTGGCGTTGCACAGGCGCACGCCCGGCGCGAGCACGCCGAGGCCCGGGGCGATCTGGTCCGTCCCCGCCGACAGCGTCTGCACGACCCGTACCGACGCCATCCGCGCCAGCGGACGCTGCGCGATCTGCGGCCCCTTCATGTACGGCACCACGTAGAAGGCGCAGTCGGCCGGGTCCGCGGGGAACTCCGCGCCCCCGTCCCAGAAGCGGTACGCCAGGCCGGAGTCCCCGGGCGCGGGGAGCCCGTCGATCTCTTCGGCCGGAATCGGAAGCCACACGTCTGCAGTCATGGCCAGGAGGCTATGCGACGACCCGGACCGGCCTCGCACGGACTTTCGCACCGCGGGGGAGGCGCTGCGCGGGCACCGGCGGGCCATTGGTTAGCTTGGTGGCCGCGACGAGGAGGGGTACGGGCAGTTGGAGCGCAGGAAGATCGGTGCGGGGGCACTCGACGTGGGCGCGGTCGGCCTCGGGTGCATGCCGATGAGCTGGGGCTACAGCAGCTCCCAGCGGCGGGGCGACCGCTCCGTACGGACCGTGCACGCCGCCCTGGACGCGGGCACCAGTCTGCTCGACACCGCCGACATGTACGGGCCCTTCACCAACGAACTGCTCCTGGGCCGCGTCCTCAGGGAGCGCCGCGCCGACGCCTTCGTCTCCACCAAGTGCGGCCTCCTCGTGGGCGACGGGCACATCGTGGCCAACGGCCGCCCCGGCTACGTCCGCCGCGCCTGCGACGCCTCCCTGCGCCGCCTCCAGACCGACGTCATCGACCTCTACCAGCTGCACCGGGCCGACCCGGAGGTTCCCGTGGAGGAGACCTGGGGCGCCATGGCCGACCTGGTCACCGCGGGCAAGGTCCGGGCCCTCGGCCTGTGCGCCGTCGACGCCCGCGCCGCGCGCCGGGGCGGCACGGACGTGTACGCGGCCACGCTCCGCCAGCTCGAACGCGTCCAGCAGGTCTTCCCCGTCAGCGCCGTCCAGGCCGAACTGTCGGTGTGGTCGCCGCGCGCCCTGGACCGGCTGCTCCCCTGGTGCCGCGCCCGGGGCGTCGGCTTCCTGGCGGCCCTCCCGCTGGGCAGCGGCTTCCTGACGGGCACCCTGACCCCGGGCCAGGGCTTCGAACCCGACGACCCGCGCGCGCGGCACCCCCGGTTCACGGCGGAGATGATGGCGGCCAACCAGCCCCTGGTCGTCGGCCTGCGCCGGGTGGCGGCACGGCACGGCGAGCACGTCACCCCGGCCCAGGTGGCACTGGCCTGGGTGCTCGCGCAGGGAGGGGACGTGATCCCGGTCCCGGGAGCCAAGCGCGAGGAGTGGGCCGTGGAGAACGCCCGTGCGGCGGCCCTGCGGCTGACGCCGCGCGACCTGGCGGAGCTGGCGGCCCTGCCGACGGCGCGGGAGTCGTGGGACTGAGGCCGGGTCGCGGAACAGGGTTGTCGTCCGACGGGGAGCGAGGGGAACCTTTCGGGCCCGCGCGGTGTATCAAGGGCGTGGGTACACGGGTAGGCGTGCTGCCGTCGTGAAGGGATCGAACCAGTGCAACGTCCTGTTGTGACCGTCGTGTTGGCCGCTGCCGCGCTGCTGTGGGCCTCGGGGTGCTCCTCGGGCGGCCCGTCCCCGTCCTCGACCCCGGGAGCGGGGAGCACGAGCACGGGGGCGTCGGCCCCGCCCTCCCCCGGTCCGTCGGTCTCGGCGGCACCCGCGAAGGGCACGGCCACCGTGACCGGGACGGTCGCCCAGGGGCTGAAGTCGCCGTGGGGCGTCGCGGCGCTGCCGGGGGGCGATCTGCTGGTGTCCTCGCGCGACGAGGGCACGATCACCCGGGTCGCCGCCCAGGGCGGGAGGACGACGCTGCTGGGGAAGGTGCCGGGGGTGGCGCCGGACGGGGAGGGCGGGCTGCTGGGGCTGGCGCTCTCGCCGACGTTCGGGGCGGACCGCCAGGTGTACGCGTACTTCACGACGGAGTCCGACAACCGCATCGCCCGGATGCTGTACGACGAGAAGCGGCCGGCCGGGCAGCAGCTGGGCGCGCCGGACACGGTGTTGCGGGGCATCCCGAAGGGGTCGATCCACAACGGTGGGCGGATCGCGTTCGGCCCGGACAAGATGCTGTACGCGGGGACGGGCGAGACGGGTGACACGGGGCTGGCGCAGGACCGCGCCTCGCTGGCGGGGAAGATCCTGCGGATGACCCCGGACGGGCAGCCGGCGCCGCGCAATCCGGCGTCGGACTCGGTCGTGTACTCGTGGGGGCACCGCAATGTGCAGGGGCTGGCCTGGGACTCCGAGAAGCGCCTGTGGGCGGCGGAGTTCGGCCAGAACACCTGGGACGAGCTCAACCTGATCGAGCCGGGGAAGAACTACGGCTGGCCGACGGTGGAGGGCCGGGCGGGGCGCGCGGGGTTCGTGGACCCGGTCGCCCAGTGGCGTACGAGCGAGGCGTCGCCGAGCGGGATCGCGTACGCGCAGGGCTCGATCTGGATGGCGGGTCTGCGGGGCGAGCGGCTGTGGCGGATCCCGCTGGCGGGGACGAAGGCCGCGGCCGACCCGCAGGCCTTCTTCCAGGGCGAGTTCGGCCGTCTGCGCACGGTACTGGCGACCGGGGGCACGGGATTGCTGCTGGTCACCAGCGAGACGGACAAGCGGGGTACGCCGTCGAAGGGGGACGACCGGATCCTGCGGCTCGACGTGAGCTAGGGCCGGTCTGACGTGCTCCCCCGGTTCGTCGTCAGTGTGGTCAGTGTGGTTCCGGCTGGGGCTGCGGGAGCAGGTGGAGGCGGTGGGCGAGGGCGGCCGCTTCGCCGCGGCCGGAGACGCCGAGTTTGGCCAGGATGTTGGAGACGTGGACGCTCGCGGTCTTGGGCGAGATGTAGAGCTCTTCGGCGATCTGGCGGTTGGTGCGGCCTTCCGCGACGAGCCGGAGGACGTCCTGTTCGCGCGGGGTGAGGCCGAATCCGTCGTCGTCGGGTTCCGGTCGTGGTCCGGGCTCGGGGGCGGTGAGCGGGAGCCGGGTGCGGGCGGCGAGGAGTTCGGTGTCCTCGCGCAGGGGGTGGGCGCCGAGGGTGACGGCGACGGCGTGGGTCCGGCGCAGGAGTTCGGCGGCCTGTTCGCGGTGGCCGCCTTCGAGGAGGAGGGCGTCGGCCCAGCGGTGGCGTACGCGCGCCAGCTCGTAGGGGCGCTCCAGGGGGGCGAACGCTTCGGCCAGTTCCGCCCAGGCGCGGGCGGTGTCCTCGCCGCGGGCGCGGGCGGTCTCGGCTTCGAGGAGCAGGGCGTGGGCGCGCCAGAGGGGAACCGGGGTGGCGAGCCTCTTGGCGGTGGCCCGGATGAGGTCGAGGATCCCGGAGCGGCCCTCGTGCGCGGAGGGCAGCCCGCGGGCGTCGGCCTCGGCGGTGGCGGCGGTGACGAGCAGCGGCCAGGCGAAGCGGTGGGTGCCGGTGGGGAAGCCGCGTCCGGCGGTCTCGCGCAGCAGGGCGCGAGCGTCGGCGAGGCGTCCGTCGGCGGCGGCGATGGCCAGGCGGACAGCGGTGAGGGGCAGGTCGTACTGGGGCATCAGATCGGTCTTGCCGAAGTGGGTGCGGGCACGTTCGGCTTGTTCGTGCGCGGTGGCCAGCTCGCCGCGGGCTTCGGCGAGGCGGGCGAGGCGGAGGGCCGCGGAGCCGAGGGGCTTGGGGCTGGTGGCGTTGCGCTGGATCCGGGTGGCCTCGGTGTGCGCGTCGTCCCAGTGGCCGAGGGAGTACTGGGCTTCGGCGAGGTTGGCGCTGACCCAGGTGGCGTTGTCGGCGAGGCCGCGCGAGCGGGCGTAGGCGAGGCCCTCGACCGCGACGGCGACGGCTTCGCGGGAGCGGCCGAGGCTTTCGAGCACCGAGGGGATGTTGACGTAGCTGCGCGCGGTTTCGTGGCAGAGGCCGAGTTCGAGGGAGCGGCGCTGGACGGAGTGCATCTCGCGGAGTCCGTCGTCGACGTCGCCGGCGTCGACCATGAGGCCGCCGAGGGTGAGGCGGGCGTTGAGTTCGATGCCCTCGGCCTTGACGAGGCGCGCGTACTCGACGGCGCGTTCGGCGGCGGCGAGGCTGTCGGCGCCGGGGGCGTGCAGCATGCCCCAGCCGGCGGCGACGGCGAGGACCTGGGCGTGCACGGCGGACGGGGGCAGTCCCTTGACGAGGTCCTGGGCGCGGGCTATCTCGGCCCAGCCGTCGCCGCGCCCGAGGTTGGGCATGAGCCTGGCCTTCTCGGTCTGGAACCAGGCGGCGCGCAGGGGGTCGGCCTCTTCCTCGGATTCGAGCAGGCGCAGCGCGAGTCGTACGGTCCTCAGCGCGCGCTCGCGTTCGCCGCAGAGGCGGGCGGCGACGGCCGCTTCGGCGAGGAGGTCGAGGTAGCGCAGGGGCGTGGTGTCGGGGTCGCAGCCGCAGCCGGGGTAGGCCTCGGCGTAGTCGATGGGGCGCAGGGTGGCGCGGACTTCGGGGGCGACGTCGTCCCAGAGCTCCATGGCGCGTTCCAGGAGCTGGAGCTGTTCGGTGTAGGCGTGGCGCTTGCGGGCGGCGACGGAGGCGCGCAGGACCGCGGGGAGCGCCTGGGGGGCGTCGTGCGCGTGGTACCAGTAGCTGGCGAGCCGGGTGGCGCGCTCGTCGGCCGGTACGAGGCCGGGGTTGGCTTCGACCGCCTGCGCGTAGCGGCGGTTGAGGCGGGAGCGCTCGCCGGGCAGCAGGTCGTCGCTGACGGCTTCGCGTACGAGGGAGTGCCGGAAGCGGTAGGCGTCGCCGTCGGGCACGGGGAGCAGGATGTTGGCGCCGACGGCGGCCCGCAGGGCGTGGATGAGGTCGTCCTCGGGGAGCCGGGCGACGGCGGCGAGGAGGTCGTGCTCGACGGTGGAGCCGCCCTCGGCGACGGCGCGGGCGACGTGCTGGGCGTGCTCGGGCAGCGCTTCGACGCGGACGAGCAGGAGGTCGCGCAGGGAGTCGCTGAGGTTGCCGCGGTCGCAGCCGGTCTCGTGGCAGACGACGAGCTCTTCGACGAAGAAGGCGTTGCCGTCGGAGCGGGTGAAGATCTCGTCGACCAGGTCGGGGGCGGGTTCGGCGGCGAGGATCCCGGTGAGCTGGCGGTGCACTTCGGTGCGGGTGAAGCGGGCGAGTTCGATGCGGCGCAGGGTGCGGAGCCGGTCGAGTTCGGCGAGGAGGGGGCGCAGGGGGTGGCGGCGGTGGATGTCGTCGGCGCGGTAGGTGGCGATGACGACGAGGCGGCCGCGGCGCAGCGTGCGCAGGAGGTAGGCGAGGAGGTGGCGGGTGGAGGCGTCGGCCCAGTGGAGGTCTTCGAGGACGAGGACGACGGTGTGGTCGGTGGCGATGCGCTCCAGGAGCCGGGCGGTGAGCTCGAAGAGGCGGGCGGTGCTGTCCTCCCCGTACGCCTCGTGTCCCGCGGCGTCTCCCAGTTCGGGGAGGAGGCGGGCCAGTTCGCCTTCCTGACCGTGGGCGGCGGCGGCGAGTTCGTCGGGCAGGCGCCGGCGCAGCGCGCGCAGGGCGGTGGAGACCGGCGCGTAGGGCAGGCCTTCGGCGCCGATCTCGACGCAGCCGCCGAGGGCGATGACGGCGTCCTGGCGGCACGCTTCGGCGATGAACTCCTCGATGAGGCGGGTCTTTCCGACGCCCGCCTCACCGGCGATGAGGAGTGCCTGGGGCTCGCCCTGGGTCGCGCGGGCGAGGGCTTGGGTGAGCGTGGTGAGTTCACCGGCTCTGCCGACGAACACGGGGCTGACTGACCTGGTCTCCACGATGCCGAGCATCGCACAGGCGTCTGACAGCGCGTCGTTCACGCCGCCCTCGTGAACCGGTGGCGCTGGGGTTCGGCCTGGTTCGGGGTGGTTTCGCGGCCGGCCTCGCGGGCCTGGCGGCGGGCTTCGCGTACCTGGCGCTGGTGGGCGGCTTCGTGCAGGAGTTCGGCGTGGCGCGCCTGCTGGAGCTCGTACTCGATCATGTCGTTCCCCCTGGAGGACGTGGTGTGCTGGGCGATGCCCTTACTTTCGCGTCCCAGGGGGCGGCGCCGCATCGGGAGAGTTCCGCATGTTCGGCGGCGGGGGGCCTTAGGTGGGTGAGGGGTGGGCCGGGGGGGGTGCCCTAAGGCGTGGGCGGGGGTGCCTTAGGAGGGTGCCAAGTGGCGGGGGTTGGGGCTGAGGTTGGAGCTGGGCTGGGGCTGGGGCTGGTCAGCGTACGAGTTCCTCGTCGTGCCGGCGGGGGCCGGGCAGGCGGGTGCGGGCGGCGACGCGGCACTCGGGGGGCTCGATGCTGATGCGGGGCAGGCGGCGGTCGAGCCATCGGGGCAGCCACCAGTTGGCGCCGCCGAGCAGGTGCATGAGGGCGGGGACCAGCAGGGTGCGCAGGACGAAGGCGTCCAGGGCGACGGCGGCGGCGAGGGCGATGCCGAACATGGCGATGACCCGGTCGCCGCTGAGGACGAAGGCGAGGAAGACGGAGATCATGATGACGGCCGCGGAGTTGATCACGCGGCTGGTCTCGGCCAGGCCCACGCGGACGGCGCGCCGGTTGTCGCCGGTCTCCAGCCACTCCTCGTACATCCGGCTGACCAGGAAGACCTGGTAGTCCATGGAGAGGCCGAAGAGCACCGAGACCATGATCACGGGCAGGAACGGTTCGATCGGCCCGGCCCGGCCCAGGCCGAGCAGTTCGCTGCCCCAGCCCCACTGGAAGATCGCGACGACGATGCCGAAGGAGGAGGCCACGGCGGCGATGTTCATCGCGGCGGCCTTCAGCGGGATGCCCAGGGAGCGGAAGGCGAGCAGGAGCAGCAGGCAGCCGAGGGTGATGACGACGCCGACGAAGAGCGGCAGCTTGCCGACGATCACTTCGGCGAAGTCGTCGTACCCGGCGGTCACACCCCCGACCTGCACCTCCAGCGAGGTGCCGGCGGAGGCCCGGGGCAGCACGTCGGTGCGCAGGTGGTCGACGAGGTCGCTGGTGGCCTGTGACTGGGGCGCGGAGTCGGGGACGACGGTGAGGACGGCCGTGTCGCCGCTGCTGTTGTAGGTGACGGGCGTGACGGAGGCGACGCCGGGGGTGCGCTGGAGGGCCGCGGGCAGCTTGTCGAGGGCGACGGTGTCGTCGGCGCCGTCGAGGCGGGCGACCAGGGTGAGGGGCCCGTTGACACCGGGGCCGAAGCCGTCGGCCAGCAGGTCGTACGCCTTGCGGGTGGTGGCGCTCGCGGGGTTGTTGCCCTGGTCGGAGGTGCCCAGGTGCAGGGAGAGCACGGGCAGGGCGAGGACGGCCATGACGAGGACGGCGCTCGCTCCGAGGAGTCTGGGGTGGCGCTCGACGAACGCGGACCAGCGCGCGGCGAATCCGGTCGGCAGCTCCGGTTCCGGTCCGTGCTCGGCCAGGCGGGCGCGTTCGCGGCGGGACAACGCGCGCGTGCCCGCGTAGGAGAGCAGGGCGGGCAGCAGGGTGACGGACGCGGCGACGGTCAGGACCACCGTGAGGCTGGCCGCCAGGGCGACGCCGTTGAGGAAGCCCAGGCGCAGGATGAGCATGCCGAGCAGGGCGATGCAGACGGTGGCCCCGGCGAAGACGACGGCGCGTCCGGTGGTGGCGACGGCGATGCGCGCGGATTCGGCGACGGGAAGTCCGCGTTTGAGGCCCTTGCGGTGGCGGGTGACGATGAACAGCGCGTAGTCGATGCCGACGCCGAGGCCGATGAGCATGCCGAGCATGGGCGCGAAGTCCGCGACGGTCATGGCGTGCCCGAGCAGGACGATCCCGGCGTAGGCCGTGCCGACGCTGACCAGCGCGGTGGCGATGGGCAGCAGGCTGGCGACCAGGGAGCCGAAGGCGAGGAAGAGCACCAGGGCGGCCACGGCGACCCCCACGGCCTCCGCGTACTGCGCTCCGGGGGCTTCGGTGAGGGCCACGGCGCTGCCGCCGAGCTCGACCCGCAGGCCGTCGTCCGCGGCGCTCCTGGCGGTGTCCACGAGGGCCTGTGCCTGGGCGCGGGGTATGTCGTCGGCCTGCTGGTCGAAGGTGACCGTGGCGTAGGCGGTGCGGCCGTCGGCGCTGATCGCGCCCTGGTCGGCCCGCGGTCCGTAGGGCCCGGCGACGGAGGCGACGCCTGGCAGGTCGGCGACGCGGTCGAGCATGCGGGTCACGCGCTGTTCGACGGCGGGCGTGCGGACGGTGCCGCGGTCGGTGTGCCAGACGATGGTGTCGGTGTCGCCGCCGCGGCCGTTGAAGCCCTCGTCGAGCAGGGCGGTGGCCCGGCCGGACTCGGTGCCGGGGACCTCGTAGTCGTTGGAGTACGCGGTCCCGGTGAGGGCGGCGGCCGCTCCGGCGCCGCCGAGGGCGAGCAGCCAGAGGAGGACGACGGCGAGGCGGTGGGTGATGCACCACCGTGCGATGGCTGCCACAGGACTTGCTCCCTGGGTGGTTCGTGGATCTTTGTTCGGGAACAGACCTGGATCGGTGGATCAGTCGCGAAAGCCCGCAAAGAACACTTGACCTACGTCCAGCCACTTTGGCAGCGATCGGTGATCGTTGGCCCCTTTCGTGGGCTTCCTCACAGCGGGTGCGCGGGGGGCCCGCGGCCGAGGGGCCGAAGCACCCCCCCCAACCCAGCGCCCCCGCCCCCCCCCCCCCCCACCCCGCGGCGGCGCGTGGGCACAACTACCAAACACCCCCC
>NZ_JBEOYE010000144.1:0-16701 GCF_040296945.1 Streptomyces sp. NPDC001941 | reverse complement strand
GGCCGGACAGGGCGGCGACGGCCAGGGCCACCCCTTCGCCGCCGAGCCCCGCGCGGCGGACCACGGCGGCGAACCCGCCCCGCCCGAGCGGCGGGCGGGCGACCACGGCGGCGCCGACCTGCTGCCCGCCCTGGCGGCCCGCGTCCTCGGCACCCCCGTCACCGTCGTCACCGGCGAGGGGCGCGAGCAGCTGTTCCTGCCGCACGGCGGGGACCCGGCGGCGGTGAAGGCGGCCACCGACCCGGTGCTGTTCAGCGAGGGCGGTTTCTTCCACGCCGCCCTCACGGTCGGCAGCCCCGTGCCCGTCACCACCGCACTGCCCGCCCCCGCGAGCGGAACGACCTCCACGAGCTCCACGACCGCCACGAACGAAGGCACCACGCTCCCCAAGAGCACGGACGCCACGCCCCCCGCACGCCCCAGCCACACCACCGCACCCTGGCTCCCGCCCACCGAGAGCACGGCACCCCGCTACCGACTCGCCGCCGACGGGGTCCTCACCGCCCCCGACGGCGCCACCTACACCCAGGGCACCCCGGGCGGCCGGGGCAACGGCTTCTTCCACGCGCTCTCCCAGGCACTCGGCACCGCGGCACGGGAACTCGGCGCCACGCACCCCGCGACGCTCCGCCTGCACCGCACGGCCGGGGCGCCCGCCACCCAGCTCATGCGCCAGTACGGCCTGCCCGGCCGCGCGGCCGAACGCGACGCCCTCTTCGACCCGCCGCCCCTGACCCCCCGTACCGGCGCACCCGCCCCGAGCCGCGACGCCCTCGACGGCCACCTCCGCCGCTACCTGGCCACCGCCCCCTGGGGCCCGGGAGCGGACCGCGCGCTCGCCGAGTGGGCCGCGTCCGCGACCGGCACCACCGTCACCCTGGTCGAGGAGAACGGCACCACCCACACCTACCCCGGACCCGGCGGCGACAGCGGCCCGCACGTCCGGCTGCGCCGCCGGGGCGGCGACTTCGTCCCGCTGCTCCCGCGCACGCCCGCACCGCCCCCCGTACCCACGCCGAAGCCCCCGGCCGAGGTCCCGCCGGTGAAGGAGCACCCTGCCGGGCCCCCGACCGGCGCGGTCGAGGAGGAGGCGTTCGACCTCAACACCCTGTCGGGAGCGGACACCAGACAGGACCTGGACCTGGACCTGGACCTGGAAGCTGAATCGGACGCGGACGCCTCGGACGTGGCGATGGACCTCGACACGGACTTCGACACGGAGCCAGGTCCCGAGTCCGCTCCCGAGGACGCCGCCGTACGTACCGGCCCCGAGCAGCCGTTCGCGGCGCGGCTGGCCACCCTCCTCGACGACCCCGAGGCGGACTTCGACGCCCTGCTCGACGTGGTGCGCCGCCGGAACCAGCAGCTGGGCGGCCTGCCGGACGTGGCGTTCGACAGCGCCTTCACCGACCACGCGGGCATCGGCCTCCCCGAAGCGCTGGACCAGGCGGAGCAGGACGGCAGGCTCGACGCGCAGCAGTACGAGGAACTGCGCGACGCCCTCGGCCTCGGCACCGACGCCCCCTTCCGGCAGACGCGCCCCACGGGCACCAGCGCACGGGACCGCGCCGTGACGCTGCGCATGCTCGACCGCGTGGCCCGGCTGGTGAAGGAGGTGCTGCGCAAGGAAGACCGCGACGCCGACGCGCGGACCACGCCGCACGTCGCGGTCGCCCTGCTCCCCGACGGCTCCCTCGGCATCGCGGGGAACACCGGCGCGAAGGCGATCACCAGCCAGGAGGCCGACCTGGTGCGGCAGGAGCTCGCCTGGTTCGTCACCGGCGAGGAACCCCAAGGGGCGTCCCGGCAGCGCGCGTTGGAGCAGTGGGACCGTGACGAGGCCACGCATCGCCGGACCGAGGCGGAACTGGCCGCGCGGCAGCGTGAACTCGACGCCCGCGGACAGGAGCAGCGACGCCTCCACGACGCACTGGAGGCCCAGTACGAGACGGGGCCGTGGGACGAGGTGGACGACCAGCGGTGGAACACCCTGCTCCAGGACGAGGCGACCACGCACGAGGACCGCAAGGCGCTGGCGGACGCCCGCAGGCAGTGGCAGCGCGACGAACGATGGCTCGCCCGCAAGCGCCCGGGCATCGCGCGCGAGCGCCGCGACCGCACCAAGCTGCGCGCCCTGGTCTCCGGCTGGTACCGGCTCTACCACCCCGACTCGCCCGAACTCGACCTCGTACGAACGGCGTTGGCGGCACCGCGCATCCTCAACATCGGCGGCGAGGGACCGCACCACGCGCGCGGATCGGAGCACGGCGAGCTGACCATCCTCGGGCACTGGGTGCGGCACTGGGAGCAGAACCCGGGTGACCCGGCCGCCGTCCGCACGCTGCCGCTGGGCGGCTTCAAGATGGCGTGCGCCTCCTGTGACCTGGCGTACCGGGCCGTGAACGAACACGTCGGCCCGACCCTGGGCCACCGGGTCGAGGCCTCCGGCACCCACGGCATCTTCTTCCCCGGCTGGCGCATGCCGGACTGGATGCGCGAGCGGCCGGCCCTGCTGGCGTACATACGGGACAACGCCGACGACATCGGCGCGTACCTGGACCACGACGGGGTGCTCCAGGGCGAGCCGAACCGCAACGGCAACGCGCAGATGCCCCCCGACTCGGCCTCCGAGTACGCCTCGGACGATGCGTCCGACGACGGGGCACGGGCCATGGACACCGACCAGGGCTCGCCGCGGCCGGAGTCGTCGGAGGTGGGCCCGAGGCTGCCGCGGCCGGGAGTGCCCACGGAGAGCCGGCCGTCCGAGGTGGGTCCGCGGGGCGCCCGGAATGCGCGACCCCGGTTCGTGGTGCGGTCGGCCTTCGACGCGCGCCGGAGGCCGGACTCCGACGGCCCGGTGACGGAGTTGACGGTACGGGTGGCGCTGCGCGGCAGCGACGCCGAGGCGGCGCGGGTGCGCGAGAACCTGCGGGCGGGCGTGCGCCGTTACCTCAACGACCCGGCCAACCACCTCCCGAACGGCGACCGCCTGACGGTGTCGGTGGAGTTCGTGGACGCGACGGGCGACCCGCACCTGAGCGTGGACCTGGTGGGCCGCGAGCGGGTGATGGACCAGGTGACGTGGTGGGCGGACGCGGACCCGCTGGACCTGGCGCACGAGCTGTCGCACCAGCTGGGCCTGCGCGACGAGTACCGCTCCCCGGACGCCCCCCACCGCCCGGACGTCCCCGGCAGCCTGCTCGGCGACCCGTCGCGGCCCCCGGAGCACCCCTCGCTCGCGGCGGGCGGACTGCGCGACCGCCACCTGGCCCTGCTGGGCGCGCTGATCGGCGACGACGTGGGTACGGAGCCGGTGACGCGGCGGTCGGTGTGGGTCGACCCGGTGTCGCTGCCGCGCCGCGCCGAGGACACGACCCCGGGCGCCGAGGTCCCCGCGCGGGCACCCCAGGACCCTGCGGCGCCCGCGCCCCCGGAGCCCGAGTTCGTGCCCTTCACCTCGGGCAACTTCGAGTTCACGAACCTCAAGCACACGAACGAGGCGTACCGCGACAAGGCGGTCCGCATCGTCGAGGTGCTGCGCCGCCACGACACGATCCGGGACTACCTCGGCGGTCGCCCGTGCCGCATCACGCTGATGATGCGGACGATGGAGACGCCCGCGAACGTACGGGACCTCGGTGACGCCGGGGTGGAGATCGAGCTGGCGAGCCACTACTTCGAGAACTACGGCATCGGCCACGTGATGGGCATGCTGGCGCACGAGATCGGCCTCCACCCGCTGGCCTCGCGGAACACGGGCATCCCCGACGAGGAGGCGATGTTCGCCGGGTTCCCGCTGCCGGTGCCCGGCCTCGAAGGGCTGAAGAACCCGCGCAGCATGAACACGGAGGGCTCGGGCCAGGCCGACCACATCATGGCGGCGTTCCCGAGCAGCACGCGCCATCGGACCTACCGGGACATCGTCGTCGGCATGGCGCGGATCTTCGAGGAGGACGCCGCCGCCGGCGAGGCCCGGCCCTCCGACGTCACCGACCTCTTCGACTGCTACCTGATGGACCTGGCGTCGATCGCGGTGACGAACGACCACCGCGCGAGGGCCGCGACCGAACCCGGTTACACGGCACGGTCGTTCAACGCGTACAAGGACCTGCTGGCCGCGGTCCTCGAAGACCAGGCGTCGTTGCTCGCGCTGCTGCCGGGCAAGAAGACGCTGTTCGGCGTGGTCAACGACTTCGGCCGGATGGGCACCAGCGTGGCGCTGTACAACCGGGGGGACAGTATCCAGCGGCCTGGCTGACACGTCGGAGATCACCCGGCATGGCGGTGCTGGCCCGACATCGGGTGCGCTGGGTAACGTAACGCTCACTATGGGTCAGGGTGGTGTTGCGTTCAGTGAGAGTCCGGTCCACCCTGTCTTCCCTTTCCAGGTAGTGGAGTTGCGATGCTGGTAGGACGTACGGGGAAGCGCGGGGACCGGTCGGCGGTCCGCCGACTGGGGCGCAAGGCCGCTCAGGCGGGAGTGGGGTTGATGCTTTCGGGGAGCGTGCTGACGATGGCGCCCCCAGCACAGGCCGAGCCGCCCGAGCAGCACTCGAACGCCCGGGCCACCTACTACGCCGTCGGCGTCGGCGTCGGCGCCTGCGGGGATGCGAACGACGACGCCGACTTCGTCGTCGCCTTGAGCCCGGAGCAGTTCGGCAGCTACCCCGACGTGAAGTGCGGCAAGTACGTCTCCATCTCCTTCAGGGGCAAGACCCACTTGGCCAAGGTCGTGGACGAGCAGCCAGGCCTCCCCGACGACGGGCTTGACATGAGCACGGGCCTCTTCTCGTACTTCGCCTCCCTCGACGAGGGGACCATCTACGTGGACTGGCACTTCGTCAGCTGACTGTCACTCAGCACGGCCTGCCGTGGCGCGTACTCCACCAAGGAGCACCACAAGGCCACCCACGACGCCGACACGGACGGCTCCGTGCTCAGGGCTCCCAGGGAGGCGTCGGGGTCCCGTCCGGGTCCAGGCCGTGCGGCCAGTTCCTCTGGGGAGGGAACTGCACCCCGTAGGTGAGGGACAACGTGTCGCCGGCGTCTGCGGCTGCCCGGAGGAGTGGTTCGATGTCCTGCGGGTTGCCGGATTCCTCCCGTAAGTGGGCCAGGTCGGCCAGGGCACCGGGCTGACCGGCGTCGACGGCGGCCCAGGCGAGTGCCTCCGCGCTCTTGGGGTGCCCGGCTTCCTGCCGCATGCGTGCCAGGTCGGCCAGGGCACTGGGGTGACCGGCGTCGGTGGCCCATCGAGCCAGCTTCTCCGCGCTCTCCAGATCTCCGGCTTCCTCCCGCATCACCGCGAAGTAGCCCAGGACCTCGGCATCCCCGTCGGCCTGCCGCGCGAGTGCCTCGTCGTCCTGCCGCTCACCGGCCCGCTCCCGCAGCAGCGCGATCTCGGCCACGGCCATGCGATCGCCGGCGGCGGCCGCCTCTGCGATGAAGTCCGCGGCGCCTCGCGGGTCCCCCGCCTCGTCCCGCATGCGCGCGGCGTGGCGCAGCCCGATCGTGCGACCACGGCGGGCCGCTTGCCGGGCGAGGTCCGCGGCGCCCGACGGGTCCCCGGCCTCCTCGCGCTCCCGCATCAGGCGTACGAGGGCCTGCGTGCTGCCGCGGTCGGCGGCCTGCTGGAGAAGGGCCCTGGCACCCGGGAGGTCTCCGGCGTCCCCTCGCCTGTCCGCCAGCTCGATCAAGAAGGAGGGGCTGCCCGCGTCGGCCGCTTGTTGCGCGAGTGCCGTGGCGCCCGAGGCGTCCCCGGCGTCCTCGCGCTCCCGCATCAGGCGGAGCAGGGCTTCGATGCTGCCGGTGGTGGCCGCCCGCTGCACGAACTCCGCGGCGCCCGGCCGGTCCCCGGCTTCTTCCCTCAGCCGGGCCAGATCGATGAGGACGTCGGCTCCGCTGACGTCGGCCAACTGCTGGAACAGGGCCTCGGCCGCCTCCACGTCCCCGGCCCTGCGCCGCGCACGGGCAAGGGTGCGCAGGGCATGGGAGATGCCCGCGCCCGCCGCCCGCCGCGCGAAGTCCTCGGCGCCCCGTCGGTCCCCGGCGTCCTCCCTCACCATGGCCAGGCGGCTCAGGCCGAGGCCGTCCCCGGCCTCGGCAGCTCGTATCCACAGGTGGTGGGCCCACTGCATGCGGTGCCTGTCCTCCGCCGCCCGGGCAAGGGCGTTCAGGTCGTCGGGAGCGGTGAGATGAGCGTGGGCGGCGTGCCAGAAGGAAGCGGGCGGGCAGCCTCTGCGACGGGTTTGGCGCCCGTGGTGTTCGAGGTAGTCGGCGAGCCGGACCGGCAGATCCTGAGGGCGGGTCACCTGGAGCGCAGGGGCCCCCGGGTGTTGCGGTGACGCCACGGCCGCTTGACGCAGGGGCGCCTGCTTTCCGTGGACGGGCCTGGCGAGTTCGGAGAAGGCGGCGTCGACGGCAGAGACCCACGCGGGTTCGTCGGCCAGCGCGTCGCGGTCGTACGCGTGGAGGTAGTCACGGGCCGCGTGCGTGAGAAATGCGCGCGACAGACGCAGGCCGACGCCGAGGCGGCGGGCGTCCATCGCCGCTTCGAGGAGGCCCCTGGCCACCGGACTGGCGCGCTGGTAGCGGTCGAGGAGCTGCGGCGCGCCGGCCAGGTCCTGGGTGAGCCTTCCGTCGACGCGCGCCCGGGTGAGGGCGTCCCGCAGCAGCAGGTCGCCGGCCTCGGCCAGTTCGACGGCGGCGTCCAGGGCGCGGCGGTCGAAGGCCGCAGGGACGTCCACGGTGTGCTGGGCGAGCAGTTCCCGCACTTGGGCGTGGGGGTCATCGCCCCCGGGGGTCGGCACGGCTGTGTACTGGCGGGCGTACTCGTGCCAGAGCGTGCCCAGGACGAGGACGGGCCCCCGCTCGGGGCTGGTGAGGAGATGGCGTAGGGCCGCGGCGATCCGCTCGCCCAGGGTCCGGTCGCCGAGGTAGTGCTGGGCCTCGTTGAGCCAGACCACGGTGCGCGGCCCGATGCCGCGCAGATCGGTCAGAGCGGCCTGGGCCGGGGTGGGTTCGTACGGATGCCACAGCCGCCACCCCTGTGCGGCCAGGGGCTGGACCGCGTTCCAGCAGGCCCGGGTCTTGCCGGTCGAGGAAGATCCGACCAGGACCACGATCCCACTGCGGCCGGCGGCGGCGTCACGGACCGCGGCGTCGAGGACCTCGTCGTGGGCCCGGCGGACGTACCCGGGCAGCGGTCGCCGGGCGACGGTCCCCGCGGTCGGGCCCGCTGTTCCGGTCCCCGCGGGATGGACCTCCAGGTCGTGGGGGTCCCACTGGCCGATCGGCTTCCCCGGCCCCCGCCCGGTGCTCATGGCCCTGACAGCCCTGCGGCGCAGTGCCAGGAGAGGCGCGCGGGACAGGCCGAGCGGGCCCGCCAGGGCCGCCACGGTGTGCTCCGAAGGCAGTGGCCCTTCGGGGTCGAACGCGGTGTAGAGCGTCGCGCGCGCCACGTTGGCCAGGTCCGCCAGCTGTTTCTTGCCCGACAACGCGGAGGCGGCCAGGGCGTCGGCCAGCCGCTCGGCCAGCATCCGCCGCAGCGTCACGTAGTCCTCGTGGTCGGGGACCTCGGCGTGCTCGCTGTGCTGTGCGGTCCCAGGCATCGCTCCTCCGGTCCCCTCGTGTGTCCGGCCGCGTCCATTCTCGGTCCAGCCGGACATCGCCGGACACCGTTTGCCTGACCCTCGGACACGTCAACACCCCACCTCCCCAGGGAGCTTGCCGTGACCCTCGCCCTCGTGCTCCAGGGCACCGCCCTCGTGATCGTCATCGCGCTGCTGGCAGCGGCCGGCGCGGGCAAGCTCGCCCGCCTGGACGGCGCCACCTACCCCACGGCCCTCGCCCGGGCCGCCGTGGCCTTCACCACGGTCATCACCCTCGCCGTCGCCATCACCACGGCCCTGGCGTCGCTTCCCGCGTGAACGACGAAGGGCTTGGGAGCCGGCCGCGTCACGGGCGGGCCAGCGCGTCCCGCAGGGCGCTCATGAGTTCCTGGCGTGCTTCGCGAAAGGCCCGCCGGGCTTGTGCGCACTGCTCGTCCTCCCGCAGGTGCCCGGCGATCACCGCGTCCCGGTAGGCGAGTAGGTGCTGGGCGGCCTCGTTCGCGAGGCGCGCGACGCGGGGTTCGGCGATGAGTTCCAGTTGGTACTGCTGCGCGTGCACCCCGTGGTCGAGAAATCCGGCCCTGGCCAGGTCGGCGCGCTCCGCCGTCGGTAAATGTGCTGCACGGCTGGCGTCGCTGATGGCATCACGGGCCTCGGTCAGCGCGTTGAGGAAGTCCGCGGCGGTCGAGCGGAAGACCTCCCGGTCCCGCTCACCCGTGTCCCTTTCCCACCGGGCCCTGTCCACCGCGAGCGTGCTCCCCACCCCGATGGCCGCGCCCAACACCGTTGCTACCAAAGCAGTCCACTCCATGGCGCGCGAGGTTAGGGGATCGCCCTGCCAGTCGACCAGAAGCCCGGTCCCTCGGCACCCGGCGCCGGTCCAAGGGGCGACGTAGTCGCCGCCCGGCCGGGTCTGGGCCGGCCAGGCGGGCGGGACGTCGGATCCTCGGCGGGGCGAGGGAAGCGGGCGGGGGAGGGGCGGGTCGAACCCCGGCTCAGCGACCGGGCCCCGGGTGCGACCGGCGTCGCGTGCGCCGTCGGAGCAGCACCACGCCGTACAGCAGTGCCCCACCGATCAGCGCGCTCACCAGGCGCCTGGTGAGGGAGCTGGAAGAGTTCCCGGTGGGCGCGGCGGAGCCCTGTGTCCCTCCCTTCGCGCTCTTGCCGCTGCCCGCGTCGGCGTTCGGCCCGTCCCCGCCGGCCGTCGCGTTGTCACCGCCCATCCAGATCCGGGAGCCGTTGGCGGACGCGTGCGCCGCCTGAGTGGACGTGGCGGTGTCCTGCTTCATGCCGGCCCACTGGTCGCGGAAGGCGTCGGAGGGGGCGACCTTGTGGAGGTCCAGGCGGGAGAGGTCGACGCCGCCGTAGATGAAGGTGCGGGTGTAGATGTAGTCGCCCTTGCGGGTGCGTTCGGTGTACCTGAACTCGCCCTGCTTGTAGGACCGTACGTAGGCGTCGAAGGTGTCGCGCGGCTTCCAGTTCGTGCGTGTCCGCCAACGCGTCACGTCGCCGCGGTCGATGAGGTCCCCGTAGGTGGTGGCGTGGTCGGCGCCGCGCTGGCGGTACCACTCCGCGGCGACCCGGGAGAGGTAGACCCGGCGCAGGTCGGCGTACTGCGGGGCCTGGTTCACGGCCCGCTCGATGCCCGGCAGGATCAGGCTCCGGAACGTCGCCTCGTTGCGCGCTTCCGCCGACGGGTCGCTGCTGCCCTTGCAGGAGGCGGCGCCCGTACTTCCCGCCCCCGTCAGGCGCTGGGACTCCATCTTGACCTTCAGGGGCGCGTCGAGGATGTAGAGCTGGTCGTCCTGCTCGTTGACGCGGGCCTGGCCGGGCACGATCCAGGTGCGGAAGGAAAGGCACTCCTTCCCGATGCGGTTCCAGAAGGTCTTGCCCAGGCTGGTCTTGGGGTGGATCAGGGACGCGGTGGTCTTCTTCAGCTGCAGGTCGGCCTGGAGCAGGATGCGGCAGGCACCCCGGTGACGGGCAGCGCCTGGGCGGCGGCCGCCAGATCCCTCACTGGCCGTCAAGAAGAGGACGGGCGCCCCGAAGGAACTGGGCGACCGCGGTGTCGACGAGTCCATCGAGCTGCTCCGCGCCGATCGCGCCGCTGTTGACCATGGTGGTGATGCCTTGCACGGTGGCGTAGAGGATGATTCCGGCCTGTTCGGGATTGCCTTGTTCGAGTACGCCGCGCGCTTGTCCCTCTTTGATCAGATCGATCATCTGCCCGTACGCGGCCGCAGCGGCCTGGGTGACCACGGTCGCTCCCGGATGGTGCTTGCTGGAGTTCATCAGCTCGTACAGCGCGGGGTTCTCGGTCGCGAAGCGGGCGTAGGCCTTCACGGCGTCCCGGACGCGTGTGGGGAAAGCACGCTCGACTTCGCCCGGGGCCAGTGCGGTGCCCAGGGTGGCGCCGAGGCGGACGAATCCGGTCTCCGCGAGGGAGTCGAGCAGGGCCCTTCGGTCGGCGAAGTGGCGGCGCGGCGCGGCGTGGCTGACCCCGAGCTCCCTGGCCAGATCCCGGAGCGAGAGCTGATCCGCACCGTGCTCGCGCAAGCTGCGTTCGGCTGCGTCGAGGAGCGCGGTGCGGAGGTGTCCGTGATGGTAGGGGCGTGGCTCGACGGGTTCGCGCATGAAGGCGAGCATACCGAGCAATGTTTCCATCGACAACTATGTTTTCATTGGATACATTGAAGAGAGAGGGAAAGCCCGATCCCTCCATTTACGCTCCCCTCTCTGTGATCGACCACCCCACTCAAGGGCGTACCTGCTGAAAGGTCCCTGGCATGACGCAGACGCACAAGAACGAGCTCGTGGTCGTCTCCGGGGCCTCCACGGGCATCGGAGCCGCGACGGCGCGCGAACTCGCCTCGATGGGCTACCACGTCCTCGCCGGGGTCCGCACCGACGCCGAGGCGGACGCCATCCGGGCCGCAGGCGTCGAACCGGTCACCTTGGACATCACCGCCCCCGAGCACGTCGCAGCCCTTGCCGAGCGCATCGCAGGGGACACCGAGCGGCGTCCCCTGCGTGCACTGATCAACAACGCCGGCATCGAGATCAACGCACCTGTGGAGGTGCTGCCGCTGGAGGTGTGGCGGCAGCAGTTCGAGGTCAACCTGTTCGGCCACGTCGCCGTCATCCAGAAGCTGCTGCCGTTCCTCCGGCAGAGCCGAGGCAGGATCGTCAACATCAGCTCGGTGGGCGGAGTGGCCGCCCTCCCGATCTTCGCCGCCTACGCGGGAACGAAGTTCGCACTCGAGGCGATGAGTGACTCCCTGCGCCGTGAGGTCGCAGCGCAAGGTGTCCAGGTCGTGGTGGTCCAGCCAGGCGGAGTCAGGACCGAGATGGCCGCCCGCAGTGGAGATATCTCCCTCGAGCTCGCCGGCCGGATGAACGCCGAACACCAGCGACTGTACGGTGATCTCGTCACCTCAACGGTCGCCTCGAACGCCGCTTTTCTCCAGCGCGCCCTGCCCGCGGCGAAAGCCGCGGCCAAAATCGCCAAGGTGGCCACGACAGCCCGACCGCGCGCCCGGTACACCCTCGGTGTCGATGCCGCGTTCATCGTTCCCCTTGCCCGCTTCCTTCCGACCCGCCTGATGGACAGGGTGTTCTCTGCGAGTCACCGGTCCCGGCGTAAGGCGTCCGCTCCCCTGAGCGGCATGGTCGCGGACTGAGGTGCGTCAGGTGTGGACTGAGTGGGCGTCGGTCATGCGTGCGTAGGCGATGCGTACAGCGGGGACCAGGCTGGCGGCGGCCTCCGGGTCGGCTCGTTCCCTGACCAGCCGCAGGATGTCGCCGCCGCGCCGATCCGCCGGCACGTCCTCGCCTCGCGCTGTGATCAGTGCGTGGAAGTGGGGGTGGTTCTCGCCGAAGACGAGCAGGTAGGTGGTGGGCGCCCCCGTTGCCTCCGTCACTGCGGCGACCAGGTCGCGTGCCCGACGGGCGAACGTCGCGAGTTCGGCCTCGTCGAGCCCGGTGATGCGCTCGGCATGACGACGCACCCGCAGGACGAACCATCCGGGCACGTCGTAGCCCGGGACCGTCTCGCACGACCAGAGGGCGTCACGGAAGACGACAGCGCTCTCGTCGTTCTGTTCCAGGCCGCACATGAAGCAGTCATCGGTGTCACTGGTCCTGCTCAAGAACTCTCCTCGATGAGGGGATGGGGGGCAGGGGCGGGGTTCACACCGCGCCGGTGAGCACCAGCATCGGGTCCGGCCGGGGCGTCCTGAGGGCCCAGGCGCGGTCCGTCAGTTCCTCCACGGGCGTGCCGGAGCGGCGGGCCACGAGCAGGGCCTCGGGGTCGAAGGCCGGACCGACGGCGTCCTCGCCGTACTCGTCGCCCCGCATGTACCCGGTGGCGTCCTCCGGGTCGGCGTAGTTGTCGATCTGCATCTCGACGAAGCTGCCGTCGGGGTCCTTGTAGTACATCGAGGTGGTGACGCCGTGGGCGATGCACACCGCCGGGGTGACGCCCTTGTCGCGCAGTAGTTCGTAGCGGGCGAGGAGGTCGTCGAGGTGGCCGAAGGTGTAGGCGACGTGATGGACCGCGGCCGTCGTCGGGGTCTTGCGGTCCAGGGCGACCGGCGGCGTGAGCAGGGCGACGCGGTGGTGCTCGTCGTCGTAGGTGATGAAGCACAGGCTGTCGTTCTGGAACACCACGTGCCCGTCCAGGACGGCGCAGTACCAGTCCCGCATGGCAGTGGGGTTGCTGGTCTGGAACACGACGTGGGCGAACTTCGGTGTGGCGGACATCCGGTCCTCCTCGATGGAATGCGCGGGCGGGTGCTCGCGAGAGCCGGGGGGCGGCTTGCGGGCGCTGGTCATCGGCCGGTGGGGGAGGTGTTGCGGCGGCGGACTGTCGGTCCGAGCGGGCCGGTCCGTGGTGTCAGGTCCGGGTGACGAAGCGCTGGCGCAGTTCGCCGATGCCTTCGATGGTGCTGACGAGCTCGTCGCCGGGGGCGAGCCAGCGCTGCGGATCGCGGCCCAGGCCGACGCCGGCAGGTGTCCCGGTGAAGACGACGTCGCCGGGCAGCAGCGGGAGCACCGTCGACAGTCGGGCGATCAACTCGGGCACCGAGAAGATCAGGTCGCTGGTGCGGCCTTTCTGCATCTCTTCGCCGTTCACGGTGCAGCGCAGTTCCAGGTCGTCCCGGTCCTCGAAGGCATCGGGGGTGACCAGCCACGGGCCGGTCGGGGCGAACCCCGGGAAGGATTTGCCGAGACTGAACTGGGGTGAGGGGCCTTCGAGTTGTGTGATCCGCTCGGAGAGGTCCTGCCCCACGGTCAGCCCGGCCACATGGTTCCAGGCCGTGTCGGCGGAGACGTGGTGGGCCCGGATGCCGATGACGGCGACCAGTTCGATCTCCCAGTCGGTGTGGCCGCCGGGCGGCAGGACCACGTCGGTGACGGGTCCGGTGATGCTCGTGGCGAACTTGGTGAAGACCGGCGGCATGGTGTCCGGCAGTGCGAAGCCGGACTCGGCGGCGTGGTCACGGTAGTTGAGGCCGGCGGCGATGACCTGCCGCGGTGTGGGTGCCGGCGCGCCGAGATCGACGGGGTCGAACGAACGGCCCTGGGGCAGCCGGGCCACTGCCGCCCACTCCCGGAACTCGTCCCATCGGTCGTAGACGGCCTGCGGATCCGCGGGGAAACGGCCGTTACTGGCCTGCTCGACGTCGACGGCACGGCCGTCCACGACGAGGACCAGGCGGCCGGAGAGATTGGCGATGCGCACGGGACTGCTCCTGTGTTCCTTCGATCGGATTCATCGGGTTCGCTTCTGCCGGCCGGTGGTGTGTCCAGGGGCGCGTGCGAGGCGGGCGGAGTCCGGTCGGCAGCGGCCTCGCGGCGGTCACGACGCGGATCACAGTAGGCCGCTATATATGATAACAGCAAGACGTCGTGCGGCCGAACTTCGGCCGGGGCGTTGCGAACGGGCCAGCGCTCAGGAGCCGGCGGTACGGCGGCGCAGCAGCGGGGCGATCCGGTACGGCACCAGTCGGCGCATCACGAGGGAGGTGCTGGTGCGTTCCACGCCGGGGATGCCGAGGATCTGTCCGGCCACGCGGTACAGGTCCTCGGCGCCGGTCGCGACGACGTGCACCAGCAGGTCGGTTTCGCCGCTCAGTCCGTCCACCTGCACCACTTCGGGGATCGCGGCCAGCGCCCGCGCCACGTCGCCGAGCCCGCGCTGGGCGACCTGCGTGGTGACGAACGCGGCCAGCGGGTAGCCGAGCGCGGCCGGGTCGACGCGCCGCTCGAACGAGGCCACGGCGCCCCGGCGGTCCATCGCCGTGAGACGGGCCTGCACCGTGTTGCGGCTCAGCCCACTGGCCTCGGCGAGCGCCACGGTCGTGGCCCGGGGGTGGGCGGCGAGCGCCAACAGGAGGCGGGCGTCGGTCGGGTCGATCCGTTCGGAACTGGGCACGGTGCGCACCTTCCAGAGCTGAGAGGCCGGGGGACTGGGCATTCTGCGTGACTTTCTGGCGGGTTCTTGTCTGACGTCGTGGCGTGGTGGTCTGCTCGGCCGCGGCCGCAGCACACGTCATTCGCATGCGCGGCTGAGGACGCGCCGGGCCGTGCGCCACCGCCCGCTGCGCGCCGGACGCCGGCCGGGTACACCGCTCGGCCCGCAGCCGGTGCGTCCGGCTCACCGTCGTGATACGCCCCATGAACAGTCGGTGGTACGTCTGGACGCCGGACGTGCCGAGCGCGAGGAGACCGTTTCGCCATGACCACCGCACCAGCCGCCGCCGGGCGGACCACGGACGCCGCCTTCGGCGTGCTGCACGAGATCGAGAACCGCGTGCTGTGGCTGTCGAGCGCGATCGTCCACCACGCCAACCGCGTGCGCCCCAACCCCTCGGGGCTCAAGGTCGGCGGACACCAGGCCTCCTGCGCCTCGATGGTGTCGATCATGACGGCCCTGTGGTTCCGTCACCTGCGCCCCGAGGACAGGGTCTCGGTGAAGCCGCACGCCTCGCCCGTGCTGCACGCACTCAACCACCTGCTCGGTGAGCTGGACGCCTCCCACCTGTCCACGCTCCGCTCCTTCGGGGGCCTGCAGAGCTACCCGAGCCGGTCGAAGGACCCCGACCCGGTCGACTACTCCACCGGATCGGTCGGCATCGGCGCCACGGCCACCATCTGGGGAGCGCTCGCGCGCCGGTACGCGGCCGGCGGCCTCGGTGAGAGCCCCATCGGCCGGCAGTACGCGCTGGTGGGGGACGCGGAGCTGGACGAGGGCGCGGTGTGGGAGGCGGTGGTCGACCCGCAGGTGGCCGAACTCGGCGAACTCGTCTGGATCGTGGACCTCAACCGACAGTCCCTGGACCGGGTGGTGCCCACCATCGCCGCGGGCCGTCTGCACGGCATGTTCGCCGCGGCCGGCTGGCAGGTGCTCACCCTCAAGTACGGCACCCTGCTGGAGGAACTGCTCACGCGTACCGGGGGACAGGAGCTCCGCGAGCGCATCGACACCATGCCCAACCCCGAGTACCAGCGTCTGCTGCGCTGCCCGGCGGGGGACCTGCGCGACCGCCTGCCCGGCACCGGCCCGGGGGCACAGGCGATCAGGGACCTGTTTGCGGGCGTCGACGACGCGACCCTGATGGCGGCCGTCCGCAATCTCGGAGGTCACGACCTCGCCGCTCTCGACGGCGCCCTGTCCAAGGTCGATGACGACCGGCCCACGGTGATCTTCGCGTACACGGTCAAGGGGCACGGGCTGCCCACCGAGGGCCATCCGCAGAACCATTCCTCCCTGCTGACGGAGGAACAGATGGGGGAGCTCGCCGACCGGGTCGGCACGGACCTGGCCGACCCCTGGCGGGCATTCGCCCCCGACTCGGCGGCCGCCCGCCTGTGCGCGGAGGCCGGTGCCCGGCTGCGCCGGGACGCCGTCCCCGAAGCGCGGCCGCCGGAGATTCCGGTGGACATCGGCCGGACTCCGGCGGGCGTGGCGACGACGCAGGCCGCGCTGGGCCGGGCGCTGCTCGACCTGACCCGCAGCGCTCCCGACGCCGCGCGCCGGGTGGTCACGGTCAGCCCCGACGTCAGCTCCTCCACGAACCTGGGCGGGTGGGTCAACAAGGTCGGCGTGTGGTCGCCCACCGAGCGCGTGGACTGGTTCGCCGACGACGCGGAGACCATCCTGCACTGGCGTGAGCGGCCTACCGGCCAGCACATCGAGCTGGGCATCGCGGAGACCAATCTGGTCGGACTCCTCGGCGAACTGGGCGCCACCTGGAGCCGCTGGGGCCAACCCCTTCTGCCCATCGGAGTGTTGTACGACCCCTTCGTTCAACGCGCCCTGGAACCCTGGTCGTTCGGTATCTACGCCGGAGGGCAGTCGATCCTGGTCGGCACCCCGTCCGGAGTGACCCTCGCCCCCGAGGGCGGTGCGCACCAGTCGATCACCACGCCGTCCCTCGGCATCGAACAGCCGGGCTGCACGACCTGGGAACCGGCGTTCGCCCTCGACACCGAGTGGACGCTGCTGGCCGCGCTGTCCCGGCTCGGACGGGCCGACGGCGGCTCCGCGTACCTGCGGCTCTCGACCCGGCCCGTGGACCAGGCCCTGGCGCGGGTGCCCACCGACCCGGCGGCCCGGGAACGCCGTCGCCGCCAGGTCGTCGCCGGCGCCTATCCGCTCCTGCGGCGGCCCGGAGCCCAGGTCACCATCGCCGCCATGGGCGCCCTCGTGACCGAGGCGCTGGCCGCTGCGGACCGCCTCCAGAACCTCGGCGTCCCGGCCGACGTGGTGTGCGTGACCAGTCCGGGCCTGCTCTACCGGGCGATGGACGCGCGGGCCGGGCACGGCACGGCGGTCGACTGGATCCTGGACCAGGTCTTCCCGGCGGAACGCGCCACGCCGCTGGTCACGGTCCTGGACGGCCACCCGCACACCCTCGCCTTCCTGGCCACCCTGCACCGCGTGCCGGCCCGCAGGCTGGGGGTGAGCCGATTCGGTCAGTCGGGGTCCCTGGAGGAGGTCTACCGTCATCACGGCATCGACACCGACAGCATCGTCACCGCGGCCCTCGACCTGACCCAGTGACACGCCGTCCGGGGCCGGCGCCGCACG
>NZ_JBEOYE010000143.1:0-17024 GCF_040296945.1 Streptomyces sp. NPDC001941 | reverse complement strand
CAGGGCGAGCAGAAGAACAAGAAGCAGGGGAACCATCGTTATCAACCTCCTGCACCTCGGATGCCCTGCAATTCTACGCCCATTCACGGGAAACCGGCTTGTTTGCAGTCCGTTCCGCAGGGCAGACGGCGATGCCACGAATCCCCCCGCGTTCTGCCCGCTCCCTCTTCTCCCCACCACGCGCAGGCGACCCAACAAGCCCTCGATCGACCGGGGACCCTTTCGCTCTACCCAGGCGGTAGCCCCTGCGGTGGGGTGGCGGTTCCGCGGCCTGGCGGTGTCACGTGCTCACCGGCCCGTTTGCCGGATTCGCCCGGGGGCAAGCGGGGGTCGTGCTTCGGACCCGTAGGCACTCCCCCTGCTTCGCACCGTCCCAGGCGTCCGGAGCGGGGTACCCCAACTGCCGCGCGTCACCCGTTGGCTGGAGAACCTCGTGAACACCACAGCCAGGTCCGGATCCACCACCAGGTCCCCCGACCGCCCCGCGGACGACCCTGACACCAGCCTGCTCTTCCAGCGACTGCGCGCCCTGGAACAGGGACCGGAGCGGGAACGGATACGTGAGCAACTGGTGCGGGCCTGGCTGCCGATGGCCCGGCGGATCGCCGACAAGTACCGTGAGCGCGGCGAGAGCCGTGAGGACCTGCGTCAGGTCGCGGCGATGGGCCTGGTCGGTGCGATCAACCGCTACGACCCGGCCTCGGGACCGTTCGCGGCCTTCGCCGTGCCCACCATCTCGGGTGAGATCAAGCGGCACTTCCGCGACTTCGGCTGGGACCTCCACGTCCCCCGGCGCGTGCAGGACGCCCGCAACAAGGTCCGCCGCGCGCAGCGTGAGCTCCAGGCCGTGGGCGGCGGGGAACCGTCGCTGATCGACATCGCCGAACGGGCGCGGATCAGCGTGGAACAGGTGCGCGCGGGACTGGAGGCCATGGACGCGTACAACGCGCTGTCCCTGGACCGGAGCGTGTCCCCCGGGGCTCCGTCCGACGAGGTCACCACGCTGTACGGCGCCGTCGGCCAGGCGGAGGGCGGTTACGACCTGGTGGTGGACCGCGAGTCCGTCCGGAGCGCGCTCGCGGCCCTGCCCGACCGCGAGAAGACGATCCTCTACCTGCGGTTCTTCCACGACATGCCCCAGGCGCGGATCGCGGAGCGGTTCGGCATCTCCCAGATGCACGTCTCCCGCATCATCACCAAGACCTGCGCCCGCATCCGCATCCAGGTCATGGACACCGACGACGATCCCGCGGCCCAGCACGCCGCCTGAACAGTCCGTACACCGCTCCTCCCCGCCCGCCCCGCGCCCAGGAGGCACCGTGGCCACTGGCCCCCTTCCCGAAGCAGAGAGCACCGACCCCGTGCCCTCGCCACTGCACGAGCCGGTCGCGGCCGCCACGCTGCTGGAAGGCCTGACCGTCGACGAACAACGCCCGGAACAGCCCGTATTGCTGGACGGGGCGGGGCGTCCGCTGCGCACCTGGCGCGAGAACTACCCGTACGAAGTGAGGCTGCGGCGGCGCGAGTACGAGGCCTCCAAGCGTCTGCTGCAGATCGAGCTGCTGAAGTTGCAGCGGTGGGTGAAGGACGCCGGCCAGCGGGTCGTGGTGCTCTGCGAGGGGCGTGACGCGGCGGGCAAGGGCGGCACGATCAAGCGGTTCACCGAGCGCCTCAACCCGCGCGGTGCGCGGGTGGTCGCCCTGGACAAGCCCACCGAGAGGGAGGCCGGCCAGTGGTACTTCCAGCGGTACGTCCCCCACCTCCCCGCTCCCGGCGAGATCGTGTTCTTCGACCGTTCCTGGTACAACCGCGCCGGCGTGGAACGCGTCATGGGCTTCTCCACCCCGGAGGAGGTGGAACGGTTCCTGCACCAGACGCCGCTGTTCGAGCGGATGCTGACCGACGACGGGATCGTGCTGGTGAAGTTCTGGTTCTCCGTCTCGCGCGCGGAACAGCGCACGCGCTTCGCGATCCGCCAGGTCGATCCCGTACGCCAGTGGAAGCTGTCCCCCACCGACCTCGCCTCCCTCGACCTCTGGGACGCCTACACGACGGCGAAGGTCGAGATGTTCCGGGCCACCGACACCGAGCACGCACCGTGGACGGTGGTGAAGACCAACGACAAGCGCCGCGGCCGCCTGGAGGCCATGCGCAGCCTCCTGGCCCGCTGCCCCTACCCGCAGAAGGACCAGGCCGCTGTCGGCGAGCCCGATCCGCTGATCGTCGGACCGGCCGACACCCTTCTGGAGCGGGACGAGGACCCCACCACCCTCTCCCCCACCCCGCTGTCCGACGCCCCGCACGGCCCGGGCAGCCACCCGGACCCGGATCCCGGGCGGTAGGACCCGGGAGGGCCGTGCGTACCGAGTCGTGGTCACGGTCCGGCCGAGGGCGGTTGCCGCGGTGGACGGTGAGGTGGGACGTGCGCGTGGAGGACGCCCCGGAGCGGGGCGTCCTCCATGGTGCGGTGGGTGGCGTCAGCGGCTGTTCGTCGGCGGAGGTCACGACGGGCTTCTCGGGCGCTGACTTGGCTACATTGAATCCGCACTGCGCGCTGTAGGGCGAGTTGGCCACGCCGTCCTCGGCGCGGACGTGCCACTTGTAGCGCTTGCCGTCCCGGAGGTCGGCGATCTTCACGGTCATGGTCCTCCCGCCCGGAGCCGAGGCCCGTGACGTCCACGTGGCGCGGGAGTGACGGGAGCTGTGGATCGGCGGCCCGGACACCGCCCCCGAGCCGACCCCGATCACCGGGGCCACCGGGGCGCCCGCGCTGGCGGTGTACGTCGCCGACGAGGACTGCGCCGTCGTGCACGGCGCCGCTCCCGGCGGGGAGGAATGGGTGGGCGTTTTCGAGGAGGAGGCCGCGGCCGAGTACGACGCGCCGCCCGACGGCTACCGACGGGAGGAGGCCGTGCGCGCGGCCCTCGCCTGGGCACATGCCGCGGGGCTCGACGCGGATCCGCCCGCGGTCGAGGTGGCCTTCGCGGACGGCTGGTACGACGACCTGACGGCGGCGATGGGGCTCCGCTTCACGGAGCGGTGAGCCGTCCGCAGCTCTTGGGGTTGGCGCGGTTGCCGAGGCCGGTGCGGTGGTCGGCGCGTCCGCTGGCGAGGCCGACGCACCCTGAACGCCAAGAAGGTGTTCGGCGGGGTCGACTGGTCACGCGTCGTCCCCGTTGTTCGGGAGCCTGTCGTACACCTCGTCGGTGACCGGCTCCAGCCATTCGTTGCTGACACCCTTGCCTGGGGTGATGAAGGCGAGGTGGGAGAACCAGGAGTCGGCCTTCGCGCCGTGCCAGTGCTTGGTGCCCGCCGGGACACGGATGACGGTGCCGGGGGTCATGCTGACCGGCGCCTCTCCTTCGGCCTGGTACCAGCCGCTGCCGGCTGCGCACAGGAGGATCTGGTCGCCGCCACCGTCCGTTCCGTGGTGGATGTGCCAGTTGTTGCGGCAGCCCGGCTCGAAGGACACGTTGCTGACCGGGACGCTTCCCCCAGTCAGGGGGGCCAGGTAACTCTGCCCGATGAAGTACTCGGCGTAGGCGTCGTTGGTCTCACCGAGCGCGAAGGGCTGCTGGAAGCCGTGATCGGCCATGGTGAATCTCTCCTTGATCCATACGAGTGTCGGCGGTACGCAGCCGGTGTCGGGTCCACACCCGGCCCTCGACTTCCACTCAGGTCAGCATGCGGCATGGAGCGGCAGCCCTACGAGGAGGAAGGTCCCCGGGTCTTCGATCCGGGAGCCGGGCTGAGCACCGGGCGGGGGGCCGTCATGTCGAGCAGGAGGAGGGCGTCGTGGTCGGGGCTGCCGGGTTCGGCGGTGTAGACGCCGATGCGTTGCCCCGGGGTGCCTTCGACGTGGAGGGACTGCGAGGTCAGGGTGAGGGCCCCTACCTGCGGGTGCTGGAACGTCTTGTGGGCGGGTTTGCGTCCTGTCACCTCGTAGCGCTCCCACAGGCCCGCGAAGTCCGCGCTCTTCAGCAGGAGTTCGCCGACGAGGTTGGTCAGGTCCGGCGCATCGGGTGCGGTGCCGGCGGTGGCGCGCAGGCGGGCGACGCAGGCGGTGATCTGGCGGTCCCAGTCGGGGAAGAGGTCACGGGCGGCGGGGTGGAGGAAGAGGTAGCGGGCGAGGTTCCGGTGTTTGGCGGGCCAGTCGTCGAGTCCCGCGTACAGGGCGAGACCACCGGGATTCCATGCGAGCACGTCCATGCTGCGGCTGATGACGTACGCCGGGTTCGGGCGCAGGGACTCCAACAGCAGCTTGAGGTGGGGTCGCACGGTTCGGCTGGGCGCGGGTAGCGGTTCGGCGACGTAGCGCGCGGCGCGGGCGGCCAGCTCGCGCAGGTGCTGGTGCTCTTGGTCGTCCATGTGCAGGGCGCGGGCGAGGGAGTCGAGGACGGCGGGGCTGGGGCGGGTCTCCTTGCCGCGTTCCAATCGGACGTAGTAGTCGATGCTGATGCCGGCCAGGGTGGCCAGTTCCTCGCGTCGTAGTCCTGGGGTGCGGCGGGTGCCGGCGCCAGGGGTGAGGCCGACGTGTTGGGGGCTGGTCTGGGTGCGGCGGGCGCGCAGGTAGCGGCCCAGCTCGGCGCCCTCGCTGTGTGCGCTCGTCGATGCCATGCCCCCAGTCTCACCCGTCCTACGCCCGCTGCGCAGCGCCGAGGGGGGCTCTGCCATTACCCCCGAAGAGCCCACCCTGCCTCCCGCGCGCAGTCCCGGCGAAGGTGAAGGGGCAAACCAACCCGCCTCCCGGGTCGGGCAGGCACGGCCTGCCCGGCCGGGCGAAGGTTGAAGGGGCTGAGCATCCGCGATGTGGAAGAGGGGCGAAATGCGCTACATCAAGCTGCGTGACCTGGAGGTTTCCCGGATCGGGCTGGGTGCCATGGGGATGTCCCACGGCTACACCGGCTCCGGCACCGACGATGCGGAGTCGATGAGGACCGTGCACCGGGCGCTGGAGCTGGGCGTCACGCTGATCGACACCGCCGAGATCTACGGCCCCTACACCAATGAGGTCCTGCTCGGCCGTGCGCTGAAGGGCCGCCGGGACAAGGTGGTCCTCGCCACGAAGTTCGGGCTGGTCTCGCACGGCGGCGACGGCCCGTGGAACCTGGACTCCAGCCCCGCGAACATCCGCACCGCCGTCGAGGGCTCGCTGAAGCGGCTCGGCACCGACCACATCGACCTGTACTACCAGCACCGCGTGGACCCGAGCACGCCGATCGAGGACACCGCGGGCGCCGTCGGCGAGCTGATCGCCGAGGGCAAGGTGCGCGCCTTCGGCCTCTCGGAGGCGGGCCCGGACACGATCCGCCGCGCCCACGCCGTCCAGCCGGTCACCGCGGTGCAGTCGGAGTACTCGCTGTTCACGCGCGGGATCGAGGAGCGGGTGCTGCCCGTGCTGCGGGAGCTGAACATCGGCCTGGTGCCGTTCTCTCCCCTGGGCCGCGGGATGCTCACGGGCACGGTGCGCTCCACCGACCAGTTCGACGAGAACGACTTCCGCCGCGACAACCCGCGCTTCACCGGTGAGAACTTCCGGCGCAACCTGGCCCTCGCCGACCAGGTCAAGGTCCTGGCCGACGAGGTCGGTGCGACGCCGGGACAGGTGGCCTTGGCCTGGCTGCTGGCCCAGGGCGGCGACATCGCCCCGATCCCCGGCACCAAGCGCGTGCCCCGGGTGGAGGAGAACGCCGCCGCCGACGCCGTCACCCTCACCACGCGGCAGATCGAGACGCTGACCGCCCTGCCGCCGGCCTCCGGCGCCACCCACACCGAGGCCCAGGCCCGGATGCTGGAGCGCTGATGCCACCCTCGCCGGAGCACTGCTCCGCTCACCCGTCTGGAGTAACCCCGTCATGCGCGCAGCCGTGCTGTACGGCGCCGGAGACGTACGCGTCGAGGACCGGCCCGACCCGAAGATCGACCAGCCCACCGACGTGGTCGTACGCGTCGTCGCTTCCTGCGTGTGCGGCAGCGACCTGTGGCCCTACGCCTCCATGCCCGCCGGCGGCACCGGCCGCCCCATGGGGCACGAGTTCCTCGGCATCGTCGAAGAACTCGGTACGGACGTGACCGGGCTGGCGGCGGGTGACCTGGTCGTCGCCCCGTTCACGTACAGCGACAACACGTGCGACTACTGCGCCAAGGGTCTGCACATCTCCTGTCGCAACGGCGGCCGGTACGGCTTCGACGGCGTTGACGGCGGACAGGGTGAGGCCATCCGGGTCCCGCACGCCTCCGGCACCCTGGTCAGGCTCCCCGTGTCCGCGGACTCCGCGCTGCTGCCGTCCCTGCTGGCCCTGTCCGACGTCATGACCACCGGCCATCACGGCGCCGTCACCGCAGGCGTCGGACACGGCGACACCGTGCTCGTCGTCGGCGACGGCGCGGTCGGCCTGTGCGCGGTCATCGCCGCCAAGCGGCTCGGGGCCGAGCGGGTCATCCTCGCCGGACGCCACCAGGCGCGCACGGATCTCGGCCGTGGGTTCGGCGCCACCGACGTGGTCGCCGAGCGCGGCGAGGAGGGCATCGCCCGCATCCGCGAGCTGACCGGCGGCGTGAACAAGGTCATCGAGGCCGTCGGCACCCGCCAGACCCTCGACACCGCCCTCGGAGCCGTCCTGGACGGCGGCACCATCAGCCGCCTCGGCGTGCCCCAGTACGAGGAGGGCCCCCTCGGCCCGGCCGTCTTCATGCGCAACCTCACCCTGACCGGCGGCGCCAGCCCCGCGCGCGCCTACATCGAACAGCTGCTGCCCGATGTCCTGGACGGCGCCATCGCCCCCGGCCGCGTCTTCGACCAGACCTTCTCCCTCGACCGGACCCCGGACGCCTACCAGGCCATGGCCGACCGCCAGGTACTGAAGGCCCTCATCCGCCCCTGACCACCACCACCGGCACCCACACCCACACCCACACCCACACAGCGAAGGACACTGTCTGATGAAGACCGTCACCCTCAACAACGGCGTCGTCATGCCACTGCTCGGCTTCGGCGTCTACCAGATCCCCGCCGAGGACACCGAGCGCGCCGTTTCTGACGCGCTCGCCGCCGGATACCGGCTGCTGGACACCGCCGCCGCCTACGGCAACGAAGAAGCCGTCGGCCATGCCATCGCGTCCAGCGGCATCCCGCGCGGGGACCTGTTCGTCACCACAAAGCTGTGGGTCCAGGACGCCCCCGCCCAGGACAACACCCGCCGCGCCTTCGAAACCTCGCTGACGAAGCTGGGCCTGGACCACGTCGACCTGTACCTGATGCACCAGCCCTTCGGCGACGTCTACGGCCAGTGGCGTGCCATGGAGGCCCTCAACCGCGAGGGCCTGACCCGCGCCATCGGCGTCGCCAACTTCTACCCCGACCGGCTGATCGACCTGATCGTCAACAACGAGATCACCCCTGCGGTCAACCAGATCGAGACCCATCCCTTCTTCCAGCGCACCGACTACCACGCCCTGATGCGCGAGCACGGCGTCCAGCACCAGTCCTGGGGCGGGTTCGCCGAAGGCAAGAACGACCTGTTCGCCAACCCCCTCCTCGCAGACGTCGGCAAGGACTACGGCAAGTCCGTCGCGCAGGTCGTTCTGCGCTGGCTCACCCAGCGCGACGTCATCACCATTCCCAAGTCCGTGCGCGCCGAGCGCATGGCCGAGAACTTCGACGTCTTCGACTTCGACCTGACCGACGAGCAGATGGCCGAGATCGCCACCCTCGACACCGGCCGGTCCCTGTTCTTCGACCACCACGACCCCGAGATCGTCGCCTGGCTCGCCAAGCGCCGCCTCGACGCCTGATCCAAAGCCCTGCGGCCGCTGCGAGCGACAGGCAACCGACGACCTGCCGCCCCGCTCGCTGCTCGAACCTCGTCTTCGAGCTCCGCCCGAGGCCCGAACCGCCCATCTGTCGACGCACTCTCCTGCGGGCCACACCGAAGTCGTGGCGCTTCAGGTAGACGCCCACAGGTGTCCACGAAGTCGCTGAACCTACACGCCGACTCCTCCTGACGTGAAAACCCGGAGGCGTCCACGATCTCTGATCTGCCAGAATCGCCGCGATCTGAGGAAGGTGCGCGGGGCGGGGATGAACCAGGTGGACGACGTTTTCGAGACGCATGTGACCGTGCGGTGCACGAGCGAGCCGGAGCTTGACCGGCTCGGCGCGTGGGCGGCGGAGCGGGAGTTGAAGGTCACCACCATCGTCCTCGCGCGCGGACTCACACCGGTCCAGCCGATGCTGACCCTGCGGGGCCGAACGGGTCACCCGGCGGTGGTGGCCGCCTTGCGGGCAGCCGGATTCGAGCCGGCTCGGGTGAAGGTCGAGACGGTGCCGTGGACCACGGAGCCCGCGGGGCCGGGCGGGGGCTACTACGAGCACCACGTCAAGCTGGCGCTGCCCGCCGCCTACGACCGTGCGGCGCTGGAGGACCTCGTCGTCCCGCACGGGGCCCATGTGTCGTGGAACGCGCGCCGGGAGCTTCCGGGGCCCGGTGGGCGGCACGAGCGGTTCGTGACCCAGCGGCACGCGGGGCCCCTGGACGCGGCGGGGCGCGCCTGCGAAGCGCTGATCGACGTATTGCTCGATGAAGGTTATGAACTGCTCTCGCAGGAGCAGGAGTTCGTGGTTTCCGACAGCGACCTGTCGTGGGACGAGGGCTGGCTGGAGGAGGCTGTATGAACGAGCAGCAGTGGACCCCGTCCATCCCGGACGGGCCGGACAGTGTCACCGAGTCGGCCACCGACCAGGCGGACCGGAGACACGAGCTGCCCCGCACGCTGACCGCCGGCGTCGGTGAGGTGGCCGTCGGGCACCGGGTCTTCGACCCCGCGCTGAAGCACTTCGACTACGCCTACCGGCCCGGCGACGGTGTCGTCGAGGACCCGCAGGTACGCGTGGCCTGGCAGGCTGCCCGGCGCGCGGCGCTGGATCTCGTGCTCGCCGCTGTCGCTGGCTCGCCGTGGGCCGGCTCGCTCGTCCTGCGCGGCAGCATGCTGATGGGGGCCTGGTTCGGTGACGCGGCCCGCGCGCCCAAGGACATCGACTTCGTCGTCGTCCCCGAGACCTGGCGCATCGAAGAGCCCCGGACCCAGACGATGCTGAGCGGTATCGCCGCCGCGGCCGAGCACCTGGCCCGTGAGCGGCGTATGGGCCCGTCCATCTCGGCGGCCGGAGCCGTGTCCGAGGACATCTGGACGTACGAGCGGGTGCCGGGCCACCGGCTGGTGCTGCCGTGGACCGCCCCCGGCGTCCCCGGCGGGCAGGTCCAGCTGGACTTCGTCTTCAACGAACGCCTGCCGACACCGCCCCGCCCGGCCGAGGTCGCGGGCGTCCGCCTGGCGGCCGCGGACCGTGAACTGTCCCTGGCCTGGAAGCTCATGTGGCTGAGCTGCGACATGTATCCGCAGGCCAAGGACCTGTACGACGCGGTCCTCCTCGCCGAGAGCTGCACCCTGCCCCTCGCCTTGCTGGAGACCGTACTGCGCGAGGCGGATGAGTGGCCGGGCGCGCCGGACGAGCCGCTGAACCTGGCGATGTTCGAGTGGGCCGCCCGCGCGGCCGACTGGGAAGGCTTCGACGCCCACCCCGACAGCGAGGCCGCACGACGCGACCTGGAGGCCCGCCTGGTCGCCGCCCTGGCACCGGTACTGGGGGCCATGTCCTGAGCGCGCCGGGCCCTGGTTCGCGCTACGGTCGGCGAGGTGGCCGGGTGAGGCTGCGTGCCGGGACTTCAGGGGCGGCCTGGGCACCGGGTGCGGTTCAGGGTCGGTCTCAGCGCCGACCGGAGCTTCCCGGCGCAGCCTGAGCGCCGAGCGCGGCGGAGTGCCGGGCCACGGTGTCGGCGAATGCGCGGGCCAGCGGTGACAGGGCGTCCCAGCGGCGCACCGCCCAGCCGGCGGTCAGCGGGGGCAGGTCGGGGATGGGTACCAGGCGCAGGTCCGGGTGGCCGGGTCCTCGCCAGCCGGGCAGGGCGGGGACAACGGCGTATCCGACGCCGAGTTCGGCCAGCAGGACGGCGGTGTCCCAGTCGGCAGCGCTGCTGTCGCTCGACACGTGTACTCCTGATCCACCGAGCCAGACGTCCAGGCGGGCGCGGGAGGTGGAGTTCTCCGGCAGTCCGATGAGGCGGACGTGCTCCAGGTCGGCGGGTGCGATGTGCGACCGGTCGGCCAACGGGTCACCCTCGCGTACCGCGAGCACCCACGGAAGCTCGACGACGGGCCGCTGCTCGATGCCGCGCACCGGGGTGTCCAGGGTGATCCAGGCGAGATCCAGTCCACCGGCGGCGAGTGCCTCGCAGCAGTCTCGGCTCGAGTTGGCCGTCTGGAACTCCAGACTGGCCTGCGGGTGACGGGCTCTGAAGTCGACGACGCCGGCGGACATGAAGTGCCGCACGGTGGTGGCGCCGGTGGTGATGCGTACGGAGCCGCCCTCGCCGCGTGCCAGGGCGTCGAGTTGGCGCAGCGCGTGGTCGAGGCTGCCCAGCCCGTCGCGCAGCGCAGCGTGCAGGATGCGTCCGGCCTGGGTGGGTACGACGCCGCGCGGGTGGCGTTCGACCAGGGCCAATCCCAATTCGCGTTCCAGCCGCTTCACGTGCTGGCTGACGGCCGGCTGGGTGCAGTCCAGGTCGCGGGCCACTGCGCTCAGCGATCCGGAGCGGCACACGTCCATAAACACACGGAGGTCATCAAGAGTCACCGACCCAAGCTACTGCTTTGGTCTTTGCAAGGGGAACGCAGGATTGACTTGGGTCTCGGGCCGTTCGAGGATCGCGGAGCCAGGGCGGCGACCCGTCCCGCACCGCAGCTGGATCCGGACCGGCGCGGGAGCACAGACGGGCGCCGACCCTGCCACCCTCTGGAAGGGACCACCCTGTGAACACCCCCTTGAACAGCCCTTCGAACAGTCCTTTGAACAAGAGCCCGTTCACGCGCGACGCCGTCGCCCTGCTGCGCTCCCTCGGGGCCGATCACGTACCCCACCCGGACAGCACCCTCCTCGCCCATCTGGGCCGCGTCCACGATCGCCTCGCCGCCTGGGGCGCCCGCCCCGCACTGCGCCTGGCAGGCCTGTGTCACGCCGCCTACGGTACGGACGGCTTCGCCACCGCGCTGCTGCCCCTGGACCGGCGCGCCGAACTGGCCGCCGTCATCGGCCCGGAGGCCGAACAGCTCGTGTATCGCTATGCCAGCTGCGAGCGCGGGACGGCCTATCCCCTGCTCACCACCGACGGCAGCCGCATCACCGACCGCTTCAACGGCCGCACACACGCACCGTCCATGCAGGAACGCGCGGACTTCGCCGAGCTGACCGCCGCCAACGAACTCGACCTGGCCGAACACGATTCCGAGTTCCGCGCGCAGTGGGGGCCCGAACTGCACGCCCTGTTCACGCGATTCGGCCCCCTGCTGACCCCAGCTGCACGGGAAGATTCGCGAAGGCTGCTCGCCCCGGGCGTGGCCGACCGCCCCTGGCGCGTGGCCGTACTCGGGCCCGGCGGCGTCGGTGGCCTGCTCGCCGCGCTCCTGGCGCGGGCCGGACACCACGTCATCTGCCTGGCCGGAGAGCCGACGGTTCATGCCTTGCGCGACGGCGGACTGCGCGTCAGCAGCGCACAGTTCGGCGACTTCGGCGTACCCGTCGAAGCGGATACCGTACTGCGCCGCCCCGTCGACCTGTGCCTGGTCACGGTCAAGCAGACGGCTCTGGGCCCGGCCCTGGACCGGACACCGTCCTCCGTGCTCGGCAACGCCTTGGTCCTCCCCCTGCTCAACGGTGTCGAGCACCCCGCTCTGTTGCGTGAACGCTTCGGACCCGACCGCGTCGTACCCGGCGCCATCCGGGTCGAGTCCACCCGTACCGCACCGGCGACGATCCGGCACAGCAGCCCGTTCACCGAGATCGACCTCGCCGGACGAGCGCGATCCCTGGCGCCGCTGGTCGCCGTCCTTGAGGCAATCGGCATAGCTGTGCGTACGTACGACGACGAAGCAACGGTGCTCTGGACCAAGCTGGCTTTCCTCGCCCCGCTCGCTCTGCTCACGACCCGCCACCGCCTCACCGCAGGTGAGGTACGCACCACCCACCGAGCGTTGCTCACGGATCTGATCGCCGAAACCAGTGCCGTGAGCCGGGCTTGTGGCGCGGCCACTGATCCTCAGAGGATCCTCTCCCTGTACGACTCCTTCCCGGCCACGACCAAGTCCTCCATGCTGCGCGACACGGAAGCGGGCCGGCCGACCGAGCTGGACGCCATCGGCGGGGCCTTCCTGCGCGCCGCGGCGGAGCACGACGTGGCCACCCCGCTCACCGCACGGTTGGTGACGGAGCTCGCCGAGCAGGTTCCGTGCCCTGCTGTCGGGCCTTGAGCTGGTACGCCCGGCCTCAGTTGCGGTTCAGCGTGCGCGTCACGCCCGCCACCACGGCCGTCGTCAGGATCCAGCCCGCCGCCATGAGGGCGTACGCCAGCCAGGAGACCGGGCCCGACGGCCAGAACCAGGCGGTGCGCTGGCCGAAGCCTCCGATGGGGACGAGGAGGTCGAGGGTGTAGACGACGGCGTTGAACGGCGCTCCCTTGCCCGGGTCGGTCGCGCGCGGGGTGTGCGTGCTGAAGGCCACGACGCCGACCAGCGTCAGGACGGCGAGCCACAGGCCCGCGAGCCAGGGCCGGTAGCCGTAGCCGACGGTCCGGTCCAGGAGGTGGCCCCACAGCCGCGCGGGCAGCGGCAGGGTCTTCCTGCGGTGGCGTTGCTTGGTCAGCAGTACGCGTCTGGCCTCGTCGTCGTGGCCGATCTGCCGGTACCAGAGGGCGAGTTGTTCGTACGGCTGGGCGGCGTAGCCGGGATCACGCCCGAGCCAGTCAAGGCGCGACGCGAAGGAGGCGGCCGTGACGCCGTCGCTCTCGTGGAGGGAGCCATAGGTGAAGCCCTGCAGGTGCACGGTGGGTGGCCAGCGGTCCGTGCGGTCGTGCAGCGCGGCCGCCTTCGCGTCGCGCAGGTCGATCTCGCCCGACGGAGGCACGGCCGGCGTGAACACGAGTGCTCCGGCTTGCATGCGGGCGCAGTCGAGAGCGGTCACAGGGGCGTGGAGGGTGGCGTCGTCGAGCGTGAGCTGGTCCGTTATTTGCGCGCCGCGCAGACTGACCGTGCCCTCCGCGCTGAACCCGTCGGAGAGCCAGACGCTGCTCGCCACGACGTAGTCGGCGAGGAGCGCGGGGCCTTCGGCGTTCCGTAGCCGCGCGTGTCGCATGTGCAGGCCGCCGGTGAGCTGCGCGCCCAGCATGCGTACGCCCCCGTCGATGACGGCTCTGGTGCAGAAGAGACCGCCTTCCATGACCAGACCGCCGGCGAAGACGGCCCAGGAACGAGCGTCGGAGGGCGAGTTGGCCGTGATGGTCGCGTCGTTGAGGATGAGCTCGCCCGCGATGTGCGCGTTCTGCAGGTTCAGCGTGCCGTCGACCACGGTCTGCCCCAGCGCCACACGTCCGTCGACCCGGGCCAGCGCGAGGTCGATCCCGGGAAGCCTGCTGCCCTTGAAACCGAGCGTGCGGGTCGTGGCTCCGGAGAGGCGGACGGGCTGCTCGAACCAGCACCCTTCGAGCCAGATGCCGTGCCGAACGTCGGCTCCGCCGAGGTCGAGCGCGCCGGTCACGCGGGCGCCGGCGACCCGCAGCGCCGGAACCCGCGCCGAGGGGCCCGGGCCGTCGCCCAGGAGCAGCGCGCTGACGACGTCGGCCCTGATCGACCGCTCCTCGCCCCACCCGTCCCCGCAGGCGATCTCGTCCCGGGCGTCTCCCGTACGGAAGTCCACCGCGCGACCGCCGAGGTAGGCGTCGCGCAACCGCCTTTCCGCCGAGGTGAGTTCGTGATCAGGATGCACGCGGTCAGGTTAGCGGTCGCCCGTTCCCGCACGGATCACACCGTCATCACTACCTGCAACACCGAAGCCCTGCGCCACACCGCGGCCGCGTCCTAGAGTGACCTTCTGGTCACGGAACCAGCAGGTCGGGAGCGTGTGGCCAGTGTCCGCGAACGTCTCGACCCGGCTGGATCCCTACGCGCGTTCCCCGCGCTCCCCCGTCGCGCTGGGCGACCGGGGGACGGGGTGTCCTACGGGTGCGTATCCGTGGCCGCGATGACCTCGTCGAGGCGGTCCAGGGCGGCCTGCAGGTCGTCGGCCTTGGCCTGGATGCGCTCGCGCTCGGCCCGCAGCATGGCGCGCTGCTCGGCGTCGGTGTGCCCGGTGTCCCAGCACGGGAGGAGCTCCGCGATCCTGCGGCTGGTCAGACCGGCGGCGTACATCTGCTGGAAGAAACGCACCAGGACCACGGCCCCCGCGGGGTAGAGCCGCTGTCCGGACGGGCTGCGTTCGGCGACGAGCAGGCCCTGTTCCTCGTAGTAGCGCACGGCACGCACCGAGACTCCGGCGCCCCTGGCCAGCTCGCCGATGCGGATCAGGCGCCCGGTGTCGTCGTGCACGGTGTCGTCGTGGGTGACGGTCACGGTTCTTCCTCTCGCCCCGGCTCCGGTCGTCGGGGGTTCCTGTCGTCAACAGTGCCTCTGACGTCGACGTCAGGTTCCAGGGTACGGGTACGGGTACGGGTACGGGGACGGGGATCGTCCTCGGCGACCTGGCCGACGACCGGGCCAACGCGCTCGTCCGCGACGGCTCCGCCGCGGGGCCACGGCCCGCCGCCCCCGCCGCGCTGGCGGGGGTGCGGACGGGGTGCGGCTGGACCTGTGGTTACTTGCGACCATTCTGGACCGCGCCGAACATCTCGAAGAGCGTCGAGGCGACCGGCAGCCACTCCCCCGGAGGGACCGACTTGGGCAGGCGGCGCAGCTCGACCTGCGCCAGTCCGGGCGCCCCGCTCCCGTGTCCCGCGTCGAGGGCGTCGTGCTGGCCCATCGCCGGGGAGCTGGCCTTCATGCCTTCGGTGACCTCGCTGCCGCCGCCGGCGGACATCAGGTCCGGTCCTCCGCTGGTGATGCTCTCCAGCCACGCCGCGCGGCCCGGGCCCCGCGAGGTCGTCGCGTCGCCCGCGCCCCGGTCGGAGAAGCCCTGCTTGTAGACGGGCTCGTCGGGCTCGAAACCGCCGTGGGAGAGCACCTTGCGGGGGTCGAAGGCGGCCTTCGCCTCGTCGGGCAGCGACGCGAACATGGCGGAGAAGCTCATCCGCGTCATCACCGGGAGGAAGTACTTCGCCTGGTCCTGCTGCCGGGACTGGCGCTCCCCGGCCAGCAGGTAGGTGTAGATCAGCGCCAGGAGGCCCTCGAGCGCCCCGGTCCCGGTGTCCGGCAGGTCCTCGACGTAGGCGGCGGTGAGGTGCTGGGCGTCCGCGAGGATCTTCGCGTCCCGCCTGGGGTCGGCACCGGCCAGCGGGGTCTTGTCGGTGCGCTCCTCGGGTTCCTCGTCGAGGATGGCGACGTCCTCCGGGTTCGTCGGGGACTCGACGGGGAGCTGGGTCTTCATCAGGGCGTCGAACAGGGCGAGCATGCGCTCCAGGCTCACGCCGCCGGTGGCCTGCGGCGCGGCGGTGGGGGGCATCAGGCGGTTTTCGCCGGGCACGTAGACGTCGTGTCCGGCGTGCTGGTGGACCGTGCCATCCGACAGCGCTTCGTGCAGGGGTGTGTCGCCGCCCATCAGCTGGGACAGCCTCGCGGTGGTGTGGATCGCGGAGAAGGCGTCGGCCATCTCGGACACCGCCCGCTTCATGCGTTCCCACTCCGGGTTCTCCCCCTCCTCCTCGAAGGGGACGGTGACGAATTCCAGGGCGCTCGCGTCGGGGGTGATGTACCAGTCACCCGAGTCGGCCTCGAAGACCTTCTCGTCCTTCGCGATGACGGCCTTGTCGTCGGCCTTGACCAGCATGTTGCTCTCGAACTCGAAGCCCACCTTGCGCTGGATGGGCAGGGACAGGGCGCCGGGGGACGGCTCGGCGGCGGTCTCCTCCGCGTGCTGTTCCGCTACGGAATGCGGGCTGGCATGCGCGTGTGATTCCGAGGGGGAGTCCAGATGGGAATCCGGGTGGGAATCCGGGTGGGAATCCAGGTGCGGTTCCGTGACAGCCCGCTGGACCGGGGCCGCGGCGGCGCGGTTGCCGACGCTCTCGGCCTCGCGCTCGGCCGAGTCACGGGCGTCGGACAGCCTCAGCCCGTTGCCCATGTCGGTGCCGGGGACGGTGCCGCGCTTCTGCTGCCAGATGTGGTGCAGCTCGTGGTAGAAGGTCTGCGGTCGCGACACGTCTCCGACGATGTGGTTGCCGGACGTGAGGGCGATGGCACCCACGGACCGGGCGACTTCCCTGTCCGTGTCGGTGTCGTGGAGTTCGACGTCGCGGTACGTGCCCTTGGGGGTCCCCAGCCTCGTCTCCGCGTCGCGCTGGACCTTCTCCGGCAGGTGACGGCCGCGCGAGCCCAGGACGTCGCTGACGGCCGCGCCGACGTCGGCGCTCGCTTCTCCGTGACCGCTGTCGGGTTCGGGCCGCCGCATCCGCCGTTGGAGGGCGCGGGCCACGGCGGCGTTGCCGATGCTCTGCTGGAGCGCCTGTGCCTCTCCCGGTGCGAAACCGGCTCCGGCGGGGGGCACGGCCGACGTGGTGTCGGGGGTCCGGCGAGGCGTCGCGGTGGGCGGCCTGGCGACATCGGATGTCTTTCCGGAGTGGTCATGCGCGCGCATGTGCTGTGCCTTTCGCCGTACGTACGTACTGATCCTGGTTCACGCGGCCGTCGCCTCTCGCCCGTCACCTCTCGCCCGTCGCGCTTGAGCGGTCCGGGCCGCCACGGACGGCCTCGCGGTCGGGGGCGGGGCCGGGGCGCCGTGAGGAATGACGGCGCCCCGGGTACGGGCCGTGTCAGATGAGGCCGTTGCGCAGTGCGTAGCCCACCGCGTGGGCCCGGTTGCGCAGCTGCAGGCGCGTGATGACCTCGTGGATCACGTTCTTGACGGTGCGTTCGGAGTAGGCGGTCTTGCGGGCGATCTCCGCGGTGTCCAGGCCCTCCGAGACCAGGCGCAGCATGTCCGCCTCGCG
>NZ_JBEOYE010000142.1:0-17206 GCF_040296945.1 Streptomyces sp. NPDC001941 | reverse complement strand
GCCTTCGGGTGGGTTCCCCGTTCAACGGGCCGTGCCTGGGGTGGGATTTCCACTCCAGGCCTTACCGGCCCTCCAGGGGCGTTTAGCCTCTCCGCTTGCCCGGCGGCGAGGATCACACGCGACGCATTGAGGTCACGATCATGCCCGGTACCGCAGCTCCCGCACCGCCAGGCGCGCACGTGCAGCGGCTTCTTGCCGTCCACGGCCCAGCACACGTGACAGGTCTGAGACGACGGCAGCCACCGCGACACCGCCCCGACGTACCGCCCATACCGGGCGGCCTTCTCCTGAAGGACCCGCCGGAACATACCCCACGCCGCATCGTGCACAGACTTCGCCAGACGGGTGCGTGCGAGACCGGAGACCGCCAGGTCTTCGAGATAGACCGCTTGATTATCGCGGATCAGTCTCGAAGCGCTCTGGTGGCACCAGTCCTTGCGCGCGTCAGCCACCCGAGCGTGGGCGCGGGCGACCCTGATACGGGCCTTGGCCCGGTTCTTCGACCCCTTCGCCTTCCGGCTGAGACTCTGCTGAGCCTTACGGAGCCTGCGCTCGGCGCGGCGCAGGAAACGCGGGTTGTCGATCACCTGTCCGTCCGAGAGGACGGCGTAGTGGGTCAGCCCCAGGTCGATGCCGACCTCGGCATCCGTGACGGGTAGCGCCTCGGGCTCGACGTCCACGACGAACGAGGCGAAGTACCGGCCGGACGAGTCCTTGACCACGGTCACGGACGAGGGGGCAGAGGGAAGGGGCCTCGACCAGCGGACCCGGACGTCGCCGATCTTCGCGAGGTTCAGTCGGCCGTCGGCCCGAAGCCGGAACCCGTTCTTCGAGAAGCGGACCGCCTGCCGGTTGTCCTTCTTCGACTTGAACACCGGCAGGCCCATACGCCGGCCCCGGCGCTTGCCGGTCACCGACGCGAAGAAGTTCGCGTACGCCGTATCGAGATCGCGAAGGGAGGACTGCAAGGCGTCCACGGACACCTCCGCGAGCCACGCCCGCTCCGGAGTGCGCTTCGCATCGGTGATCACCCGCTTCGCCAGAGCACCCGACGAGATCCGCGACTTGTCCGCCTTGTACGCGGCCTTCCTGGCCGCAAGCGCATCGTTGTAGACCACCCGGGCACAGCCGAACGTCCGGGCCAGCGCGATGCGCTGACCCGGCGAGGGCTCGATCCGGAAGCAATACCGCAGATGCATGTGCCCAACGTAACGGCCGCCACTGACAACGCCGCCCCCCTGGGGGCGAACCAGCTTTCCCCGCCCTGCTCCACAGGACCTTCGCCTCCTCCCCCGGCTCAAGCCGGGGGTACCCACGAAGGAGTCCAGATGACCACCAGGTCGTACCCGCCCGGGTCCAGGCCCGCCACGTCGTCGTGCTCGATGTCCGCACAGATCCACCGCACCCCGGCGTCCGGATGCCCAGCCCGCGCGCGGGTGATCGCACTCTCGGCGAAGTCCACCGCGTCGACCCGGTAACCCACGGAGGCCAGGTGGAGCGCCAGGTCACCCGCCCCTGAGCCCACCTCCACTGCACGACCCCCGCCTCCCGGAGGTGCGGCCCGCTCGGCCAGGAGCGCCTTCTCGCGCTCGCTCAGTCGGCGGAATCCCTTGCCGTCGGCGTAGTGCTGGTCCCACTCCTGGCGCTCGCTGTACTCCACGCTGCTGCTCCTCACTGATGCAGAGGACGGGGGGGCTGAGCCGACGGTCGTCATGGGTGGTGGGTGGCGCTCAGGCGGGCCAGGGTCCGGCGGCCGCGTTCCAGGAGCTCGGGGTCGGCGTGGAGGGCGCCGTACTGGATGCCGGAGACCGCATCGAGCAGCGACAGGGCGTAGACGTGCTGCTCTTCCAGCGGTGTCAGTGCACGTCCGTACCCGTCCATCACCGCGGCGTGCAGGTCCGGACGACAGGCCCAGGCGTCGGCCAGGCGTACGAAGTCGCGGACGGCGGGCCCGTCCTCGCTGCGGTCGAAGTCGATCACCGACAGGCAGCTGGAGGAGGCGTCCCACAGCAGGTTGCGCAGCTGGAAGTCGCCGTGGGTGGGAACCGTCGGCAGGCTCGGCAGACCGGCCGCCCTGTCGAGGGTCGCCCGGATGAAGTCCTCGTCGCCGACGGCAAGATGAGGGCGGGCACCTTGCAGATGGCGTTGCCACTTTCCCAGTGGGTTGCCCGCGGGTCCCGAGCCGGAAGGTGCTCCCACGTGGTGGATGGATGCGGCCAGACGCCCGATCGCGCGGAAGACGCGTTGTTGTTCGGCCGGAGGATGAACGGCGCCGTGCAGAGATCGGCCGGGGACGGCGGTGACGACGATGGCGCGCAGTGCCGGATCGGCGGCGACCAGCCGGGGCGCGGCGGCTCCCAGGCGAGGGACCCAGGTGCGGTAGGCGTCCACTTCGCGGTGGTGGAAGCGACCGCTGTGATGGACCTTGACGAACCAGGTCCCGCCCCCGGCGCCGCGCACGCGCCACACACGGCTGCCTTCTCGGGCCCAGGAGGTGTCCGTCCAGCTCTCGATGCGTCCGACCGCCTGTTCGGCGAAGGACCGCACCTCCGCCTCGGGCCGTACGGCGTCGACGGGTGGGCCCGTGCGGACCGCCTCGACCGGTCGGCGCCGGTCCAGGGCAGGCTCGTAGGCGACCGCGTCGCCGGGTTCCTGGAAGTGCACAGCCATCATCTGGCCGGCGAGGTAGGTGTCCAGACCGGCCCGGCAGTAGGCGACCATCGGTTCGGGCAGGGCGTCGAGCGGGAACCAGCCCATCGCGTCGCACAGGTCCGGCTCCTGGATCGAGGGCGTGCCTCGCCAGGTCCGTACTTCGAAGAACACACCGGTCCGTGAGCGGCCACCGGGTCCGCGGTGGTGGACCAGGACGGCGAACCGCGCGTCGGCCCGGTCGATCAGCACTCCCGCCTCCTCCCGTGCTTCGCGGACGAGCGCCGTGACCACGTCCTCGCCCGGTCCGTCCAGGTGCCCCGACACCAGGTGCCACAGGCCGGAGGCGTAGACGTCTCCGGCGCGGCGCGACAGCAGCACCTGCGGTCCCTCGCGGGTGTCGCGGCGCAGGATCAGGTGCACATCGACCGGCTCACGGTGACGCTGCTGGCCGCTCACAGCGCCCCTGCGTGCTGACCCGTGCGCAAGGTGCGTTGCCGTACGACGGTGGCGGGGCGGCACGCGGCAGTGGGGTGGCACGCGGCGGGCGTGCTCGGACGGGTGGTCAAGGGGTGCCTCCGGGGGGTCGGGGAAGGTCGGGGAGGGGCGGGGCGGCGTACGAGGCGCATCGTCACCAGCCCAGTTCGCTGTAGGCGCGGCCGGCCGCGATGCCCTCCAAGGCCGTGCGGGCGTAAGGCACGAGCCGCGACGGAAGATCCGTCGGCGACCACCACCCCCAGGCCAGGCACTTGTCCGGCTCACGGACGTGCGGCACCCCCTGCCAGCGGTGCGCCTGGAAGACCATCTGCAGCAACGGCCGCCCGCCGGGACGGTCGACGAGGTGGGTTACGTGGACCAGCGTGACGTCCGCGGGATCGATCACGAGCCCGGCCTCCTCCCGTGCTTCGCGCACCAGGCACGTCACGGCGGACTCCTGCTCACACCGGCCGGCCAAGAAGTGCCACATGTCCCCGGCGTAGCTGCTGTCGGGATGCCGCAGCCCGAGTAGGACCCGGCCCTGGTCGTCCTGGAGGTGCAGGTGGACGCCGATCCCGTTGAGGACCGCGTACGCGTCGGGCTTGACCCGCAGGGGTGAGTCGTCATCGCTCGTCGCGGGCGGGTGTTCGGCGGCGTGGCGGCGGATCAGGTCCCCCAGCCCGGGGCTCAGCCGGACTCGGTCCAGCTGATCGAGTGCGATCCAGTGCAGCAGCACCCCCTCGCGGACCGCGAGCTGCTCGGCCCGGCCGTGCCACAGCGCGCTGAACACCTGGATGGGCACGCGCAGCCCGTCGACGCTGACGGCGTCCTCCACGGCGTACGGCGCCAGCGTGGCAAGCCGCAGATCCGGGACCTCTTCGGCCAGTTCGCGTCGCAGCGTGTCCTCAAGGTCGCGGTCCTCGTGCTTGCGGCCTCCGCCGAGCAGGGCCAGGGTCCAGGGCGCCCACACGTGGTCGAGGTCGTCACGCAGGTGCACCAGGTACGAGCCCGCCCCGTCGTGGACGAGTACGGAGGCGTTCACCGGCTCTGGCCGGCCATCGACACCACTGGACAGGAGCTTCTTCCGCAAAGACGGAGAGGGAACGTCGGTGAACGCCAGCCACTGGGCATGACGGGCTTCCCTCACCCCTGGAGCGGGGTCCGTGCTGGGATCGTCGGCGAGGTAGAAGGCGAAGCGGAAGTCGTAGGAGTGGTGGGCCTGTTCGGTGCCGGGTGAGGCCTCGACGTCGCGTACGTCGATGTCGAGCGGCGCCCCCAGGTACTGCGGAGTCAGGCACAAGGCCCCTGGCGGGATCCCGGTTGCTGCGGACAGCCTGCGCAGCGCGGTGGCGAGCAGTGAGCGGTCTCCGGGTTCGGGGCAACCACCCGGGACCTGCGGGTGTCCGTCGGGTCCCGGGTGTGTGCTGTGCAGGACACGGTGCGTGCGGTCGATGACCACCGCACTGCAGGTAATGCGCGCCGGTGGCGTCGTCCGGCGGGCGGCAGTGTCCGGGCCGTCCAGTGCGTCCAGGTTCGAGCCGTCCAACGTGTCCGGGTCCGGGCCGTCAAGTGTGTCCAGGAGCTCGGTCAGTGCGTCCCGTTCGTCGGGGTGGCGTGCCAGGTAGGCCTCGACGGTCTTGCGGAGACCGGAATGACTTGGCGGCATGGGTGATCCTCACCTTCTGGGGTGGTGGCGCGGGTAGCTCAGGGGGTCGGCTCGTGTGGCGCGCCGGGGTCGCGGCGCTGGCCGGGCAGCAGGTCGGGCTCCGCCTGGTCCAGGGCGTCACGTGCGCGGGCGTCCGCGGAATCCGCGGGCTCCATGCCACAGGCGCACGTGCCGGCCCGGGCGGCGGATGCGTTGCTCGGTGGTGTCGACTGGCCCGTGGGTGAGCCTGCTGCTGACGCGGTGGTGGCGTACTCGGCGGCCTGTGCCAGGAACATCGCCCGGTAGCGCCCGTCGGGGCGGGCCATCAGGGTCTCGTGGCTGCCGGATTCCACAAGGCGCCCCTGGTGCAGGACGTGGATGCTGTCGGCGTAGCGGACTCCCGACATGCGGTGGGTGACCAGCACCACCACCCGGTGCGGCGAGGCCAGTTCGCGTACGCGGCGGAACGCCTCGATCTCGGTCTCCGGGTCGAGCGCGGAGGTCGGCTCGTCGACGATCAGGATGCTGTCGGCGTCCTGGGTGACGGTCCTGAAGTGCGTGCGCGCCAGGCCGATGCGCTGCCACTCGCCGCCGGACAGGTCGGTAGCGCCCTGGAACATGCGCCCGAGCAGGGACTGCCAGCCGGCCGGGAACTTCACCCACAGCCGGTCGGCGTCCGCGTGCCGCAGTGACGCCGTCAACCCGCCATCCGTGTACGGGTGTTCAGGCCGCCCGATGCGCAGGTTCATCGCCGCGGTCAGCGGCCACCGCTGGAAGTCCTGGGTGAGCACCGCGACCCGGGCGAACACCTCACGCCGATCCACCTCCGCCAGCGGTTGCGCACCGAAGCGCACCGAACCCGTCTGCGGGCTCACCAGCCCCGACAGGACCTTCATCAGCGTGGACTTGCCCGAGCCGTTCTCCCCGACCACCGCGACGACCTGGCCCATGGCCAGGCGCAGCGACACCCCGTCCAGCGCCGCCTGCTCACGGTCGGGGTAGCGGTAGGTCACCTTCTCCAGCTCCACCGCGCCCAGCCGGTGCGCGAGCGGCTCGCCGCCGCTGGGAAGGGCATGCGTGGCGGCTCCGGTGACGAAGGCCTCGTGGTCGCGGACGTAGAGGGCCTCCTCGTTGAGCTGGTTGACGTTCATCACCAGCGCCCCCAGTGACGCCGAGCCCGAGCGGATCGCCAGCACGGCCGTGCCCGCCACCGCCAGGCTCATCCACCCTGCCGAGATCATCCCGAACACCGACGCGTAGGTCAGGGCCATCGCCAGCCCGGACAGCCCCGCCGCGACCAGCTCGATCAAAGCCTTGCGCGACGCCAGGCGCCGCTGCTCCTCCTCGGCGCTGAGTGCCATCTCCTCGTACTTGGCCAGTAGGAACGGCCCGACCTGGTGCACCCGTACTTCCTGCGCGGCCGTCCGCTCGGTCAGCAGGTTCCCGATCAGCCTCGATGCCCGCAGGTGCTCGATCCATGTCAGCCGCGATACGTAGCGCTCCTGCGCCACCCGCATCGCCCCCCACCCGCGCGGCACGGCGATGAGCAACAGCATCGGCAGCAGCCGTACGTCCAGCACGCTCAGCACACCCGCCGCCGACACCAGGGAGATCACCCCGTTCAGCGCGGCCACACAGGCGGAGATCATCCGCCGTGAGGCGTCCACCCCCAGCTGGGCCACGTCCATCAGCCGCTTGAACTGCGGGTCCTCGATCGCCTCCAGCTCCACCGCCGCCGCGGCCCGCAGGTAGTGGACCATCGCGATCCGCTCCACCAGCGGCTCCAGCCGCCCCGCCCGCGACGTCGACAACCCCGCCAGCAACGACCGCACCACCGCCGCACAGGCCCCGGCCACCAAGGCCGGCAACGCCTGGTCCAGCCGCTCCGCGGCGCTCCCGCCGGCCAGCAGGGCGTGCATGACCACATTCACGATCAGCAGGCCCACCGCCGCCGCGACGCCCTGGCCGATCTCCGCGACTCCCAGCACGACCAGCCCGGACCGGTCCGCCCGCCACGCTCGTCGTACCGTCGCCGCCACCAGACGCGGCATGGCCCGTAACGCCGACCACAACGTCACCTCCACCCGCGTGCGTTCGTGCTCCGACCAGACCGTGTCGTAGCGCAGCGCCCCGCCGAACAGCTCCTCCTCCGCCGCCGACACTGCCGGATCGGCCATCCGCGCACGCCACAGACTCATCGCCACCCTCCTGATCGCTCTGAGGGACGGCCGGAACCCATCGCACGGCACGTCGAACGCCGGGAAGGGGTGGGGCGATGTTCGAGAGGGCAGGTCCGTGCGCGGGCAGCGGAAAGTACGGGCATGGAGACCTCCGGCAAGGTGTGGGTGAGGGGTGCAGGGCGCTAGCTAAGCGCACCCGCGCGGCCCGGGAGCGGCTTTCGAAGAGCGGACCAGTGAAAGTACGTTCGAATGCGGGAGGCGGCCCAAGTCCCTTACGGGATGGGGGAGATGAAACCAACACGTTCGAGTGGCCGCCCACCGCTGCGCTCGCCGTTTCGACGACTTCCGGCCACCTTCGGGAGCGCCGTCGCCACGAGAAGACACGGCGCCGATGCGGCACACCGTGCTCTGCCGGTGCAGCACATTGACCGGTTTCGTAACCTCCCCGCCAATGCGCCATCGCCGGACATGCCACGATGCCTCGTCGCCGACAGACTCGGCCCTCGAAAGCCCGATGCCCTCGTGCCCGGGCGGGCTACGGGCGTGTCCGGCCGGCCAGGAGCAACGACGGGCATCGCCAGTGCTGTGGCCGGTGAGCCTCGTCCCGCGGTGCCCAGGGTCGCGGGACGCCACGCAGCGCGGGCTTGTAGCCGGGAGGGAAGGCGGGGTCACGGTGACGTCGCTGTTGGAGAAGCTCGCAGCGGGCCCCGGAGCGGGTGACTGCGTGCGGAGACGACACGTTCCAGGCTGAAGCGCCTGGTGAAGGGAGGTCATGCGCGGGAGGGCCCGAGAAGACGAGCGCTGCGGCAGTTCGCGCGTGAGCAGCGGGTAGGGGCACTCGGAGAGTCCCGGCGCGGTGCCCAAGGCGCCAGTGTGGGTCTGGCGGGGGCAGGCGGCTGGTGTCCGGCGAGGACGCGCCGTACGCGGGCACAGGCGGGGCGAGTTCGCATCCGCGCCGGTGGGGCCCGGCGGTCTCGGGTAGGGAGGACCGTTCGTCGTACGGCTGGATCACCGGCAGGACGTCCGCCCCACAGGGCTCCCGTCAGGGAGCATCGGCGAGGATCCTTCGCGCCGCGTCGTCCTGGCGGTTCTTGAGTGCCCGCCAGGACCGCAGCACGTCCTGGTGACTGTCGAGCCACTTCTGCTGCAGTTGGGCGAGGCGCCCGTACACGTCGGCGAGGTATCCGGTCCGCTCCTTGCAGCGCAGGTCCGCCACGGTCGCCGGATGCGTGCGGAGGTCCGCTCCCCGCGGCAGCGTGCGCAGCAGTGCGAGCGGATCGGCTGCGTCGTAGCCGGACTCACGCATGCAGGTCCGCCAGCGTTTGTTCGCCGCCGCGTACCGGGCGTCCCGCTGGAGTTGGCTCAGCGCCTCGGACTCGCCGTCACCCAGGCGAAGTTGGAGTCCCAGCAGCTTCTCCCGCTCGGAGCCCACGAGCTTCCGCTCGGCCTCGGCCTGGCAGCCCGTGGCCGGCCGAGTGACCTTGAACCGCTCGCCCTGGGCACTGATCGTCTTGGCGGGGTCGCCGAACAACGCCCTCCGGAACGCTTGCGACCGCGGCTGCTCGCTCTGCGCCGCGGCCGGCTCGGGGTCGGCGTCGCTACCCGGCTCGATGCCGAAGAGGGCGAGGCCCCGGGACTCCGACCGCTCCCGCTTCGCCGGCTCGTAGCGGTGGCCCTGCGCGGCCATGCACGAGGTCGTCAACCGCTGCTTCGCGGTGTCGATCCTCGCGTCGGCCGGGGTACGCGTGTAGAGGAGGCCGTAGAACGGAAGGCTCCGGCTCAGGGCCAGGGTCTTCGACGCCGATCCGGTGCGCTCCGGTCGCGGCGAGCCGGTCGCGGGGCCGCGGGAGAACGCCCAGGCGGCGGTGCCGATGACCACCAGGGCGAGCACCATGGCCGTCGGCAGCAGCAGACGGTGACGCCGTCGTCCGCCGCCCCCGGTCGAAGCGTCCGCCGTACGATCCGTCATGGTGCCCGTCCCCTCAGCGTGGTCCGTAGTCCGTGGTCCGTAGTTCGTAAGCCGTGGTCGCGTCTCGCGCGGGGCGGGTGCCGCGGATGAGCGCCGGGGGCGGTGTCGCGGTGCCCCCGGCGCTCGGTGCTCAGTAGCAGCTGATGGAGGTGGTGCCCCGCAGCTTCAGGGAGCTGGCCGCGTCCTTCTTGCCGGCGGGCAGTTCGTACACGGAGCTGCCGGGGTTCACGCAGAACACCAGGCCCCCGGCGTAGTTGATGTCCCGGTAGTAGTGGCTCTCGTAACCACCGGTGCTGGAGTTGCTGGCGCCCCACACGTTGTCGTTGACGACCGATCCGTCACCGAAGTAGTCGTTGGTGAAGTTCGCGTCGGAGTCGAAGTAGGAGTGCTTGGTGCTTCCCACCTGGTACTTGAACACGCAGTGGTAGCCGGACGAGCAGCTGGGGCCCGCGAGCGCGGGGCCCGCGCCCAGGACGACCCCGGTGGACGCCGCCAGAGCGGCGAGTCCCGTGATCGCAGCCATCTTCATGCGTGTACGCATCCTTGGTCCGCCTTTCGTCTTCGTTCGTCGAGGGGCCCGGGACCGGCGGTTCGAGCCGGTCGTACGCGCTGTGCCGGGGTGGACCAGTGCGAGGGGAGTGGTCGTACGACACCGGTGGGACGTCCGGACGCGGGCCGATCGCCCGGCACCCGTGGTGGCGCGTTCCCACCCCTCGCCGGTGTGGTCCGCGACCACCGGCTCGATGCCAGATTCTGGCCCGCGTCGTCCGCCGGCCGTTAGCTATGTGCGTCTGGGCGCAATGTCCCCGGCCAGCACCGCTCGGGTTCTTCCTGCGGGCCGGAAGCCCAAAAATCGCCTGTCGTGACTCGATCCGCTCTCACAGCATGGAACGGGCCCGGCACCAACAACCGGGCACGGGGGCAGTGAGCATGCTGAGAGTCCATTTCACCGGCGAGGCCTTGGCACGTACCGTGCTCGCCGCCGAGCCTGACTTCATGTGGGAAGTGACGACCAGCCTTCACCGGCTCCAACGCCGGGACAGCGGCGTGGTCTTCGGGCCGTGGCGCAGCCGCGTCCTGCAACGGCTGCCCGCCGGGGTGCAGCACCTCTCCTTCCTCGCACCGTCGAAGGGATACTGTCCGGACTTCCTCACGCCCGCCCGCGGAGCGCCGCGCTTCGCGCAGTTGGAGGCCCTGCGGGCGACCCACCGCGCCACCGCGCGAACCGACCTCGAGGAGTTCCGCGCACGGCACCCCCGGTTGCGGCTGCCCTCCTGGTGCGGGCCACTGGCCGAGGGCGACGGCAGGGTCCTCGGCAGGCTGGCGGATACCGCCGACGCCTACTTCGACGCCTGTCTGGCCCCCTACTGGGAGCGGGTACGCGCCGAGGTGCACCGCGATCGGGTGCAGCGTGCCGCGCAGCTCGCCCGGGGCGGGTGGGACGAGTTGTTCCGGACCCTGCACCGCTCGGCCCGGTGGAGCTACCCGGTCCTCGAACTCGACTACCCGGTGAACCAGGACCTCCACCTGCACGGGCGGGGCCTGGTGCTGCAGCCGTCGTTCTTCTGCCGCTTCAACGTCGTGAGCCTGGTCGATCCGGGGCCGCCGCCCGTGCTGGTGTACCCGATCGACCACGACGCGGGCTGGCTGAGGCCCGCCGCTCCGTCGACCGCGAGCGCGAAGGCCCTGGCGGCACTGCTGGGAGGCACCCGGGCGGCGCTGTTACAGGCGGCGGCGGAGGGGGCGGCCACGACGCAGCAGCTGGCGTGCCGCACGCACACCACCGCCCCGAACGCCAGCCGCCACCTGACGGCGCTGCGCGAGGCCGCCCTGATCCGAAGCGACCGCCACCGCAACACCGTCCTGCACAGCGCCACACACCTGGGCACGGCCCTCCTGAACGGGCAGGAGGCGGCGCTGCCCGTCTGATTCAGTGCGTTGCCGTGCGGCTGCCCGAAGCGGTGGTCGGCAAGGAGGCGCTGTACGGGGCCGGGCTCGCCGGCACGCGAAACTTCCCGGTCAGAGCCCTAACTGGTCCAGGGCAGGCGGACGGCTTCGAGTTCGGTGTCGCCGAGGAGCGCCTCGACGAGGGCCCGGGGGCCGCAGACTTTCGTACCCCACAAGTCGTAGTCGGTACAGACGACCCAGGAGCGGTCGGCGGCCCACAGATTGGATGGGCTGTGCAGGATCTCCGGGTGGTCGAAGAGGGCCTTGGCATCCCCCAGACGGCCGGAGCGGACCTCGGGGTGCTCGAAGTCTCCGGTGACGATGGGGTTGTAGTACGCCAGGCAGGGCGTCCGTTCCCCCTCGGGGCTTTGTGCGCTCAGGAATCGGATCAGTTCGTTCCAGGTCGGCCTGTCCAGGCTGCCCTCGGCGGGCCATGCGACGGCCCCCGAGACGACGCCGGCCGCTTCCGCCGACGGGAAGCAGCGATGGCAGGGGTAGAGGCCCTCCGGCACGACCGGATCACCCAGGCGAGCAGCCAGGTCCGCCCAGCGCAGCCGAGTCCATCCCGGGCCCGGGTGCTCGTCCCGGCCCTGGCCGGTGTTGACGGACTCCCCGGCACCGGGACCGCGTTCGTACATGCCGCCGAGGACCCAGGCGGCGTCGGGCCGTCCGGGTGCCTCGTACCCGGTGAGGCCGTCTTCCCCGGAGAGCTCGGCGAGCCAGTCCACCTGTGAGGCGGACGCCGGTGGCCACAGGGCCAGAACATCGTGGGGCATCCGGCCAGCCTACGAGGCCTGCCCGCGTACATGGCCCACCAACGCCGCGGTGTTGCTCACCGTGCACTGCCAGGAGTACCGCATCGACGGCACGCTCCCCGCCCACCTGCGCGCCGGGGGCGACCCCGGCGCCCTGCTGACACTCATAGCCCCGGATCCGGGACACGGCCCGGCCGGGGCCGCGTACGCAGGCCGAGCGCGGCCGAGCACACCGCCCCCTGACAGCCGACGAGTTGGGGACCGTGGCACCGTAGAGTCTCTGGAGTACCGCCGTGGTGCACGCCTCGCAGGCGGCAGGGATCCGGCGTCCCTATTCCTTGTGAAGACTCCTCGTAAAGGAGACCGATGTGGCTGCCCGGGAGAAGTCCGTGACCGCAGGCATCGCATGGATCGGCGCGCACCACCACACGCCCGTGTCGGCCGCCGTAGAGGGCATGGCCGGGGGCATTTCACTGACGGCCGCGAGGGGAATGGCGCCGGACGACTTCCTCGTCGCGCTGGGCGCGGACCCGGCAGCCCTCGCCGCCCGCGTCCCGTATCGAGCCCTCGTGCCACCGGCGGGACGGCCGGGCAGGCCCTCGCCCCGCGCGAACCGGGTCATGTACGGGACCTGCGGTGACTGGGTCTACGTACTGGAGGACTGGAGCGCCGCGACCTGGGCCACCGGTCGGCGTAAGGTCGCCTCGATGGCGTCCCGGCCCGGCGACGAGGTCATCTGCGTGACGCAGAACCGATTCAGCCCACCGGCACAGGTCCTCCACGTCCCTGGCGACGAACGGGTCCGGTGCACCGACTTCGGTCAGACCTTCGACGAGCCGTCCGAGCTGGACGCGGCACTCCGGGCGGCGGGCGCGGTGTTCCCCGCGATCGGGGACGTAGGAGAGACGGCCGCGGCGCCGCACTACGAGGAGCACGCGCCACGGCTGCCGACCGCGGTGCTCACCGCCGTCGGCAGCCTCTGCGGGCTCTCCATCGGCGAGACCGTGGTCCGGGACGGCGGGTTGCCGGGAGCCCTCCTCCCGATGCCTTGATCCTGGCCCGTGCGGCGGGGCGAAGGGCTCGAAGCCGCCGTTCGTGATCGGTGCACGGAGTCGGACGGCGGCTTCGACGCCGGTGAGATCGTGGAGGTCGGCCCTCAGGTGGCGGTCAGGCAAGGCGTCCCTGAGGGGTCGCACGTCCGAAACCGTTCGCGCTGGCGCGACGGGAATGCGAGGCTTCCGTGCAACGCACCGATGGAAGGCCCAGATGACGCACGACGAGGCAATCGCCCAGATCAGCCACCTTGCGCGCATGAGGGCATTCGGAAGGCATGTGGGATCGGACCGCCTCATCCAGGCCGGGCTGGACGCCCTGCTCGCCGGGGTTGAGAGCCCTTCGCTCGCCATGCTGGCGGGACTCCTTCGCAGTGAGGAGCCCGAAGCGCCAGAGTTGTTCGACCGAGTTCTGGAGGAACTGGGGCTCGCCTTCCACCCGCCGGCCGATCCCTTGGCCGCGAAGTGGGCGATGGCCAGCTGGATCGCCGGCCAGATCGCGGACGGATCACTCGACCCGGCCGCCGGGACACTCCTCATCTGGGTTGAGATTGCCGAGGACCTCGGCTATCCGGGGGACCTGGAGCTTCTCGTCCACTGCGCAAACAACCTGGAGTGCTGGGAGGAGAGCTGGGGAGTCTCTCGCGAGGAGCTCAACCGGGAAGCGGTCGAGGCTGCCGAGCAGTTCCTCAGCAAACGACCCCGGCAGGACAACCAGCGCTGACCTGATCCGTCGGTTCGGGCATGGTGTCCGCCGGGCAGAGCGGCGCCCTGCCCGGCCGTGTGAATCCGCCGGGGTGCCGGAGCGTGGTGGGCGGGTCAGCGGGTGAGGACGTAGCAGGTGGTCTTGCGTCGTTTGTCCGTGCGCCAGGCGTGTTCGGACGGCCAGTGGGTCCAGAACTTGCCGGGCTCGCGACTACCCGCGGTCCAGCCGGAGGGCACCCGGGCGTAGGCGTCGTCGCAGGCCTGGATGGACTCGCGGTCCAACTCCTTCTCGCCCGGATACGTGCCGCTCCACTCGCGCTGCGCGTAGATGCGGCCCTGGTGCGGCCAGCCGCACGGTACGACCACGAGCTGGGTCCAGTAGCCCTGGCCGGTGTCGGAGGCGACGCACGAGCCCGGCTTGACTTCGTGCAGGCCCTTCACGACCTGGCCGGCATCCAGGATCCGGCCCTTCAGCCCGGGCCGGGGGGTGTACGCGGCTCCGTACTGGCTCAACTCCAGCGCCACGCGCACGCTGTGGACCTTGGAGAGGGCACCTGGCTTGTGCGTGAGCAGCGGCGTCAGGTCCGCGTCCACCCGCACGATCCGCCCCGTACGATCGACGACCAGGGTGAACGCGGCACGCGCGCCCAGGGACTGCTCGTCCAGGAGGTCGGCCAGCGCGAGGGTGAGGTGCGGCACCACTCGGTGCAGCAGCTGGCCGTCCAGACGGGTGGTGTAGGCACGCCCTCCACCGGGCGTCGGCTTGGACGTGACGGACTCGATACCGGGCACGGACTCCAGGAGCGTCTCACCGTAGGGCGCGGTCTTGCCGCGCAGGTCCATGATGCTCTGCCCGCCGTCCTGGACGATCGTCGCGCGGTCGTACTTCAGCCAGTACCCCGCCACGACGGGCCGCACGTGCACCAACTGCCGGTCCATCACCACCGCTTGGCTCGCCGCGGCGTGGTCCGCCCCCAGCGCATCTCCCGCGAACGACTCCCGCTGGCTCACGGGATAGCGGCCGTCGAACCCCCAGGTCCGTACGAACGACGCACGCTGGCGCGGGAAGTCCAGTTGGCCGTTGCTGGTCAGGCGTACCGCCCCCTGAGAGGAACCGAAGGTGACGACCTGACGGAACGACACCGTCCCAGCCGCCTTGGAGACCTCCAGCGCTCGGATCGGCTGCGCGTTGAGCTTCTGGGAGAACACCCGATGGGCGGGAGGCTTGTCCGCCGCGGCATCAGCGCCGGCGCAGCCACTCAGCAGCAGTGCCCCGCCCAGCAGCGCGACCACGGGACGCAAAAGTTGTCTGATCACGATCAAGAGACCGCAGGGGGGTGGGGAAGGGTTGCCCGCTTCAGCATCACGGGTGGGTGACGAACGCCCGCTCGCGCAGCCGGGAAACGCGCCTCGGCCTCGCGCGATTCGGGACGGCCCGCCTCGGGTAGCGCCGCTCACCGCAGATGGAGAGCTGCCAGACGGGGCAGTCGGCGAGTCATGTCGCTTTGGTCATCGAAGTCGAGGTTCCAGGTGGGGTCCGGCTCCGGCACTTGCCATGACGAGGGTGGCGCATGATGGCCTGGTCGCCACGTCGAAGGAGAGCCGCCATGGAGCCGGACCGCCTCGATGCCAGCCGCCGCAGGGCCCAGCAGCTCCTGCACACGGCACTGGAGAACGCGGACTTCCAAGTCCGCATGCGCCGACGGGCGCGCGTCTGGGAGACCGATTACGACGCCCTCATGGACGACGTACGCCGCGTGCTCTTCGTCGCTCTGCACGCCACCCACGACCGTGCCGGTGAAGATCCCGACCGCCATGCGCAGGCTGCGCTCGAAGTCCTCGCGTCCTGCCAGCCCGAGCTGCTCTTCGTGAGCCTTCCCGCTCAGGACCGCGAACAGCTGGAACCCGCGATCCAGAGGCTGTGGCTCATGTCGGTCAGCCTCACCGGCCGATCCTCATTGCGCTGGCTGCGACTGGTGAAGACGGCCAAAGAGGTCCTGACCGGGCCCGGCGGCCGCCCGTGTCCGCTGGCCGACAGCCCGCCCGCGCCAGGGCCGGACGATCAGAAGACCACCGTGACTCAGATCTCAGTCTCCTGGACCACGGACGACCCCTCGACCACGGTCAGGCCGGCCGCTCGGGCGGCACGCGTGAACCCGGTTCCGTAGGACGCGGTGCCTTCCACCCCGATCGCGACCACAGCTCCGTGGGCGCCCAGGAAGGCAAGGGCCGCCATGTATCCGGCGGCGGTGGTGGGGAACTCGGCGTCGGCGAGTTGGCCGCCGTTGTCGGTGACGACCGCGACGTGAATGGTGTCGGCGTGGGAGTCCACACCGCCGAACACCCACTGTTCGGTCGTGCCCGCTGTGCCCGCTGCTGTCATGCTGGAGAAGCCTTCCTAGCCGGAGGCGGCACCGGCCGGGTGGGGCAGACAGGACATTGAGGGGGCTTCCGACCAAGCTCCTATCAGGTCATGTTCCACCTGGCCGGCGCCATGAAGAACGGGCCCCGGCAGCCTGACAGTACAACGGGAAGACAGCCCAGCAGGGCGTCAGTCAGTGGCAGAGCCACGACCACCGGAACCCGCTACGAGTATCAATGTCAGTGGCGGCCGGTACGTTGCTCTCATGCATCTGCGGTACTCCTTCCGGGTCGAGCCCACGCCGGGTCAGCGCATCGCGCTGGCTCGGACGTTCGGCTGTGCCCGGGTGGTCTACAACGATGCGCTTGCGGCCAGGAAGGCCGCGTACAAGGCGGACAGGTCGCGGATCTCGTCGGGTGCTCTGGCGAAGCGGGTGATCACCGATGCGAAGCGCACTCCGGAGCGGGCGTGGCTTGCGGAGGTGTCGGTGGACGCCTTGCAGTCCTCCCTGCGCGATCTCGATACGGCGTACGCGAACTTCTTCGCGTCGGTGACCGGCAAGCGCCGGGGCCGGCGTATGGGGCTGCCGGTGTTCAAGTCGAAGAAGGACAACCGGCAGGCGGTCCGCTTCTCGAAGAACGGGTTCCGGGCTTCGGGCAGGCGGCCGGCTGAACCTCGCGAAGATCGGCGATGTCCGGGTCCGCTGGTCGAGGCCGCTGCCCGCAGCCCCGTCGTCCGTGACGGTGGTCAAGGACCCGTCCGGCCGGTACTTCGCCTCGTTCGTCGTGGACGTCGAGCCCGGGACGCTGCCCGCCACGGATGCCGAGGTGGGCATCGACCTGGGGCTGACGCACTACGCCGTCCTCTCCGACGGCAAGGTGATCGACAACCCGCGTTTCCTGCGCCGCGCCGAACGACGACTGCGTAAGGCTCAGCAGACTCTCAGCCGTAAGGCGAAGGGGTCGAAGAACCGGCACAAGGCCAGACTCAGGGTCGCCCGCGCCCACGCTCGGGTGACTGACGCGCGCAAGGACTGGTGCCACCAGACCGCTTCGAGACTGATCCGCGACAACCAAGCGGTCTACCTCGAAGACCTGGCCATCTCCGGCCTCGCACGCACCCGCCTCGCCAAGTCCGTGCACGATGCGGCGTGGGGGATGTTCCGGCGGGTCCTTCAGGAGAAGGCCGCACGGTACGGGCGGTACGTCGGGACGGTGTCGCGGTGGCTGCCGTCGTCTCAGACCTGTCACGTGTGCTGGGCCGTGGACGGGAAGAAGCCGCTGCACGTGCGCACCTGGCGGTGCGAGAGCTGCGGTACCGGGCATGATCGTGACCTCAATGCGTCGCGTGTGATCCTCGCCGCCGGGCAGGCGGAGAGGCTAAACGCCCCTGGAGGGCCGGTAAGGCCTGGAGTGGAAATCCCACCCCAGGCACGGCCCGTTGAACGGGGAACCCACCCGAAGGC
>NZ_JBEOYE010000141.1:0-17301 GCF_040296945.1 Streptomyces sp. NPDC001941 | reverse complement strand
GCGCGCGCTTCGCTCCGCGAAGACGACGCGCCGACGCTACGCGTCGGTCGGAGCGCGGAGCGCTCCGGGCGGATCATCGCTCCGCGATGATCGCCCCGACCCCTCCGGGGTCGAAACGACCGGGCCGCTAGTAGTTCCTAGGGGACCGGCTGTTTTGCATGACACCTCTCTGTGGATAACTGGCGTCGTCGCTGGTCAGCGATCATGACGGGCGGCTGGCTGGCGCTCCGGATGCCTGGCTCTTCTGTGGACAACTCGCGGGTCTCCCTGGGGACAGAATCGCGTTTCCGCAGGTCAGGCCCTGTAATGCAGCCCGGCTGTTCTGCGTGACACCCAATCTGTCCCGTTCTGGTGCGGTCTCGGATTATTGCGTCGCAATAATCCGGGTCCACGCTGGTGCCGTCGCCGGTTCCTCACCTGCCGGTCGCACCGTGCAGCGCCGGTTCGCACCGGCTTCCTGTCGAACTGGCCACGAGGGCGCTGAAGGGGTGTGGCGGAGGTGAGGGGTTGCGCGGCTTGCCCGCCGGTCCTTCAGGGTCGGTCCGCCATCAACGCATCGATCCGGGAGGACAGTTGAGCAGGAAGAGCAAGCGCCGTCGGCAACGCGAGGGCCAGGCCCCGATGGTCGGGGCGGCGCCGGCCGCGGTGGACCCGGCGAGCTTCGCCCGACGTGGTGCGCTGGCGACGATCAGCGGCGTGGCGGCGGGCGTGGCCCGCAGCATCGCGGACACGATCACGGACGTGGTCTCGGGGGGTGGTGCCTAGTCGGTGTCCCTAGCGGGCCCGGCTGTTCAGGATCGTACCTGCCGGTCCGTCACTGTGCGGCCGCGTACGGCGTTCTGACGGGCTAGCAGGCTCTGGGGGCGCTCCTGGTACGGGAGCGCCCCCAGAGCCGTACAGGGGCTCTGGGGGCGCTGTGGTCGCGGGGGTTGCGCGGCTAGGGGGTGATCTCCCAGTCGTCGCCGCGACGCCGGATCAGGCCGACGTCGGGCACGGTGAGTTGGCCGACCGGGGCGAGGCCAAGGGCGTCAAGTTCGGCAAGTGCGGCGACGACTTGGCCGGCGAGGTGCTGGGCGCGGTCCTGGCGGGCGGCGCGTTCCGCGGGCGTGTGGGTGTCCACCGTGTGCTCTTCAGCGCCGCTTGCCGTCGGTGGTGACGCGGGATCCCTCGACCCGGCCGCCGGGGACCTGGGCCAGGGCGGCCCGCTCGGCGTCGGCGCGGACCTGGGCGGCGCTCATCCCGGCCGGGCCGACGGTGTCGTGGTAGACGGTGACCAGCCGCCCGTCCCGGGTGCGGACGTGGATCTCGGCGTCGTACTGCTGAGTGCTCATGTGCGGTCCCTTCGTGTGGATGTGGGTGTCCGGGGTGCTCTTCAGCGGGTGATGGGCTGGCGCCCGGTGTGGAGCCAGGCGTCGCGGACGATCGTCGCGTGGTCGAACGCGAGCGGCCCGGGCTCTGCGAGCGGTACCCATTCCACGGCGGATGCGTCGTCGGAGGCGATGGCCTGGGTGTCGGCGGGGACGTGGGCGAGGTAGGCGGCGGTGACGTAGCGGCCGCGGGGGTCGCGGCCGGGGTCGTCGTAGAGGCCGACGAGGACCAGGTCCTCGTCGACGACGCGGACGCCGGTCTCTTCGAGGAGCTCGCGGGCGGCGGCGGCCCTGGAGGTCTCGCCGATGTCCACGTGTCCGCCGGGCAGCGCGCGCTGCCCCTCGTACGGGTCCCAGCGGCGGACGATGGTCAGCACCTCGTCGCCCCGGACGCAGATGACGTCGGCGGTGTAGCGGATGGTCTCGGGGGTCTCGTGCTCGCTCATGTGGTTGGGTCCCTTCGCGTGGTCAGGCGGCCTGGAGGTAGCGGGCGGCGACGTCGACGAACCGGTCGTGCGCGGCGAGGGCCGCGGCGCGGGCGGTGTCGAGTGCGGGGGCGCTGGTGGTGGCGTCGCGCATGGCGTAGGTGGCGTTCACCATGTCGTCGGCGGCCTGGCGTACGGCGGGGTCGGTCACGTGCAGGCGCAGGCCGACGTGGGGGCGGGTCACCGCGGAGCGGGTGGCGTGACTGTGGAGGCGCAGCTCGCGGATGCGGTCGGCCGGCTCGCCTTTGAGGGCGGCATCGGCGCGGGTCCACATCGCGGCGCGGTGGTCGCTGACGGCGACGGCGAGGGCGGTTACCGCTTCGAGTTGGGCGGCGCGGGTCTGGTCGCGGCGTGCGGTCCGTTCGGTGCGCGCGGCGGCGGCGTGCTGGAACGCGCCGGAGAGGGCGGCTCCGGCGAGGGTTCCGAGGATGGCTAAGACGGTGGCGAGCATCGGGTCAGATCCCCCAGTCGGGTTCGGGTTCGGAGCGGGGCGCCGGTGAGGTCAGGCGGGCGCGGTGCGGGGCTCACTGGTCGTCGTCCGCGTCGGCCTGGCCCTCGTTGATGCCGAGCTGGCGGAGCCCGGAGTTGTAGGCGGCGCGGGCGCTGGAGCGCTTGTCGGCGTCGCCGTAGAGGAGGGTCGCGAGCTGGGCCCAGGTCGCGCCCTGGTTGCGCATGACGACGACGAGGGTGCGGATGCGGCGCTCCAGGTCGGCCTGGAGGGAGGAGGCGCCGGTGAGGATGGCGCGGAAGGCGTCGCTGCTGGTGTCGCCTCCGGCGAGGTCTTCCACGGTGCGGGCGCCGAGGGCGGCGAGGGCGGCGGCGAGGCGGCCGGACTCGATGGCGTGGGCGATCTGGCCGCTGGGGTCGTCGGCGGTCGGGTTCCAGGTGATCTGTGCGGTGTGGTCGTCGGTGCGGGTGACGCCTACGGGCATGGGAGGTCCTTCCGGTCGGTGTGCGTTTTACGCACAAGAAGAGAGTAGCGAGCTGTGCGCTTTGAACACAAGAGGGTGTGCGTAAAAAACAACCGCCGTGCGCAATGCGCACGACGATCGGTCTTTCCGCAGGTCAGAGCGCCGCGCGCTCGGCTAGCTGGCTAGCTGGCTAGTCAGCTAGCCGCCTGCTTCGTCAGCCAGTCGCGCACGGCCTGGTCCAGGGCGTCCTGCATCTCGACCCCGGACAGCACGCACGCGGCCTTGAACGCCCGCTGGAGATCGCGGTCCATGTACGAGCCGAACGACGGCCGCCGCCGCTGCGTGGTGCTCTTGCGGGCGGTGGCGCCCACGGCCGCGCCGACCGCGAGTCCGTGCTCCGCCGGGGGCAGCGCCGCCTCCGGCTGTGGCTGTGGCTGCGGCTGATCGGGCTTCTTGATCGGGCTCATGCGGGGATCTCCTTCAGGAACGTCTCCGTCAGGAGCTCGAACGTGCCGCGGATGCGGGTGGCCTGCTTGCCCACGATGTAGTTGAGCGGCACGGCGTGGGTGTCGGCCGCCTCGATGTCGGAGAGGTCCGGGACGATCGGCGACCACACCAGGTCGCCGTACAGCTCGCGCAGCCGGGCGAGCTGTTCGGCGTGGTCGCCGCGCTGACGGTGCTTGGCCACGATCACCCCGCGCAGCGCGAGCTCCGGGTTGTACAGGTTCGCGCCTTCCTCGCGCACCAACTTCGCGGCGTTCTTCGAGCCGCGTACGGCGTTGTGCACGGCGGTCGTGACGATGACCGCGTCGTCGGCCGCCGCCAGCCCGAGCTGGGTCAGGTGGAACAGACTGGGCGGGCAGTCGATCAGCGTGTAGTCGAAATCGTCGTCCGCGCCGTCCAGTGCCCGCCACAGCCGCCGCACCGAGCTCGCCTTCGCCCCGGCCTCCGCCATCCGGTTCTCCAGCGACAGCACGGCCGGCGCCAGCCGGATCCGCTCCGCGAACGCCTCCGTCCAGGCCGTCGGCTGGATCACCGCACGCGCCGCCCCCTCACGGTCGGCCTGGATCGCCTGGCTGATCGTCGGCCGGGTCTCGTGGTCCTGCTCCACCCACCCGAACACCTCGCTGGCGTTCGCCTGCGGGTCCATGTCCACCACCAAGACCCGCTTGCCCGCCTTGGCCAGGCCCTCCGCCAGCCGCACCACGGTGTCGGTCTTCGCGACCCCGCCCTTGTGGTTCAGGAACGCGACCCGCCGCGCCCGTCCTGCCTTCGACATCCGTACTCCGCTCTCTCGTCACCGGCCAGCACGACGGTACAGCTAGCCAGCTAGCCAGCTAGCCAGCTAGTCACCCCCGCCCGGTTACCGGTTACCGGTTACAGCCCCCACCAGAACGGCCCCCGCACCGCCCTGACCAGCACAGAGAGACCCGCACGCGGGCTGTAACCGGTAACCGGTAACCCGGCGCGCCGCCACCTCCCCGCGCCCCCAAGACGCCACCCGCGCCACCCGGGCGAGTGATGACAGCCCGGAAGCCCGCTGACCATGCTCGGCTCGTGCCCACCCAGGACGACACCGCCCCGATGACCGCGTACACGCTGCGCCTCGACCAGGACCAGGCCCTCGCCCTGGACGCGCTCGTGCTCGACATGCGGCGCCGCACCGGCCACCGCATCGACAAGTCCGCGCTCTTCCGCGCGCTGCTCCGCCTCACCGACGCCAACCCGGTCATCGCGGCGGCGCTCTGCGAAGAGCTCCGCCGCACACCCGACTAGCCAGCTAGCCAGCTAGTCAGATTCCCCCTGGTAGAAGCCCCGGAGACAGCACAACGCCCCGGCCCCGCCAGGGGACCGGGGCGCCGCCGCTCCGGTGCGTGTCTCACATGTGAGACACGCGCGGCCCGGCCGCGCTACGCGACCGGGCCCCATCAACGCTTTCTGCCGAACGTCTCACCGCGCCTCCATGAACGCCATCACCCACAAGAACGACCCGGCCCTGCCGGCCAGCGCCGCGCCCGCCCCGGCCTACAGGTCTAGGACGGCGCGCAGCGCCTGGTCGACCCGCGTCATCGTCTCCGCCGGTACCGCGCCCGCCAGGACCGCGCCCGCGAAGCGCTTCACCGCGAGTTGCTGCACGTTCACGGCGACGGCGGTCGAGGGGTGCGGGTCGCCGATCACGACGGACATGGCGGTGTCGGGGTAGCGGCCCGGCGGGTGCAGCACGATCGCGAGGACCGCGCCGTACGCGTCCTCCAGGCCGTCCAGGCTCACCACCAGGACGTCGCGCCCGTCGGCCAGCGACCAGATCTCTCCTCGCCTCACAGGGCGTCGCCCTCGCCCGCCAGGTCCTCGCCCAGTCCGAGCGCGGCCAGCTGGCGCGCGGCATCGAGCACCGCCTGGCGGCGCGCGGCCAACACGATGTAGGCGTTCAGGGACAGCCCGGCCGCCGCGGCGCCCGCACGGATCGCCGGGTCAAGGTCATCGGGGATGCGCAGAGTCATCACAGCCATGCCACCAGGCTAGCCACCACAATCCGGTGGCATAAGAGCGCGGGGTGATTGCGCGGCAATCACCCGGAGCGGGGTGGGCAAGCCGCAGAGCGCGGTGGGCAAGCCCTGCGAGGGGAAGTGGGCAAGCCTCTCCGTGCGGGCTTGCCCACCGGGCTCTGGGACGGGGCGGGCCGGTGCTCCGTGCCCCGGCGCGGGTTGCACCGGAGGGGGGCTGGAGAGTTGCTTATACGGTTGCTCTAGGGGTTGCACCGGAGGTGTGACCGGGAGTGGGAACCCCACTTTCTTGATCTTGAGCATCGTCCCAGGTCAGACCTAGTGGGCAAGCCCTCCCATCGCGACGACACCTCTTTCTCCGCGATAGCCGGAGGAGAGGTGTCGCCCCGGCGGACACTCACCCCCGGCACGCGCCCGCCGCAGCGCGGCGCCCGCGCCCGCAGCACCGACACGGGCACCGACCAACGCACCGACCAGCCACCGACACAGCGGCCCGCCCATGCCGGTCCTGGTCGGTGCCATGCCGGTGGGCTGGTCGGTCCCCATGTCGGTGCTGACCAGCACAGACACCAGAACCGGCGGCGAGGGAGAAAAACCGCGGAAACGGGCCCCCGAGGGGGTGTTCGCGGGCCTGGGTGATTGGCCGCCAATCACCCAGGCCCGCGCGGCCGTCACAGCCGGGGCACCGGCACCCGCATCGCCTGGTACTCCAGCGCCTCCGCGTCCAGGGCGACGTCCAGCGAGATCCCGGCCGCCCGCCGCCGCGTGCAGCCCGGGCAGTGGGCCACGTCCGGCAGCGCCCGGAACGGGTTGCCGCAGTCCGCGCACTCGTGCAGCACCCGCTCCGGGGCCTGGACCGACTGCGCGGTCGGCGTGTACCCCGACGCCGGAGCCACCTGGTCCAGACGCCACCGGATCAGCCCGTACGCATGCCCCGTCACCGTGCCCTCGTGATCGCCCGCCCGCCTGATCCCCTCCGCCAGCACCGCAGGCGGATACCCCACGTGCAGACGCGGGATCAGCAGCAACTCCGCCGCGCTCCGCCGCTCATCCGCGTTCATCCCCGACGTGATCAACGGCGCCTGCGCCAGCACACCCAGCGCCGTACGACGCAGCTCCGCGTACTCCTCCAGCGAGTAGTCCGCAGCCACCGACCCCGGCCGGGTCAGCCCGCCCAGGAACACGAACCGCAGCCCACCGCGCCCCTGCGACTCCGGGACCCGCTCCGTACGCAGCAGCGGCCCCAGCATCGGGTGCGCGGCGTGCGGACGCCGACCGGTCAGCGCGGCGACGTGCTCACGCGTGATCCGCTCCGAGCGGCCCAGCGCGGTCGCCAGCTCCTCCATCGTGCGCTGCACCGACCACTCGTCACGGGCCTGCGTCGCCAGGATCAGCATCAGCCGCCCGCACGTACGGCACGTCAGCGACAGGTCCGACGCCCACCGCAACGGCGTCGCCCGCCGCGCGGCCTGGACAACATCAGGAGCAGCGGGCAGGGGCTCGATCGGGGTACGCCCGTCCGCCTCCAGCCACCCGCACTCGACCATGTGCCGGACATGCACCAGCACGTTCTGGCGGGCGATGCCCACTGTCGCGGCCAGAGCCGCACCGGTCAGCGGCCCCTTCGCGCGGCGCAGCACCGCGTGGACCTTGACGCACGACCCGCAGTCACGCGGCGACGTCGACTTATGACGCGACACTCAAACGGCCTTCCCGGCCAGCCGCCGAGCCAGGGTGGGGGAGATTTCTCCGTCGCCACGCCTTACACTCGGCAGCAAGCCATCGTGCTTGGGACCTACACGATCAAGGGGCGCCCACCCCAAGATCTTGAAAGCCCTCGTGTGGTGGTCTGCGCCCGGCAAGGCGCGTGATGACCTCTGGTTATTGGTCTGACTCAGCCCCGTGATGATCCTGGGCCCGCAGCGGGAACTGCGTGCCACCTCCAGGAACAGCGGGGCTTTGTCGTTGCTTGGATCACAGGGTACGCCGTCCGCCCGACAAACATGGCGGCTCATCAGATGGCCCGGCGTCGCCATCAGTTGCACCGGAGGGTGCTCCGGGAGGTGCACGGTCGTCTCCCCTCGCTCGCGAAACCGCCCACCCAGGAAAGGGGAGACGGATCCGGGCGGATGTGACACCCGGACCCCCAGAACCTCGCATCCAAAGCGGACACCCGCCGTTTCGTCGCCTGGCGATCCAACGGTCGCTCACCCAGTCACGTCACGAACGGTGTTGAACGGCGAGGTCAGACGTCGTCGCTTGGGACGTCGGTTGTGTGGGTGACCCAGCGGCGGGGGCCGGCCACGGACTGGCCCACTTCGATGGGGTCGCCGTCCGCGTCTCGGTAGACGTTGACGCCCAGGAAGACTGGACTCCCGACTTCCACACCCAGTACGCCAGCCTGTTCAGGAGTCGCGCCGTCCGCGGCCGTGCGTTCCTCGATGGTGCGAACCTGCCGACCGGTGGCCGTCGTGATCGCCTGCGCTGTTCCTCCGAGAATGCGCGCGGGCTCAAGCAACTCAGGTACGACATCGCCGAGGGCGGCATCGAACCAACTCACGGATGCCGAGATCGGGCCCGAAGCGTTGTGAGTGACGCGCTCACGGCGGATGGCGCTGTCGCCCTCTCCGATGCCCAGGAGCTCTGCGACTTCAGCAGGTGCGGGCGCGAACCTGGCACCTGTGATGACCGCGTGCTCCCCGGGCGGGTAGATCTTGCCGGTCGTGATCGCGCGGATCGCGCGGTCGGTAGCTCCTCGGTGGACCCGGCCTTGGACGATGGTCCCGATACCGGGCAGTGTCTCCACTAGCCCCTGCCCACGCAGGGTGGACAGGACCTTAGCCGCAGTGGCATGGGCCAGATCCCAGTCTTCGGCGATCTGGCGAACGGCAGGGATTCGCTCCCCCGGCGCCAGAGTGCCCTCCAGGATCTGCTTCCTGAAGTGCTCAACGACCTGCATGTATGGCGGGGTCCGCTCGATTCGCGGCGTCATGGCCGCTCCTCTCTCTCGTAAGCGTTCTAGACCACTACCAGGCCATGCTAGCGGGTGATCCCTGAGTGTTCTAGCGTGATACTGCTTGACACGCGTCACGTGTTCTAGAACGATCGGAGTGCGGCGCTGCCCGGTGCATCACCACCGGGCAGCGCCTGGAACCGACCCAACTGATCTGAGCAGAAGGGAGCGATCCGTATGTCGGATCGTACCGAGGCTGAGCGCGCGTTCGCGCTGGCCAGGAATGAGAACGAGTCGGCCGCAGCGGCTGCCCGTGAGGCGGCGGCGCGGCTGGAGGAGACCCGGCAGCGGGCGGCGGAGGTTGCTTCCGCGCTGGCGGCGCGCACCACGGGTGGTGTGCGGTGAAGGCGTTGTTCACGACCGTCCGGGAGACGGTGAAGGTCCCGCACGAGCGGGATGGCAAGGTCCACCAGGTCGACGGCACGGTGACGCGGCGGGTGCCGCGTGTGCCGGTGGACTGGGACGCGCGGCTGCTGTCCGGCGCGGTGTCGGTGGTGGTGGCGCTGACGGTGGCGACGGTGGTGTGGTCGACGTGGTCGATTGGCTCGATCTTCGAGCACGCCGGGGCCGGTGCGGTCGGGTACATCCCGGCGGGCGTGTTCGACGTCGCGTGGATCACGTGCCTGATCCTGTCGTGGCTGGGCCGGTGGAACCCGGCGAAGAAGAAGCAGGCCGACCAGATCGGCCGGTTCCTCCTCGTGATCACGATGGGGGCGCTGTTCTGGCACGGGATGCTGCTGGACTCCTGGGCGATGGCCGTGATCGGCGCGGCCGTCTCGCTGATCGCGAAGATCCTGTGGGTCGCCGTCTTCCGGTACGTCGACCGGGACTTGTCCTCGGCTGACGCGCAGTGGGTGGCTGCCGAGATCAGCGCGGCGAACGCCAAGGCTGCGGTCGCGAGCGCCCGGCGCCAGGCGCAGCGGATCGAGGCCCGCGCGACGGTGGAGCTCCTGGCGATCGAGCACGAGCGGCGCCAGATCCTGGGCGCCGACGTCGCCGACGTCGGTCAGGTCGAGTTGGCGTACGCGGTCGCGGAGCACCCGCCGGCCACCGCCGCGCCCGTCCCGGCTCCGGCCGTGGTGGCGGTGTCGGCGGAGCAGGACGCGCAGGAGCGCATGCGTACGGCCGTGCTCCGGGACATCGCGATCAGCCGGACTCCGGGCGTGGCGCAGGCGGACCGGGACCGGGCGCGGGCGGCGCTGGCGGACGCGATCGCGGAGTGGCTGGGCGACGACGAGGGCGACGTCCTGGACGTCATCGAGCCCGCGCCCGCCTCGCCCGTGTACGAGGGCGCGTTCGACCCGGCGTACGCGGCCGGACTGGTCCCCGTCCCCGCGCCCGCCCCGGAGCCGGTGTCGCCGTTGGCGCGGTGGCTGGCCGACACCGCGCCCGTCCCGGCCGACGCTGCCCGCACGCACGCTGCTGACGCCCGCGCTCCGCGTGTGTCCGCCCGCGTCACCGCCACGCCGCCGCAGGTGAGCACCCCGGACACCACCACCGGTGCCCGCGAGACGGAGCCGTCGGCCCTCCCGGCGGCGCCGGACCCGGCGGCGGCGCCCGCCTCGATGGCGGCCGGGCTGCGCGAGCTGCGCGCCGCCGGGATCGAGGACCCGGCGGTGCTCGCCGCCCGGCTGTCCCGCTCGCTGGGCCGCGAGGTCACGGTGACGGACGTCAAGCGCGAGGTCCGCCGCCTCAACCAACGCGCCCGCGAGGCGACGCAGGCGGGGGAGGGCCGGTCGTGACTCCCATCCCCGACCCGCGTGCCGCCGCGTTCGCGGACCTGGAGACCACCGACCGGCTGCTGTCCGGTCTGGACGATCTGGTGGCCCTGGTTGAGACCCGGCGCGAGCGCCCGGCCGCCGAGCTGCACCGGTTCATCGAGGTCGTGCACGAGGGCCTGATGACCGACCAGTGCGGGTGCCACCGCTACCCGCCCACCGGCCACACCTACCCGACGCCCCAGAGGGGAGACGCGCGATGAGCACCACGACCCGTACCGCCGCCCGTGCGGCCCGCACCACCGCCCGTGTCACCAACTCCGCCTGGCTCCGGCTGCCGCTGGCCGTGCGGATGCTCTCGGTCACCGTGCCGACCATGTGGGCCGTCGGCGGCGGCCTGGTCGCCGTCGGCGTCCCCCAGGAGCTCGCCGCGCTCCTCACGTTCCTCGTGATCCTCGCCGTCGCGCAGCCCCTCGCGGAGCGCGAGCACCACCGCCAGACCACCGCTGACCGCACCCGCCAGGAGGGCTGACCCTATGTCCGAGCACGAGACGCCGACCCCCGCGATGCCGACCCCCGCCGAGTGCCTGGCGCTGGCCGCCCGGCTCCTGGACGACGCCCGCACCAGCACGCACCACATGTCGCCCGGCCGCCCTGAGACCCGGGCGCGCGTGCAGACGCTGATGGAGCTCGCGGCCGGGTACACGCGGCTCGCGCAGGCCGCCGACCGTATCCAGCGCGAGGACGCCCGCGACGCCCGTGAGGCCGCCCGGGACGCGGCCCGGGCCCAGGACCGCGCCGCCCGCCACCGTCACGACGACGACGGCGAGAGCGAGCTGTTGCTGGTCGACCGCTCCGGCGAGCGCGGCGGCCCGCTCTCCGACGAGACCGTCGGGTGGGTGTGACATGGGCTGGCGACGCGAGAACAAGGCCCACGACGACGCCCGCACCGGCCGCCTGCTGGACGGGGTGGAGGCGGCGTACGCGGCCCGGACCGGCGACCCGTGCGGCGACCAGGAGCTGACCGCGTTCGAGGAGATCGCGCTGTTCGCCTCCGCGCCGGACCCGCGCGAGCCGTACCCGCCCGCCGGCCACGACTACCCGCGCCGCGGGAACGGCCGCCGATGACCGACGCCAACGGCACGGACCAGCCCCGCCTGTTCGGGCCCGGCCCGGTGCAGTGGCTGCTGTCCGCCCACGCCCCGGCCTCCACGGCCGGGCTGGGCGGGCCCTGGCCCCGCGCATCGACATCGACGCCCACGCCACCACCGACCTGGACCAGGCGCTCACCGCGCCGGAGCTCGCCGACCGACTCCTGCAGGAGCTCGCGCCCGAGCTGCGCGAGCGGCCCGTCACCGGGCTGCTGATGATCCTGCGCCCCACGGTCTACCTCCAGCGCATCGACACCTCGACCTCGACCTCGGGCCGTACGGCCCCCGCACCCACCGGAGAGCACTGATGGGCCACTCCCACGAACCCGAGCGCTACACCGCCCGCGAGATCGCGTCCGGCGCCGTCCACGTCATCGGCATGGTCATGGGCTCCAAGCACGCCGCGGGGCGCATCGAGCGGATGCAGGCCCGCGCCCAGGAGCGCGAGGCCCTCCAGGCCGCCGCCAGGAAGGCCCTGGAGACCCAGCGCGCCCAGGAGCGCCTGGAACGCGAGATCGCCCGCCAGGACCGCAGCAAGAGCCGCAAGAACGGCCGCAAGTAACGCAGGCGGCTGGCCCCGCCCGGGACGCCCGACGCGTCCCGGCCCGGGGCCAGCCCCTCGCGCCGGCCACCACGACCCGCACCGAGCACCACCCCACAGACCCCTGGAGGAACCGTGAACACCCTGCCCAACGCCCCGTCGTTACCGCGCTCGCTGGCCGCCTGGCCCGCCATCCAGCTCCTCCTCTGGAGCCCGCTCCTGGCCGGAATCGCCGCGATGGGCGCCACCCAGCTCCTCGCCGACGCCGCCCACCTCACCCGCCCGACGACCGCGCTGCTCACCCTCGCCGCCGGGATCGTCACCGTGCTCCGCGTCCACTCCGCCCCGGTCCTGCGCACCACCACCGGCCGCCGCTCGCTGTACGACGCCGCCCTGGAGCGCGCCGACCGGATCGCGGACTGGGCCGGATGGGAGACCGACGCCGACGACGACGGCCAGGAGCACGACGTCGACGGCCGCGCCCGGGACGCCCGATGACACCCCGCCAGCCCCGGCCCCTGACCCCGGCCGCCGTCCTCGCCGCCCCGGCCGCCCCCGACATCGAGGGCCAGGCCCCGCTCTGGGGAGAGCCGGACGGGCGGAATCCGCAGGTGTCCGCAACCGGCGGCATCCTCGCCGACGACCCCGCAAGCACGACCACCAGGAGGACGCCGTGACCTTCCACGCCGGACAGCGCGTACGCATCGTGGCCTGCGCTGATGACCCCCGTGCCGTCGGCCGCACCGGCCGCGTCCTGGACGAGGTCGAGCCCGGCCCGCTCACCGGCGGGCGGTGGACCGTCGCCGGGATCAGCCCCCTGATCGCCCCCGTCCTCGTCCACGCCCACGAAATTCGCCCGGCCTGACCTGTCACATTCCGGCGTTCGCGACTCCCCTTCTGAAGGTGAAGGCGCGAATTCTGTCCACAGGCAGGGGCCTTCACCGTAGGAGAGCAGGCCAGACCAGCAACCGCCGGAAATCCGGCGGCCGTTGTCAGTCCTGAGAGTCACGATTGCAAGCAAGGTCCACAGAGGAGCACGAGCACCCGCCCGGCAGGTCTCCGGCCAGAGACACCCTGCCGGGCGGGGCCAGGGCCCCTCACGCACACATCGGGAGACCCCGCACGTGAGCATGACCCACCACCCCGCACTCGCAACCCCCGCCCCCACCCCGACATCCACCGCCCCGACCACCCAGCAGTCCATCGACTCCCTGCCCGGCGTGATCCGCGTGCCCCTGGAGGCCCTCCAGTGGACCGCTCACACCCTCGGATGGCGCGGCGTACTCGTCGTCGCCGTCCTCGCCATCGGGGCGCTGTACGGCATCGGCCAGCGCCGCCTGGGCGACCAGGGCGTGGACGAGGAGCCCGGCTGGGCGGGCATCCGCCAGGCCATCGGCGCAGGCCTCGCTGGCGCCACCATCGGCCTGGCCCGGTTCGCCGGCCGCTACCTCTCCGGCCGCGAACTGCGCGGCGAGGCACGCACGAACGCCACGTTCTGGCGGCCCGGCACGGTCGACCTCGACCGCCTGGACGTCGCCGAGCTCGGGTCCGTCGCCGTCGCGGCCCCGGCCTACACCCCCATCGACTGGCCCGCCCTGCGCAAGCGCTGGGCCATGGCCGCCCCGGACTGGGCCCAGTGGGCCGTCACCGGCGCCACCTACGCCGGACGCGCCGGAGCGGCCCTGTACGCCGCTCTGCGGACCGTGTGGCGCGGCCTGGGCGCCTGGCGCCGCTGGCGGTACGCAGCGCGCGCAGCGGCCCGCACAGCGCCTCTGGCGGCCCTCGTGGGCTGGGCCCTGTCCCCGGGCTGGACGATCGTCGCCCTGATCGCCGCCGTCCCCGTCACGCTCCTGATCGCCTCCACCGGCGGCTACCGCGCCGCCGATGACGAGATCTACGGCCCCGGCATCTGGGCCGGACTCGTGCAGGTGCTGCGCCTGTCCGAGGAGGACCAGGAGCGCGGCGCCGACCACTGGCTGAAGGTGGCCAAGGACGTCAAGGCGTCCGACGCGAAGATCACCATCCGGCTGCCTCTGTACTGGCTCGGCGCCGAGGGCGAGCGCGCGATCCTGGCCCTCCTGATCGACTCCCGCCTGCCCGGCCAGTGGGTCGCCGCCTACCACCAGAAGGGCCGCAGGCCCTACGCCGAATTCACGCCCAAGCCCGCACCGATCGTGCCGGAGCCGCTGCCCGAATACGTCAAGTGGGAGCCCACTGACGACCCCTACCGCATCCACTTCGGCGAGACCCACGACGGCCCCGCCTACGTCATGACGAAGAACGCGACCCCGCATATCGGTATCTCCGGTGAAACCGGCTCCGGAAAGTCCACGACCGCCTATATGCCGCTCGTGAACGCCCGTATCCACGGGTGGCTCGTGACCCTGATCGACCCCAAGCAGAACTCCATGGTCGAAGCGCAGGGAAAGAGCGGAGTCCGGTACATCACGGAGACGTATGAATGCGTCATGGCAATCGCGGAGTTTTTCACGTCGATGATGGCGGCGGAAAAGTACAACTCGCGCCGATTCCGCGACTACCAGGGAACCGACAAGCCAATTCCCCGGCTCCTCATCATCGACGAACTCCCGTCCTTCCGCGACTTCGTCGCGGCCTGGTGGAAGTTCATCTGCAAGGAGCGCGGATTCCCGCCCGTACTGGTCTGGTTCCAGATCATCCTCATGCAGGGACGCTCTTCCGACCACCGCGTCGTCGTCGGCACTCACCAGTACGCCCTGGACGTATTCGGATCGACCATGGCACGTGACCAGGTCGGCACGAAAATGGTCGTCGGAGATACCTCCGAACCGTCGTGGAACGTCGCCTACGGGGCCACCACTCCGCGTCTCCACTACGACGACACCATCATGGGCCGTGGCGTCATCTCCACCAGGGGCCGCAAGCGCAAGAAGATGCGCCCGGACGGCACCCCGGAAAGGGTCGAGGAAATCCAGTACGCCTACCTCAGCCCCGCCGAGATCAACGACCATCTCGACCGCGCCCCGCAGGCACCGGCCTGGTTCGACCGCGGGGACATGGCCCCCTGGATCACCCCGGCCGACATCGACAAGGCCGACTCCGCCGGCGCCGTCACCAGCTTCCTGCCCGGCGGCGAGTACGACCCCTACTCGCTCCCCGCTGACACGGAGGGATCTACGAACAAGGGTGCCCCCCGCCGCAGGTCAAAGGATCATGAGGGTGTCAGCGGCGCCCCCGTGTCAGGCACCGTGTCAGCCCAGCAGATGGCCGAGCTGGTCGAGCGCCTGGCCGACGAGGAGCCCGTCGTCCAGCGCTACACCCTGGGCCAGGCCTGCACCCTCGGCATCATCGACCGCACCCACGGCGCCGCCCGCCAGGCCAAGAGCGACGCCCTCAAGAAGGGCCAGGAATTCCCCGCCGGAGAGACCATCAAGAACGTCACCTCCTACACCGTCGAAGAGCTGCACGGGTTCTACGGAGTCCCGGCCGACTGGAATATCGAGAACACCGACTAGAACACCGTGACAACCGGGGGCCCGACAGAAAAGGGCCCCCGGAACACGGTAGAATTCACCCAGAAAACGCGCGACAGGGGGAGGACGACATGCCACAGGAGAACATCGACTTCGGCAAGTACGGGGCCAGCGGTATCAAAGGCTCCGAAGCTGCGGCCCGCCAACTCGATAACCTCGCCGGGGGAATCCAGACTCCCGCCGGAGAACGACGCGGAATGCTCGCCCGACTGAACTACCTCACCAAGAGCGGACGCGCGAAAGGGGCCGCTCGTGCCGCCGGATTCGACGTCTCCGAGCGCACCATGAAGAAATGGCGCGACGGAACAAGTAAGCCCAGCAAAAAGAGCATTGAAAAGCTCGAAGGCGCCTACAAGCGCGTACGCCGCTCCAACGTCGCGAAATCCCTGACCACCCGGCTAAACAAGGGCGGACGCGGAACCCGCGTCGAAATGCACCCCATGAACCAATCCCAGGTATCCCGCCCCCTCCAGCGCGCCATTTCCCACCGAAACGTCAACGTCCGGAACTGGGGCCCCATCGTCGAAGCATGGGAAGCCGAAAACCCCCAAGCACTCAGCGACGCATGGCAAAACGGGGTCCTCGTCGAACTCGGCTCCGACTGGGGAAGCTACGAATACGTCACCAACGTCGGATTCGCGGCCTGAAAAAGGCAACAAGAAAGGGCCGGACCTCACCAGGTCCGGCCCTTTCCTATATCCCGGCTATTTGCCCTCCCATTCCCTCCGGATCTCCGCCCCGCGCTCAATCACCCTGCCCATCAAGCCGTCCATCTCCGCCGGGGTCAGGTGCCGCTCCACCACCACGGCCGCGCCGAACACCCCGTCCGCGCCGACCGCATTGGCCACCCTCGGCTCCGACCGCTCCGGCCCCGCCAGCGCATGCCGCCCCTGGAAGACCACCGCCCCGTCACGGACCACCGCCAGCCGGTCCGCCCCGGCCTCCATCCACGCCGTCGTGATCGCGTCCTCGCCCCAGAACTCGGGGGGCCCACCGAACCAGCCGGCCAGCTCTTGCGACGGCGCCGTGTGCTCCACCAGCCGCAACTCGCACTGCTCACCCGGCCCCGGCTCCGTGCTCGCCACCACCTCGTACGTCTCCGTCCACCGCGGCTGATCCCCCGACGCCTCGCACGTCACCCACACCAGGTCACCCACCCGCGTCGGCGCCCACGACGCCCCCACCAGCGCACCGTGCCCGCCCACCAGCGCACCCACCTCCGCCTCCAGGTCCCGCGCCCGCTTCGCCTCCGCCGCCCGCTCCACCGGCGACGACGCCCGCTGCTCCGCCATCTCGACCTCCACTCCACCCGGGCCGCCCGCTGCGCCCCGACCGATGGGACGATAAGCTGACACACCACCAAGAATCTGTCAACACCCCCTGAAACACGGGTAGTTGGCACATTCCCGTATAGACCGCGCGCGTACGCGAGGCCCAGCATCACCCGATCAGGGGGTGGCGTCACCGGTGACGCCACCCCCGCCGGCCACGAGACCCGGGGGGTAGCCTCACCCGTGAGGCCAGGGCCAAGTGTTGTCCGCGGACAACACTTCGGCCGCCGACGGCTACGCTGGGCCCCAGCCCGCGCCGACAGGGAGTGCACGGGTCAGGCCCGGTGCCCAGCCCGTGACGGCTAGGGGGCAGTACGACCGGGCCGCCCCAACTCCCTTGCACACCAGGCCAGTTGATCCACGGCCCGGCCAGGCCAGGACCCCAGGGGGTCCGCCTGGAGGCCAGAAGCTATCCGGCCGTGCCGTCATGACGCACGCCGACCGGAGCAAGATCGCCACAGACCGACCCGGACCACCCCGCCCCGTAGCCAGCCATCAAGATCAGCGCGGAGCGCGGATCTTGGGCCCGGATCGCGAAGCGATCAGGGCAGCAAGCGCGCCGAAGGCGCAGCGCAGCGCCGGGCCACGGAGTGGACCGGCCCCTCGGGACGAAGTCCCGACAAGGGCGCGCAGCGCCCTTGCACCGCCCAGCGGCGGAGCGGCTGGCAGTCCGGCGCTTGCGCCGGACCCGCCCCGTAGGGGCGGCGCGTCGTGTCTGCGGAGCAGACCGCGCGCGAGGCGGCCCGCCAGCTCGCATCGCACGGAATC
>NZ_JBEOYE010000140.1:0-17748 GCF_040296945.1 Streptomyces sp. NPDC001941 | reverse complement strand
GACGCCCCCGGGCCGCAGGCCCCGGAGCAGCCCGCCGCCGAGGTCCCGGCCGCCCCCGCCGCCGCGGTGCCCGAGCAGGCCCCCGCCGAGCAGCCGGCGGCCCCCCAGGTCCACGAGGCCGGCGCGCACGAGGCGGGGGGCCGCGACTCCGGCTCCGTCGACCTCGGCGCCGTCCGGGTCCCGCCGACCACCTCGATGCCCACCCCGCCGCCCGCGCGCCGCCCGCTGCACATGGGCCCGCCCGTGCCCGAGGCCCCGACCGGCGGCGTGGTCCGCTCGCTGGCCGACCGCGGCCCGGCCGGCACGCCCGTGCCCCCGGTGCCGGTCAGCGTCCCCGGCCCGGCCACCTCCGGCCCCGAGTACCTCGACGTGCCCCGCGAGGACACCGCCGCCCCGGCGCAGAGCGTGCTGCCCGGTCCGCAGCTGGGCGAGATCCCGCCGCAGGCCGGTGCCCCGTGGTCCGCGCAGCCGCCGGAGTCCCCGGTGTCGCCCACGTCCCCGGTGGCGTCGGTGCCGCCCGTGTCCCCGGTGCCGCAGCAGCTGCCCCAGCAGCCCCAGCAGGCTCCCGTCGCACCAGCAGAAACGGTCGTCCCGGAGCCGGTGGGCCAGTTCGTGCCCGTCGAGGGCGCCGTCCCGACCGGCCCGCACCTGGCCCCCGCGCCGGTCGCCGTACTGGCCGCGCCGCACGAGGAGCAGGCCCCGGCCGCCGTCCCGGAGCAGGCCCCGGTGGCGCAGGCCGTCGCCGTACCGTCCGAGCAGCCCGCCGAGGAGCCGGCGCCCGCCCCCGAGGCGGTCACCGAGGTCACCGCCCCCGAGCCGGTGGTCCCGGCCCCCCGCGACGGCGGCGCCCCCGCCCAGGGCCAGGGCCCGGCCGAGCCGCAGGGCCCCGCGGAGCCCCCGGTGACCCCCGCCACCCCGCTGCTCGGCGGCCCCGAGCCGCTGCTGCCGCCGGTCGCTCCGGCCCCGGTCGCGGTCGCGCCGGAACCGGTGGTGGCCGAGGAGCCCGCCGAGGCCCCGGCGCCCGAGCCGGAGGCCGCCCAGGAGCTCCCGGAACCCCAGCTCGCCGCGGAGCAGGCCCCGGAACCCGAGGCGACCCCTGTCGTCGCCCCGGAACCGGAACCGGACCTCGTCCCCGCCCCCGCGGAGGCGCAGGCGGCCCCGGCCGCCGCCCCCGGCTACGACGACGCCGAGCGCGAGGCCGTGCTGCGCGTGATGCGCGAGCGCCGCGACATCCGCAACGGCTTCCGCCCCGACCCGATCCCGCACGAGGTGCTCCTGCGGGTCCTGGAGGCCGCGCACACCGCCCCCTCGGTCGGCCACTCGCAGCCCTGGGACTTCGTCGTCATCCGCTCCGCCGAGACCCGGCGCACGATGCACGAACTGGCCGTGCGCCAGCGCGACGCGTACGCCCGGTCGCTGCCCAAGGGCCGGGCCAAGCAGTTCAAGGAACTGAAGATCGAGGCGATCCTCGAGACGCCGGTCAACATCGTCGTGACCGCCGACCCCACCCGCGGCGGCCGCCACACCCTGGGCCGGCACACCCAGCCGCAGATGGCCCCGTACTCCTCCGCGCTCGCGGTCGAGAACCTCTGGCTCGCCGCCCGCGCCGAGGGCCTCGGCGTCGGCTGGGTCAGCTTCTTCGACGAGCGCGAGATGGTCCGCGCCCTGGGCCTGCCCGAGCACCTGGAGGTCGTCGCCTACCTCTGCGTGGGGTACGTCGACGAGTTCCCCGAGGAGCCCGAGCTGATGCAGGCGGGCTGGTCCAAGCGCCGTCCGCTGTCCTGGGTGGTCCACGAAGAGACGTACGGCCGCCGGGCGCTGCCCGGCGAGGAGCCGCACGACCTGCTCCAGGAGACCGTCTCCAACATCCGCCCGCTGGACGCCAAGGCGCTCGGCGAGGCCTGGGAGCGCCAGAAGCGGATGACCAAGCCCGCCGGTGCGCTCGGCATGCTGGAGATCCTCTCCGCCCAGCTCTCCGGGCTGTCCCGGATGTGCCCGCCGCCCATCCCGGAGCCCGCGGCGGTCGCGATCTTCGCGGGCGACCACGGCGTGCACGCCCAGGGCGTGACCGCGTGGCCCCAGGAGGTCACGGCGCAGATGGTGGCCAACTTCCTGGGCGGCGGCGCGGTCTGCAACGCGTTCGCCAACCAGGTGGGCGCCGAGGTCTGCGTGATCGACGTGGGCGTGGCCTGCGAACTGCCGGCCACCCCGGGCCTGCTGCCCCGCAAGGTGCGCGCGGGCACCGGTGACTTCACCACGGGCCCCGCGCTCACCCGCGAGGAGGTGCTGGCCGCGGTCGAGGTCGGCATCGAGACCGCGCGCGACCTGGTGGCGGCGGGCAACAAGGCGCTGCTGACCGGTGAGATGGGCATCGCGAACACCACCGCGTCCGCCGCCCTGATCTCCGTGTACACGGGCGTCGACGCCGCCGAGGTCACCGGCCGGGGCACGGGCATCAACGACGAGATGCACGCCCGCAAGGTCGACGTGGTCCGCCGGGCCCTCGACCTGCACCGCCCCGACCCGGCCGACCCGATCGGCGTCCTCGCCGCGGTCGGCGGCCTGGAGCACGCGGCCCTGGTCGGCTTCATCCTGGGCGGCGCGTCACTGCGCACGCCGGTCGTCCTGGACGGCGTCTCGGCGGGCGCGGCGGCCCTGGTGGCCCGCGCCGTGGCCCCGGAGGCCCTGGCGGCCTGCATCGCGGGCCACCGCAGCGCGGAGCCGGGCCACGTCGCGGCCCTGAACAAACTGGGCCTGCGCCCCCTGGTCGACCTGGACCTCCGCCTGGGCGAGGGCACGGGCGCCCTGCTCGCGCTGCCGGTGATCCAGAGCGCGGCGAGGGCGATGCACGAGGTGGCGACGTTCGACTCGGCGGGCGTGACGGAGAAGTAACGGGACTCTGGGGGCCCGGCCCGCGAAGGGCCCCTTTCCGAGGGCAGGGCCCCTGCGCCCACCCGGGCCCACCCGGCGATCCCGGGCCCACCCGGGGAAACCCACTCGGTCCGGCGCTTGAGGACGGACCTGGGGCCGGCGGGCCCGAGCCCAACTCTCCGCCGCACACCCCAGCCCGTCCGGCGCTTGAGGACGGACCCGGGGGTCGTGGGCCCGAGCCCAACTCCCCGCCCCTCCCGCCGCCGGAGGCTTTCGGGAAGGGGCGGGTAGGGGACTCCAAGGCCCGCACCCCGGGTGCCTCGGGTCCTCGTGGGCCCGGGCCCAAGACACGTACCCCACCCCGCCCCTTCCCGAAAGCCTCCGGCGGGTACGGCGACACCGGTTGGCGCGGGGCCGACGGGCCCGGGTCCCTGGGGCTCCGCCCCAGACCCCGCTCCTCAAACGCCGGAGGGGCTGGATTTTGCCGGACGCCTCCGAACGGCGGGCAACCACGGACCCGGCTGCGAAGGCCCCCGAGGTACCGGTGCCGAATGACCGCCCTCAGACCCCCGCTCCTCAAGCGCCGGAGGGGCTGGATACACGGGGCGGGGCGGCTCCGGAGGGCCCGGGAGCACGGTCCAGGGCGCCCCGCGAAGCCCCCGGCCCCGGACAGCCCCGCCCCCGCCCAACCCCCAGGACCCAAGCCCCACCCCCCAAGGCCCGACGCCCCCAAGACCCCGCACCCCCCGCGACGTACCCTGGTCCCAGCACGCCCCTCACCAGCCGCTTCACCGCCGCAGCGGCAACCCAGGCCCATCCGGCACCGCACCCCCGCACCCACCGCACCGGACCCCGCCCAAGGAGCCGCACCGCCATGCGCGAGCACGACGAGCACACCGCCCCGGAGGGGCACGCCCCCAGCACCAGCCCCAGCACCTCCACCCCGGCCCCCGACGCCCCCGCCTACCCCGTGGGCCTGCGGCTGCGCGGGCGTCGCGTCGTGGTCCTCGGCGGCGGCCAGGTCGCCCAGCGCCGGCTCCCCGCGCTGATCGCCGCGGGCGCCGACATCACCCTGGTCTCCCCGTCCGCCACCCCCTCCGTGGAGGCGATGGCCGAGGCGGGCGAGCTGACCTGGGTCCGCCGGCGGTACGAGGACGGCGACCTGGCGGACGCCTGGTACGTGCTCGTCGCCACCCAGAACCCCGGCGCCAACGCCCGCGCCTCCGCCGAGGCCGAGCGCCACCGCGTCTGGTGCGTGCGCTCCGACGACGCCGAGGCCGCCACCGCCTGGACCCCGGCCACCGGCCGCAGCGAGGGCGTCACCGTGGCCGTGCTCACTGGCCGCGACCCGCGCCGCTCCGCCGCCGTGCGCGACGCGATCGTGGAGGGCCTGCGCGACGGCTCCCTGGCCGCCCCGCAGCACCGCGCCAAGTCCCCGTCCGTCGCCCTGGTCGGCGGCGGCCCCGGCGACCCGGACCTGATCACGGTGCGCGGCCGCCGGCTGCTCGCCGAGGCCGACGTCGTCATCGCGGACCGGCTCGGCCCCCGCGACCTGCTGGACGAACTGCCGCCGCACGTCGAGGTGATCGACGCCGCGAAGATCCCGTACGGCCGCTTCATGGCCCAGGAGGCCATCAACAACGCGCTCGTCGAGCACGCCAAGGCCGGCAAGTCGGTGGTGCGGCTCAAGGGCGGCGACCCGTTCGTCTTCGGCCGCGGCATGGAGGAGGCCCAGGCGCTGGCCGCCGAGGGCATCGCCTGCACGGTGGTCCCCGGCATCTCCAGCTCCATCTCGGTGCCCGGCGCGGCCGGCATCCCGGTCACCCACCGGGGGGTGGCCCATGAGTTCACCGTGGTCAGCGGGCACGTGGCGCCCGACGACCCGCGCTCGCTGGTCGACTGGGCGGCGCTGGCGAAGCTGCGCGGCACCCTGGTGATCCTGATGGGGGTCGACAAGATAGGCGCCATCGCCGAGGCCCTGGTCGCGCACGGCAAGTCCCCCGACACCCCCCTGGCGCTCGTCCAGGAGGGCACCACGGCGGCCCAGCGCCGCGTGGACGCCACGCTCGCCACGGTCGCCGGGGTGGTCAAGGCCGAGGACGTGCGCCCGCCCGCGGTCATCGTGGTCGGCGAGGTCGTCGCGGAGGGCCCCGACAAGCCCGCGCGCTGACCCCCGACCCCAGCGCCCCCGACCCCAGCACCCCCGGACCCTGCACCCCCGATCCCAGCACCCCCGGACCCTGCGCCCCGGGCCCCGTCACCCCCGCCCCGGGCGCCCCGCCCGCCCCACCCTCCCCAATGCCCGCACCCGCGGCCGTTGGCACCTCACCCCGGACAAGGCAGTATCACCCTGTGGCCGATCTCATCACTGTCGACGACCCCGACGACCCCCGCCTGCGCGACTACACGGGCCTGACCGACGTCGAGCTGCGCCGCAAGCGCGAGCCCGCGGAGGGCCTGTTCATCGCCGAGGGCGAGAAGGTCATCAGACGGGCCAAGGACGCCGGTTACGAGATGCGGTCCATGCTGCTCTCGGCCAAGTGGGTGGACGTCATGCGCGACGTCATCGACGAACTCCCGGCCCCCGTCTACGCGGTGAGCCCCGAGCTCGCCGAGCGCGTCACCGGCTACCACGTGCACCGCGGCGCCCTGGCGTCCATGCAGCGCAAGCCGCTGCCCACCGCCGACGAGCTGCTGCAGAGCGCCCGCCGGGTGGTCGTGATGGAGTCCGTCAACGACCACACCAACATCGGCGCGATCTTCCGCAGCGCCGCCGCCCTGGGCATGGACGCGGTCCTGCTCTCGCCGGACTGCGCCGACCCGCTCTACCGGCGCTCGGTGAAGGTCTCCATGGGCGCGGTCTTCTCGGTGCCGTACGCGCGTCTGGACAGCTGGCCCAAGGGCCTGGAAGGGGTGCGGGAGGCGGGCTACAACCTGCTCGCGCTCACCCCCGACGAGAAGGCCAAGACCCTCGACGAGACCGCCCCGCACCGCATGGAGCGGGTCGCGCTGATGCTCGGCGCCGAGGGCGAGGGGCTGTCCCGGCAGGCGCTGATGGCCGCCGACGAGTGGGTGCGCATCCCGATGGCGCACGGCGTGGACTCGCTGAACGTGGGCGCGGCCGCGGCCGTCGCCTTCTACGCCCTCGCCACCGGCCGCCCGGGCCTCTGACCCTCCCGGCCGGTCCGGCGCCGGGCCTCAGCCCCGCAGGCTCTGCGCCACGGTGATCCCGAGCGCCACGATCAGGGTGACCACCACGAAGACGAAGATCCGCTGGCGCAGCAGCCGCGGATTGGCGGGCCTGCGCCCGGCCGAGGTGGGCCGGCCGCCGGGCCGCGACCCGGGCGCGGGCCGTCCCGCCGTGCGCGATCCGGTACGGGGCTGCTGCGGCCGGGTCCCCCCGGTGCGCGACGGCGTCCCGCCGGTGCGCGAAGGACCGGTGCGGGGCGGGGCGCCCGCGCCGCGCCGCTCGGTCCGCCCGGTGTAGCGGGAGGTGGGCCGCTCGTCCTCGACCCGCTCGCGCTGGGCGGGTGGACGGGCCTCCGCGTGCCGGGCCTCGGGCAGGCCCTGCGCCTCGCGGGCGGCGATCTCCTTGAGCCGCATGGACAGTTGCAGGGTGCTCGGCCGGTCCTCGGGGTCCTTGGCCAGACAGGCCCGTACCAGCGGCGCCAGGGCGTCGGGCACCCCGTGCAGGTGCGCCTCCTCGTGCACCACGCGGTAGAGCATGACCTCCGAACTGCCGTGCCCGAAGGGCGAGTCACCGGTCGCGGCGTACGCCAGGGTGGCGCCCAGCGAGAAGACGTCCGTCGCCGGGTTCACCGCGGCGCCGCGCACCTGCTCGGGGGCCAGGAAGCCGGGGGAGCCCACCGCCGTGCCGACGTGGGTGAGGGTGGAGGCCCCGGTGGCCCAGGCGATGCCGAAGTCGATGATCCGGGGGCCCTTGGGGGAGAGCAGGATGTTCGAGGGCTTGAGGTCCCGGTGGACCACCCCGGCCTCGTGCACGGCCACCAGGCCCTCGGAGAGCGCGGCACCGATCGCGGCCACCTCGGCGGCCCGCAGCGGCCCCTCCTCGGCGACCCGGTCGTGCAGCGAGGGACCGGGGACGTACTGGGTGGCGAACCAGGGGCGTTCGGCGTCCAGGTCGGCCGCAACCAGGCGCGCCGTACAGCCGCCGCGGATCCGCCGTGCGGCGGACACCTCGCGGGCGAAGCGGGAGCGGAACTCGGCGTCCTCGGCCAGGTCGGGGCGGATCACCTTGAGCGCCACGCGCTGCCCGCGCCGGTCCGATCCCAGGTAGACGACGCCCATGCCGCCCGCGCCCAGCCGCCGGTGAAGCCTGAACGAGCCGACGACACGCGGATCCTCGCGCCGGAGCCGCATCATCGCCATGTCCATCCCCGCAGGCCGGTTATCCGTTTGACGTGGCACAGCTTACGTACCCGCGACCCGGGGCGTGCATAGGCCGCGCCCTCGCCGCAGGATCGATTGTCAGTGCTGGATGGGAAACTTGAAGGGTGGTCAGGGAGCCGCCGATCCTGGCTCCCCGTCCCGTGCGAGTTCTCAAGAGTGCGTCGCAGAAGGGGGATTGGGTCGATGAAGGGTGATCGTGTCGAGATAGTCGTGGACGCCGGTGACACGACGCGGACGTACGAAGTGGTGGCCAGCAGGGCGGGCCGCCGGGTCGAGACGGCGGTCCGCAGGGGGGTGGTGGAAGTGAGCGAAGTCACCCGCAGCGGATCGGTGGTGCGCACGGCCCGGTTCATGGCGACCCGGGTGCTGGCCCTGGTGGAACAGCCGGTGCCCCGCGAGGCCCCCGGCGAGGGCCCCCTCGGGGAAGACCCTAGGTCCTAGTACCGCTTCTCCACCCAGGGGAGTACGTGAGAAGCCGCGCGCTCCTCCTCGCGTAGGCCCCCGATTAGGTACGCGGGCATGACGTCCGGGGCCTCCCGCGTCCCTACTGTTGATGTCAAGCGGCGAGTGCAGCGCTCGTCCCCCGAGGTCCGACACTCGCCGCTCACAGACACGACAGGAGAGGGCCATGGCGGACACGGCAGCACGAGCGTTCATCCGCACACGCCGACGCGAGGCGTCGCCCCGCCGCCACCCCCTGGTGGCCACGGCCATGGTCCTCCCTCTCGCGGCCCTGCTCGTCTTCGCCTTCGGAGGCTGGGACGCAGTGGTCACACAGGCGTCGTCCGTGGGCGTGATGCTGGGGCGCTGAGCGGCGCCCCGGACCCGGGAGAGCGGCCCGGGTCGGGACATCCGGCCATAACCCCGTGGGGACGGGGGTGCGGCGGACGGCAGTGAAGGGCCGGTCGGCTTCCAGCCGACCGGCCCTCGCGCATCCCCACGGCGCACGCCCCTTCGGGACGGCGCGCCCAACCCTCCCGGACGGCCCGCGCCCCGCAGCGGGGTGCAGGGGCGCAGCCCCGCTCGGGGTTCGGGGGCGAAGCCCCCGAGAACCTTCCCCCCTTTCACCGCCGGAGGCTTGAGGGAAGGGGCGGGGAGGGGCACCCCAAGGCCCCCACCCCGTGGCCCCGCACCCACCTGGTCCCCGCACGCACGTGCCCCCACCCCCAGCCGCACCCCCGCCCCCTGCGTACCCTCCCCACGTGCCCCCCGACCACCGCCCCCTCCTCACCGCCGCCCGCGCCGCCGCCCACCCCACCCCCACGCACCCCAGCACCCCCACCCCCTGCCACTGCCCCGAACTCACCCTCGCCGCCCGCCCCGACGCCACCCTCGTCCGCCACGGCGCCGTCGTCGCCAAGTCCCACGACCCCGCGGTGCCCGCCGAGGAACTGGCCCCCCGCCTGGCCACCGCCGCCCACCCGGCCCTGCGCGGCGTCCTCCTCCCGCGGCTGCCCGCGCCCGGGGGCACCCCGCCCGGCGTCTCCCTCTGGCCGTACGGGACCCCGGTCGACCCGGACCACCCCGAGGACGCCCCCTGGGAGGCCGTCGCCACCCTCCTCGCCCGCCTCCACCGCACGCCGCCCCCGCACCCGCTCCCGCCGATGCGCGGCCCCCTCAAGGCCGTCCGCGCCCTGACCCGGATGCGCGCCGCCGCCCCCGGCCACCCGCTCGCCCCGGTCGTCGAGGCCGCCTGGCGCACCCTCCCGGCGTGGGCCAGGGGCGAGGCCCCGGACCCCGGGACCCGGCTGACCCACGGCGACCTGCACCTCGGCCAGCTGGTGCGCCACCCCGAGGGCGACGGGGACTGGTTGCTCATCGACGTGGACGACCTGGGCGTCGGCGACCCCGCCTGGGACCTGGCGCGCCCCGCCGCCTGGTACGCGGCCGGGCTCCTCGGCCCCGACGTGTTCGGGCGCTTCCTGGGCGCCTACCGCGCCGCGGGCGGCCCCGCCGTACCACCGGGGACGGGGGAGCCGGGGGAGTGCGACCCCTGGCCCCGACTCGACGTCCCGGCCCGCGCCCTGACGGTCCAGACGGCGGCGCTGGCGGTCGCCAAGTCGTCCGAGCAGGGGCGCGCGCTGGACGAGGTGGAGCGCACGATGACCGACGCGTGCGCCAGAATCGCCTCCCTCCCGCCCGAGTTGGGGGCGGCGGCCCCGTCGTAGGGTGAGCACACCATCCGATCGACGGGGAGTTGAGCCGATCATGCAGTGTCCCAAGTGCCACGCGCCCATGCACACGTACAACCGCAACGGCGTCCAGATCGAGCAGTGCAGCGGCTGCCGCGGCATATTCCTGGACTACGGCGAGCTGGAGGCCCTGACCCGCCTGGAGTCGCAGTGGCAGCAGCAGGCGCCGCCCGCGCCGCCGGCCCCGCAGGCCTACCCCGCCCCGTCGGCCCCCGCCTGGGGCGCCCCGCACCACGGCGGTCACCACGGCGGCCACCACGGTCACCACGGCCATCGGGGCTTCGGCCGGATGCTCTTCTCCTCCTGAACCGGCGGACGGCCCGGCGGCCCGCGCCCGGCGGAGCGGGCCGCCCCGCCGTACCGTGCGCGCGTGCACGACGAAGCCCCCGGTGAAGGATCACCGGGGGCTTCGGGTGGTGCGCGATACTGGGATTGAACCAGTGACCTCTTCCGTGTCAGGGAAGCGCTCTCCCGCTGAGCTAATCGCGCGGGACCAGGGCCGTGGGGCCGAGGCGTGCTGCAAGGATACTGCGTGCGCGATACTGGGATTGAACCAGTGACCTCTTCCGTGTCAGGGAAGCGCTCTCCCGCTGAGCTAATCGCGCGGGTAAGGATCTTCGCCCCGATCCTCGCGGATCTTCGTGAAGCTCCAGTGGACGATACTGGGATTGAACCAGTGACCTCTTCCGTGTCAGGGAAGCGCTCTCCCGCTGAGCTAATCGTCCTTGGAGGTGGAGACGGGATTTGAACCCGTGTAGACGGCTTTGCAGGCCGTTGCCTCGCCTCTCGGCCACTCCACCAGGAGTGCAGGGGGTCGGGAAGATCCCCCACGTCGAGCGGACGACGAGATTCGAACTCGCGACCCTCACCTTGGCAAGGTGATGCTCTACCAACTGAGCCACGTCCGCTTGTCGGTTCCGTTCCGCTTGCGCGTCCCGGCGACGTGTTGAACTCTAGCGGATTCCCGGGCCAGTACAAAAACGCGTTTCCGCAGCGTGCTGACCTGTGCCCACGCCGTGTGCGGCGGACCCCTCCCCGTACGACCCCGCCGAGGGCCCCGTCCCTTCACCCGGGCACCCCCGGGCCGTCGCCCCTAGACTCACCCACGTGCACGACCTCGCTCCCCTCGCCCGCTTCGGCGGCCTCGTCGCCACCGACCTCAGGGACGTCACCCACGACCCCGCGGCACTGGACTCGGCCGGCTTCTGGGCCGTCGCCGCCGACTTCGAGGGCCGCCTCACCTGCGCCCGCTTCGGCGACGTGCGCAGGGAACCGGTGCCCGCCCCCGTCCCCGGGCGCTGGCGCGGGCCCGCCGCCGGTGACTGGACGTCCTCCCTCGACCGCGCCGCGTACACCGCGGGCGTGTCCCGGATCCGGGAGTACATCGCGGCGGGCGAGGTCTACCAGGCGAACCTCTGCCGGGTGCTGTCCGCCCCGCTGCCCGACGGCCCGGTCGACGTGGACGACCTGACCGCCCTGCTCGCGCGCGGCAACCCCGCCCCCTACGCCGGCACGATCCGGCTGCCCGCGCACGGCGTGGAGATCGCCACCGCCTCGCCCGAGCTCTACCTGCGGCGCGACGGCCGCACGGTCAGCTCCGGGCCGATCAAGGGCACCGGACGCACCGCCGAGGACCTGCTGCCCAAGGACCACGCCGAGAACGTGATGATCGTCGACCTGGTCCGCAACGACCTGGGCCGGGTCTGCGCCACCGGCTCCGTGACCGTCCCCGAGCTGTGCGCGCTCGAACCGCACCCCGGCCTGGTGCACCTGGTCTCCACGGTCAGCGGCGAACTGCGCGCCGGGGCGGGCTGGGCGGAGCTGCTCGGCGCCACCTTCCCGCCCGGTTCGGTCACCGGCGCCCCCAAGTTCAGCGCCCTGCGGATCATCGAGGAGCTGGAGACCGCCCCGCGCGGCCCCTACTGCGGCGGCATCGGCTGGGTCGACGCCGACCGGGGCACCGCGGAGCTGGCCGTCGGCATACGCACCTTCTGGGTCGACCGCGCGGCGGACGCCCTGCGCTTCGGCACCGGCGCGGGCATCACCTGGGGCTCGGACCCCGAGGGGGAGTGGCGGGAGACCGAGCTGAAGGCCTCCAGGCTGCTCGCGGTAGCGTCGGGCTCGTACGAGGCGAGCGGGAGGAACGCGGGATGAGGATCTGGGTCGACGGGGAGCTGTACGAGGCGGCCGAGGCGCGGGTGTCCGTGCTGGACCACGGCCTCACCGTGGGCGACGGCGTCTTCGAGACGGTCAAGGTCACCGAGGGCGAGACCTTCGCGCTCACCCGGCACCTGGACCGGCTGGCCCGCTCCGCGCGCGGCCTCGGCCTCGCCGAGCCGGACCCGGACGAGGTGCGCCGCGCCTGCGCCGCCGTGGTCGGGGCCAACCCCTCGTCCTTCGCCCGGCTGCGCGTCACGTACACCGGCGGGCCCTCGCCGCTCGGCTCCGACCGGGGCGACGCGGGCCCGACCCTGGTGGTCGCCCTCGCCGACGCCCCGCGCCGGCCCGACACCACCGCCGTGATCACCGTCCCCTGGCCGCGCAACGAGCGGAGCGCGGTGAGCGGGCTGAAGACCACCTCGTACGCGGAGAACGTCGTCGCGCTCGCCCGGGCGCACGAGCGGGGCGCGAGCGAGGCCCTGTTCGGCAACACCGTGGGGCAGCTCTGCGAGGGCACCGGATCCAACGTGTTCGTCGTGCTGGACGGCGAGCTGCACACCCCGCCGCTGTCCTCCGGCTGCCTGGCGGGCGTCACGCGCGCGCTGACGGTCGAGTGGACCGGGGCCAGGGAGACCGACCTGCCGCTGGACGTCCTGGAGCGTGCCGAGGAGGTCTTCCTGACCTCCACCACCCGTGACGTCCAGGCGGTCCACCGGGTCGACGGGCGGCTGCTCGCGGAGGCCCCGGGACCCGTCACCACCAAGGCGATGCGGATCTTCGAGGAGCGCGCCGCCGCGGACCGGGACCCCCGGCTCCCGTAAAACCGCGTGACGGCGCGCCGCCCGGCAGGTACAACACCCCTGATGACCACCACCCTGCGGCCGTCCGGGCCGCTCCGGCAAGGCGCCGACGGCGCGCGGTCCCGCGGCTACGACGTGTGCGTGAACAGCCGCCGCGTCGGCGCGGTCGAAGTCAGGACGAGCCCGGACTTCGGCGCCGCCATCGGCGAGATCGGCGACCTGCGCATCGACGAGCGGGACCGGCGCAGGGGCCGCGGCGCGGTCGCCGCGCTCGCCGCCGAGGAGGTGCTGCGCGGCTGGGGCTGCCGCCAGGTGCGGATCTCCGTGCCTGCCGCGTCCCCGCACGCCCAGCGGCTCGCCGTCTCCCTGGGGTACGTCGAGCGCAGCCGGAACATGGTCAAGGAGCTGGGCGCCGCCCCGCCGCTGCCGCCGGACGTCGAGGTGCGCCGGATGGCGGCGGGGGAGTACGAGGAGTGGGCGGCCCGCTCGCAGCAGGAGTTCGCCCGCAGCTGGGTGGAGCGGGGCGTCCCCGAGGCGCAGGCGCGCGCGAAGGCCGAGGCCAGCATGCGGGAGAACCTGCCGCTGGGCCTGGACACCCCGGACACCGACATCAGCGTGGCGCTCCACGAGGGCGCCCTGGCCGGGTACCTGTGGACCGGGGTGCGCGACCTGGAGCCCGGGCGGCGCGGCGGTTTCGTGTACGACATCGAGGTGACCGAGGCGCTGCGCGGACGCGGCTTCGGGCGGACCCTGATGCTGCTCGCCGAGCACCGGGCGCTGCGGGCCGGGACGGACCGCCTGGGCCTGCACGTCTTCGCGGGCAACGCCCCGGCGCTGGGCCTGTACGCCTCGCTGGGGTACGCCACGACCCACGTGAACAGCTTCAAGACCCTGATCTGACTTCGAGACCCTGATCCGAGGGGGCGCGGCGCCCCCGGGCCGGTCAGCCCGCGGCGAGCAGCCGGTCGGCGATCTCCGCGATCCGCTCGCGCAGCCCGTCCTGGCTCTTGCCGCCGTCGAGGCGCTCGCCGCCGATCACGTACGTCGGCGTGCCCGTGACGCCGATCGCCTTGCCCTCGGCCTGGTCGGCGTCCACGATCAGGATGTGCCGCCCGTCGATCAGGGCGGTGTCGAACTCCTCGGCGTCCAGGCCCAGTTCGCCGGCCACCTCGACCAGCAGCTGCTCGCCCCGGCGCTCCAGGTCCTCGGCGCGGGCCAGCACGGCCTCCGCGTACGGCCAGCCGCTGCCCTGCTCCAGGGCCTCCTCGGCGGCCTGGGCGGCGGCGAAGGAGTGCTTGTGCTTGTCCAGCGGGAAGTGGCGCAGCCGTACGTCGAGCCGGTCGCCGAAGCGCTCGCGCAGGGCGCGCACGTCCTCCAGGGCGGCGCGGCAGTCGGTGCACTGCAGCTCGCACCAGACGTCCAGGACGACGGGGGCGGCGGGGGTGGGGGTGTCGCTCATGCCCCCAGTCTCCCAGCTGACGCCCGCCCGCCCCGACCGGGCCCGTCCCACCGGCCCCGTCCTGCCCGTCCCGCACCGGCCCGACCCCGACCTGGGGAGGAGACCGTCCCGGAGATGTCCCCGAGATCTCCCTGAAGCCGGGGCCCGGGCGTGGCCGTGGGGGCGGTCGGCGGTGCAGGATGGAAGGGACGTATCGCCCACGCCGCAGTGACGGCCGCCTGGAGGACCGGATGATTGCCGAGACCCTTTGCTCCGCCGCGGCCGTGGCCGGTCTGGGCATCGCCGCGGTCACGGCGTACCGCAGGCGCTTCCTCGCGGCCGCCCGCCTCGCCGCCTACTCGCTGGTACCGGTCGGCCTGGTGATGACCGGTGCCGTGAAGTGGATAGCCAATACGGCCTTCAGCCCGGTCGCCTGGGCGGGCTTCGGGGTGCTGGGCCTGGCCTGGCTGCTCTTCCTGACCACCCGCACCGTGGAGCGGCGCACCGGGGGGACCCGCAAGGAACGCAGGGCTGCCGCCCGGGCGGCGCGCCAGGACGCGGTCGCCCCGGCCGCCTCCGCCCCCTCGCTGGGCGCCGCCCCGGCCCCCGCGGCCCGGCAGCAGCGTCCCGCGCAGGGCGCCGCCGACGACTTCAGCGACATCGAGGCGATCCTGAAGAAGCACGGCATCTGAGGCCGGAAGGGCTCGAAGGGGCAGGCGGCTCTTCAACGGGCCCGTGTCCCAGGTGAGTTCGGCGGGGCGCTGGTCAACTCGGGCCAATACGCGGCAAGATCGACAACATTCGGGCCGATTTCGACACACGACCACATGATCCGGTGAACTCCCGGCGCGGCGCGGCATTTCGGGGCGTCGCGGGGGTGCGGCTGCGTCATCATCGCCCCCGAGATGCTGGATACCTCGCGGGACGAGTCCCCCGCCCCCACCGAAGAGCCGCGCGGCTGTCTGTTCGCGCTCTCCCAGCCACCCCTGATGATCTTCCTCGGGGTGATCGGCTGCCTGCTGCTGATGGCGGCCGTCCACGACCTGTTCCTGCTGTGAGCCGTCCCGGGGCTCAGCCGGCGGCCTCCTTGCGGCGCGCGCGGTACGCGGCCACGTGGAGCCGATTACCGCAGGTGCGGCTGTCGCAGTAGCGCCGCGACCGGTTGCGCGACAGGTCCACGAAGGCGCGCCCGCAGTCCGGCGCCTCGCACCGCCGCAGCCGCTCCTGCTCCCCGGCCACCACGATGAAGGCGAGGGCCATGCCGCAGTCGGCCGCCAGGTGGTCGGCCACCGAGGCGCCCGGCGCGAAGTAGTGCACGTGCCAGTCGTAGCCGTCGTGGTCGGTGAGCCGGGGCGTGGTGCCCGCACCGGCCACCAACTGGTTGATCACCGCGGCCGCGGCGGGGGAGCCGGTCGCGGCGAACACCTCCGCGAACCGCGTCCGCACGGTGCGCACGGCCGCGAGGTCACGGGCGCCGAGGGAGCCGACGTCGCTGATGTCGTGGCGGCGTACGAACCCGTACAGCGCGTCGAGGTCGGCGAGCTCGTCGGGGCGCCCGTCCTCGGGAGCCGTGTTCATCAGATCGACGACGGTGTCGAGCGCGATCCGGGTGTCGTGGGGGATCAGCACCATTCGCTCCCTGCCTGGCAGCGGGCGGACACCCGCGGAATTCCGCTGACTCTAGCGGCTCGGGCGAGAGGTGCACGGAGCGCGACGGCCGCGGGGAAGCGTTCGCGCCGGGCGCGCGACGGCGCCGCCACCGCGCTGGCTGCGCGGCGACGGCGCCGGTGTCCGCCCTGGGGCGTGTCGTCAGGATCCCGCCTGGCCGGCGGGGCCGTGACACGCAGACACTCCCTGCTGGGTGGGGTGCTGATCTGGGCTGTCCGCGCGGCGCCGTCTCCCCGAGTCGGACGGCGCCGAGCAGCTCTCCGCCTGGCTCAGCTTTCGGCCAGGATGTGCGAGAGCTCCTGGTCGAGGTCGAAGTGCCGGTGCTCGGTGCCCGGCGGGACCGCGGCGTCGGTCCTCTTCAGGAACGACTCCAGGGCCCGTGCGGGGGCTTCGAGCAGGGCTTCGCCCTCCGGGGAGCTCAGCGCGATGCAGACGACGCCCTGGCCGTGGCTGCGGGACGGCCAGACACGGACGTCGCCGGTGCCCGTGGGCCGGTGCAGGCCCTCGGCGAGAAGGTCGCGGGCGAAGACCCACTCGACCGTCTCCTCGGCTCCGGTGTGGAAGGTGGCGTGCACGGCATACGGGTCGGCCGTGTCATACCGCAGGCCCGCGGGTACAGGCAGTGAGGACTCGCTCGAAACAACGAGGCGCAGGTGCAGCTCGCAGCTGACCGTGGTGTTCATAAGCGCCAGGGCCTTTCGCTCAGTGTGCGCTCGGGGATTCGCACGTCGGCGAAATCGACATGCCACCTACGGTGCCGTTGTAAACCCCTCTGTCCGTTTTGTGATGTCGCAGGTCGCTCGTACGGCGGGGGGTCACTTTGGGTGATGCGGCCATTCCGGTGACGGCGGGCCGTCGGGTACTTTGGGCGGCATGAACGCGGAGAGTGACGAGCGGGCCAAGGCCACCGAGGTGGCACCCGCAACGGGGGACGTGACCGAAACCGAGCCCCCTCTGGGCTCCAGGGCGCCGGAGTTCATCAAGGCGCGCAGGACGCTGCACCTGAGCTGGCAGGTGGGCGTGTTCGTGGTGGGCCTGGCGGTGGTGGGCGCCGGCATCGTGATGCTGCCGCTGCCCGGGCCCGGCTGGCTGGTGATCTTCGGCGGCATGGCGATCTGGGCGACCGAGTTCGTCTGGGCCCAGCTCGTGCTGCGCTGGACCAAGCGCAAGGTGACCGAGGCCGCGCAGCGCGCCCTCGATCCGAAGGTCCGGCGCCGCAACATCATCCTGACCACCGTCGGGCTCGTGATCATCGCGGTGCTCGTCGGCATCTACGTGTGGAAGTTCGGCATCGTGATGCCGTGGAAGATCGACGAGTGACCGACGGCTGACCGGCGCCCGGACCGACCCGTGCGCGGATGGTCATGGAGCACCGCTGACATGGGGTAATGTTTGCGGTGCGCCCGGGCGATTAGCTCAGTGGGAGAGCGCTTCGTTCACACCGAAGAGGTCACTGGTTCGAACCCAGTATCGCCCACCCGGACCGAAGGCCCGGAGACTCAAGGAGTCTCCGGGCCTTCGGCGTTCCCCGGCTCAGCGCATCCGGCCCAGGTGCGCCCGCAGCCGCCGGGCGTCGCGCAGCCGCTGCTCGTACGTCGCGCCCGCGGCCAGCAGCAGGAGCCCGGCCAGCGCCGGGGGCAGCCAGCGGGGCAGCGCGTCGACGACCTGGACCACGTAAGGGGCCAGCTCGTGCAGGGCGACCAGGCCCAGCACCAGCGAGCCGAGCGCCAGCGGCGCCTGGAGCCGGTGGCGGGCCCCGGCCAGGGTGACCGCCAGCGCGGCCAGGCCCAGGGCCAGCGGGCGGGTCCAGCCCTCGTCGCCCCAGGCGGCGGCGAGGCTCGGCAGCAGGGTCGCGGCGAGCCCGGGGCCGTACGCCGTCCAGGACGACGCCTCCGGGTCGCGGCGCCGCCGCAGTGCGCCGACCAGCAGCGCGGGCACCGTCACCGGGAGGGTGTACGCCTCCGGGGCCGAGACGCCCGAGGCGGACAGCCGCACCCAGGTGGCCAGGACGAACAGCACGACGGCCAGGTACCCGGCGGCCGGGCGGCGCTCGGCCCGCAGCGCGGTGGCCGCCGCGATCACCGCGCACAGCGCCAGGACCAGGGCCAGCGGGGCCGGGCGGGAACCCGCGAGGCCGACCGCGACCAGGGCGGCGGCGCCCCCGGTCAGCTCGGTCGGCAGCGAGCGCAGCCGGGGGCCGAGCGCGGCC
>NZ_JBEOYE010000139.1:0-18427 GCF_040296945.1 Streptomyces sp. NPDC001941 | reverse complement strand
TTTCTTTGGTTCGGGTGTGGGGGGGGGGGTCCTCTCGGCGGGGGGGCTTTTGTTTTCATTTTTCTTTTATACCCGTGAACAGTCACATGTCACACGTCAGGCCCCATCCATACGGAAGCGCTCCTCGGACCGACCCCTCAGACCCCGATCACCTGCGGCCGGTACACCGTCAGCGCCTCCACGTCCTTGTCGATGAACAACTCCCCCGGAGCCTCCGCGACTTCACCGTCGAACGCCAGGTGCGTGCCCGGCTTCAGGCCGCCGACGCGCAGTCGGCGCATCTTCTCGGCGGCGTGCACGGGGGAGCGGCTGAGCGGCCCCGCGAGCGCCGCGAGCAGCAGCCGCAGGCTGGGCAGCCGTCCGCCGTGCACCACCCGTACGTCGAGCAGGCCGTCGGCCAGGTCGTAGCGGCGGCCCGGCGTCGGGCCCATCCGCTGGTACAGGCAGTTGCCCGCGAACAGCAGCCACAGCGCGTGCCGTTCGCCCTTGAAGCGGGCCTCCAGGGGGTGTTCGCCGCGCAGCACCCGGGCCGCCGCGAGCACCCCGGCGGGCCAGCCGCCGATCCGCGGCGACCAGTGCTCGCGCATCCGTACCAGCTCCGGGTACACGCCGAGGCTGAACGTGTTGAGGAAGTAGCCGTGCTCGGCGCCGTCCGGGCCCGGGGTGAAGCGCCCGAGGTCCACCCGCACCGCGTCCCCCTGCGCCAGCGCGCGGCAGGTGTCGTGCACGGTCTCCACGCCCAGGTCGTACGCGAAGTGGTTCAGGGTGCCGCCGGGGAAGACCGCCAGCGGGACGCCCTCGCGCGCGGCGATGACCGCCGCCCGGTTCACCGTACCGTCGCCGCCCAGGATGCCCAGTGCCCGGCAGTGTCCGACGGCCTTCTCCAACTCCTCCTCCACCGCGCCGGGTTCGCACTCGACGACCTCGGCGAGCGGCAGCGCGTCGCGCACCAGGGCGGCGTTGTCGGAGCTGCCGGACGCCAGGTTGGCGATCACCACCAGGCCCTCGCCGCCGGGCAGGGCCGGGGCGTCGGCGTGCGGGCGGCCCGGCGCGGGCAGCTGGTCGCGGGTGGGCACGATGCCTCGCACCGCGTAGGCCGCGCCGACCCCGAAGGCCGCGCCCACCAGGACGTCCCCCGGGTAGTGGACGCCCGTGTACACCCGCGACAGCGCGACCGCGGCGGCGACCGGGGCCACCGCCGCGCCCCAGCCGCGCGACTCGAGCGCCACGCCGGTGGCGAACGCGGCCGCCGAGGCGGCGTGGCCCGACGGGAAGGAGGTGGTGAACGGCTGCCTCTTCAGGCGTCGCACCATGGGCACGGCGTCGATCACGGGCCGGGCGCGGCGCACCGAGCGCTTGCCGAGGGTGTTGATCGTCGCGGAGGCCAGCGCCAGCGACGCCACGCCGCGCGCGGCGGCGCGCCGCGACCGGGCGCCGCGCCCCAGCGCGGCGATGCCCACGGCGGCACCGAACCACAGCAGCCCGTGGTTGGCGCTCCTGCTCAGCCGGGGCAGCACGTGGTCGGCTCCGGGCCAGTGCCGGGTCGCGACGCGGTCGAAGACCGCCCGGTCCCAGGCGCTCAGCAGCTCTCCCGCGCGGGTGCCGGAGAGGAACGTGGACGGTGCGTCGTGCTCCACAGGTGACATGGCACGCGTGTACCCGCAGGTGCCGGGCCTGAAGCGGCGACCTGCGCCACACGGCGCGCGCCCGGCACCCCGGCCCCGTAAGCCCCCTCGCCCCGGCCCCGTACAACCCCCTGCACCTGCCCCGTACCGCCCCGCCCTCCACCGCCCCCGCCACCCCGTACGTCTCCTCCCGTACCGCCCCCGCCACCCCGGCGGATCGCGCCCGGCCCCGCCCCGCGCGCGGGCGTTTGCGCGCGGGGATCGGGGAGAGGCGCACGGCAAGTGCTTCGGACCGGAGGCACGTTCCGTGGGAGTGGCGTACCGCTCCGGACGTGCGACGTCCCGGCCTCCCGCACAGGCTCTCCGGACGTCCGACGCCCCGGCACGCGACCCTCCCGGCGGTGACCGCCCATCCACCGCACCACCCCAGGGAGCTGGAGACGCACCATGCGTACCCGAGCAAGCACCCGGGCCTCCACGAGGCATCCGCACGACGACGCCCCCGACACCACCGAGGCCTTCCGCCGCCTGACCGCGCTGCCCGCCGGGCACGAGCGCGACACCCTGCGCCAGGAGGTCACCGCCGCCTGGCTGCCGATGGCCGACCGGCTGGCCGGCCGCTTCCGCAACCGCGGCGAGTCCCTGGAGGACCTGCGCCAGGTCGCCGCGCTGGGCCTGGTGAAGGCCGTGGACCGGTACGACCCGGGGCGCGGTACGGCCTTCGAGTCGTTCGCCGTGCCCACCATCACCGGCGAGATCAAGCGCCACTTCCGGGACCACATGTGGACCCTGCACGTGCCCCGCCGGGTGCAGGACCTGCGCGGCCGGGTGCGCACCGCCTGCCAGGAGCTGTCCCAGACGGCCGGCGGGCGGAACCCCACGGTGGGCGAGATCGCCCGCCAGGCGCACATGTCCGAGGAGGAGGCGGTCGCCGGGATGGAGGCCCTGGACAGCTTCACCGCGCTGTCCCTGGACGCCGAACTGCCCGGCTCCGACGACGGCTACAGCCTCCAGGACGGGCTCGGCTCGGTCGACCGGGCCCTGGACGTGGTCGTCGACCGCGAATCCGTCCGGCCCCGGCTGCGCGACCTGCCCGAGCGCGAGCGCCGCATCCTCTACATGCGCTTCTTCCGCGACATGACGCAGAGCAGCATCGCCGCGGACCTGGGGATCTCGCAGATGCACGTCTCCCGGCTGATCAGCCGCTGCTGCTCCCGGCTGCGCGAGGACATCATGCGGGACGCCGCCTGACGGCCGTCACCGGCAACACCCGCCCGCCCGCACCCCGCACCGTCCCGTCCCGTCCCGTCCCCACCGAGCCCTGTCCGGACCCGGCCCCGTCCGGACCCCGGCTCCGAGTGGACCCCTGCTCCGTCCGCACCTCGTCGCCACCGGGCTCCGCCCGCCCTCGCACCCCGGACACGAGTGAACCCGGACACGAGTGAACCCGGCCTCGAGTGAACCCGTCACCCCGCGCCCCGGCCCGACCGGCGCTCCCGCCCAAATCTCCGTATAACTGGCATAAGGGACGGGTAGGGGGTCCCCGCCCCGGGCGGCGGGCGCCCCGGTGACGACGAGCTGCGGAGGTACGGGTATGCGGCGGACGGCTCAGGAGGGCCGCGGCCCCGTGCGCTTCCGCCCCCCGGCGCCCGGGCCCGGCCTGCCCGTACTGCCCGAGCTGGCCGCCGTACTGGCCGCTGCCGCCGGGCACACCGGAGTCGAGCCGCCCGGCGGCGGCGAGGCGCTCTGCGAGGCGGCCTGCGGCTACTGGTGGCGGCGCGGCCTGCGCACCCGGCCGGAGGACGTGGCCGTCGCGGCGGGCGCCCAGCCGCTGCTGCTCGCCCTGGTCGCCGCGCACGGCGGCGACGTCCTGCTGCCCCGCCCCTGCCCCGCCTGGTGGTCGCCGCAGGCCCGGCTGCTCGGCCGTCCGGCCTACCACGTGCCGACGCCCGCGGAGTGCGGCGGCGTCCCCGACCCGTACGCCCTGCTGGAGACCGTCCGCCGGGTGCGCGCCGAGGGCGGGCGGCCCGGCCTCCTCGTGCTCTCGGTGGCCGACGACCCGACCGCCACCGTCGCCCCGCCCGAGGTGGTGCGGGAGGCCTGCGAGGCGGCCGTCGCCGAGGGGCTGCACGTGATCAGCGACGAGACCTGGCGCGACACCGTGCACCGGCCGCACGAGACGGTGCTGGTCAGCCCGGCGGAGATGTGCCCCGACGAGGTGACCGTCCTGACCGACCTGCGCGGCTCGCTCCTCCCCTCGGGCTGGCCCGTGGCCGCCGCCCGCTTCCCGCCCACCGCGGCGGCGGCCGGGCACCGCGACCGCACCCTGGACGTCCTCACCGCGCTGGGCGCCGGGGTGCCCACCCCGCTGGCCGTGGCCGCCGCCCACGCCCTGGGCGAACCCCCCGCCGTCGCCACGCGCGCGCGGGAGGCCGCCGCGCTGCACGCGCGCGTGGCCGCCGCCGCGCACCGCGCCCTGCTCGCCCGCGGGGTGCTGGCCCGGCCGCCCGGCGCGGGCCGCCACCTCTACGCCGACCTGGCGCCCCTGCGGGCGGGCCTGGCCGAGCACGGGGTCACCGACTCCACGGAGCTGGAGGAGTACCTCACGTACCGCCTGGGGGCCTCCGTCCCCGGGGGCCACCGCTTCGACGACGACCAGGGCGCCCTGCGCGCGCGCCTGGCCACCTCGCCCCTGCTGGGCTCGACCCCGGAACAGCGCCTGGAGGCACTCGCCGCGTCCGACCCCCTTGACCTGCCGCACGTGGAACGGGCGCTGGAGGCGTTCGGGGCCGTCCTCGACGACCTGCGCTGACCGGACGGACCGGCCGGGGCCACCCGCCGACGCCGGCCCGCCGCGACCCACCGCCCCGACCGGCCGCGCTCCACCGACGCCGACCGAAGTGGAAGGAACCCGTAGATGACGGAACAGACGGCACGGCCGCAGCCGCAGCGCGCCGCCGGGCACACCCGCCCCCCGGAGCGCGCCCCGCTGCGCCCGCTGGGCCTGGCCCGCACCTGGCCCCGGAGCTTCGCCGACCGCCTGACCGCCCCGCTGCCCGGCGTGCGCGCCATGGCCCGGCTCGCCCGCGAGGGCGCCGTGCGGCCGCGCCGCGAGGGCCTGGCGGACATCCCGCTGCTGCCGTTCGCGCCGGGCCCGCTGCCGGACGCGCCCGCGGACACGGTCGCCGTCACCTGGGCCGGGCACGCCAGCTGGGTGGTCCGCATCGGCGGCCTGACCGTGCTCACCGACCCGGTCTGGTCGCGCCGGATCCTGGGCACCCCGGCCCGCCTCACGCCCGTCGGGGTGCGCTGGGAGGACCTGCCGCCGGTCGACGCGGTCGTGGTCAGCCACAACCACTACGACCACCTGGACGCGCCGACGCTGAAGCGGCTGCCGCGCGACACGCCCGTGTTCGTGCCCGCCGGGCTCGGCCGCTGGTTCCGCCGTCGCCGGTTCACCCGGGTCACCGAGCTCGACTGGTGGGAGGCCGCCGAACTGGGCGGGGTCCGCTTCGACTTCGTGCCCTCCCACCACTGGTCCAAGCGCGGCCTGACCGACACCTGCCGGTCGCTGTGGGGCGGCTGGGTGCTCACCGACGCGGCCGGGCGCGGCGTGTACTTCGCGGGTGACACCGGCTACGGGCACTGGTTCCGGGAGATCGGCCGCCGCCACCCGGGCCTGGACCTGGCGCTGCTGCCGATCGGCGCGTACGAGCCCCGCTGGTGGCTGCGGGACGTGCACACCGACCCCGAGGAGGCCGTCCAGGCCTTCCTCGACCTGGGGGCGCGGCGGATGGCCCCGATGCACTGGGCGACGTTCGTCCTGTCCTGCGAGCCCGTCCTGGAGCCGCTGAACCGGGTCAGGGCCGCCTGGGAGCGCGCGGGCCTGCCCCGCGAACGGCTGTGGGACCTGCCGGTGGGCGGCTCGGCGGTGCTGACGGACGGCTGAAGGGCCGGGCGGAGGGCGGGCGCTACGGAACGGAGGGCCGCGGCCCGTACGGACGCGGACCACGCCCCGTACAGCCGCGGCGTCCGTACGGACGAGCACACAGGGGCACGCGCACGCGCACGTACGGCACGGCCTACGCGTGCCCCGCCTACGCGTGCTTCTCGTCCGACCCGCGGTGGCCGCGCAGCTTGCGCCACAGCATCGGCGCCGTGCTGAGCAGCACCGTCAGCGCCACCGCCGTCACCACGCCCTCCCACGGGCGGGCGAACAGCGAGCCGCCCAGGATCCCGATCAGCTGGTACGTCGCCGCCCAGGCCAGGCACGCCGGGACGTCGCCGCGCACGAAGCGGCGCAGCGGCATCTCGGCCAGCAGGCAGGCCAGCATCACCGGGATGCGGCCCGCCGGGATCAGCCGGGACAGCACGAGCACGGACACCTTGTGCTCGCGGAGCTTGGCCTGCGCCTGCTCCAGCCGGTCGGGCGCGGCGCGCCGGCGCAGGGCCTGGAGCCACCGGGAGCCGTTCTTGGAGCGCACGCCGCGCTGCCCGAGCCAGTACAGGGCCACGTCGCCCAGCAGCGCCGCGCCCGACGCCACCAGGAACACGAACAGCAGCGACAGCGGCGCCGTCTGGTGGAACGCCACCACGGCCGCCGAACTGACCACCGCGCCCGTCGGGATCACCGGCACCAGCGCCCCCAGCGCCACCAGCAGGAACAGCGACGGGTAGCCCGCCGCCTGCTGGGTGGACTCGGTCGGCAGCTGCCCCACCAGGTCACCGATCGCACCGCTCACCGGGCGACCTCCGGGCGCACCCGCTCGCCGTGGGCCAGCCGGTGCACGACCACCTTGGGCGCCACCCGGGCCGCCTGGCGCACGAACTCGTCGCCCGGCGCGTGGAACTCGTGCGGGCGCACCCCGTCCAGGCCGATCGGCCAGTACGTGCCGTAGTGCACCGGCACCGCGGCCGCCGGGCCCAGCCGCGCCAGCGCCTGCGCCGCCCGCCCCGCGTCCAGGTGGCCGTGGCCCAGGTAGGGCCCCCAGCCGCCGACCGGCAGCAGCGCCACGTCCACCTCGCCCACCGCGTCCGCCATGCCGTCGAACAGGCCCGTGTCCCCGGCGAAGTACGTCCTGGCCCGCCCCTCGATCACGTACCCCAGCGCCGGGCAGCGCTCCGGGCCCACCGGCAGCCGCCGTCCGTCGTGCAGCGCGGGCACCGCCCGCACCCGCAGCGCGCCGGCCTCCACCTCGTCGCCGACGGCCACCTCGGTCAGCTGGAGGCCCCGCAGCGCGCGCAGCCGGGGCACCGCGCGGACCGCCCCCCGCGGCACCACCAGACGGGTCCCCGGCGCGAGCCGGGCCAGCGACGGCAGGTGCAGGTGGTCGGAGTGCAGGTGCGAGACGAGGACCACGTCCGCGACCGCCGCCTCGGGCGGCGGCACCGCGCCGCGCCGCCTGCGCAGGTGCGCCAGGCGCCGCGCGAACAGCGGGTCGGTCAGCACCCGCACCCCCGAGTCCTCCACCGTGCAGGTGGCATGACCCCACCAGGTGACCTCCACCGCCACGCGCCTCCCGCTCCCTCGGCGGGCGCCCGTGCGGCGCCCGTGGTCCCTCGTGCGTTCCCTCGTCCGCGTACGAGCCTACGTTCACCCGGTCTCGGCACGGGCCGTTCGGAGTAGGGTCGGCGCATGGACGACGTACGCGTGGCGGCGATCACCTGCCTCACGCCCCTCGAGGAACTCGACGGCGAGCCCTTCCTGGTGGACACGCGCAGCCAGCACGCCATGTGCGAGCGCTGGGCCGCGGACAAGGGGTACGTCGTCATCCGGCAGCTGCTCTGCTACGGGATGCGCCCCGACCACCGGGTGCTGTGGGCGGACGTCGAGGCGGGCCTCGTCGACGTGTTCGTGGCGCCCAACGAGCGGGTGCTCGCGCGGGCGCTCACCTCCTTCGAGGCGTTCGGCGCCGAGTGCGAGCGCCGCGGCGTGCGCCTGGAGACCGCCGGGCTCGACGAGCCGTCCTACGACGCGGCCCGCAAGGCCGACGTGCACCGCCGGCTGTCCATGCCGACCGCCGGGTACCACGGCCGCTGAGTCCCGCCGTCCCGGCCGCCGCTCCCGCGCCCGTACCGGGCCACCCCGCGCGCTGTGCCAGGCTGGGGGCCCGGTGAGGCGAAAGGCGACGGGTCGTGGGTGAAGGGCGAGGGCGTACGGAGCGCTGGCGGGCTGCGGGCGCGGCCGTGCTGCGGGTGGTCGTGGTGTGGGCGGTGTCCAGCCTCACCCTGCTTGCGCTGGCCGGGATCCTGCCCGACTTCCAGCTCCAGTCCGACGACGGCGACAGCGTCACCCGTACCGCCGTCACCGCCGCGTGGGGCGCGGGCGCGTTCGGACTGCTGTCCGCGCTGGTGTGGCCGCTGGTGGTGCGCGCGCTGCTACTCGTGCCCGCGCTGGTCCTCGGACTGCTCGCCTTCTTCCTCAACGGCTCGCTGCTGCTGCTCGCGCTGCGGCTCATCCCCGACGGGCGCGGCGCCGCCGACCCGCAGACCGCCGTGGTCGTCGCGGCCGTGATGTCCGCGGTGGCCTCCGCCACCTCCACCGGCCTGGCCGTACGGGACGACAACGCCTACCGGCGCCGCCTCTCCCGGCTCGCCGTGCGGCGCCGCCGCAGGGGCGGCGAGGAGTGCGCGCAGGGACCGGGCACGGTCTTCCTCCAGCTCGACGGCGTCGGCCACCGCGCGCTGATCGACGCGGTCGAGGCCGGCCTGATGCCGACCGTCGCCGGGTGGAGCGCCACCAGCCACCGCCTCACCCCCTGGCGCACCGACTGGTCCAGCCAGACCGGCGCCAGCCAGCTGGGCATCCTGCACGGCTCCAACCACGACGTGCCCGCGTTCCGCTGGTACGAGAAGGACACCGGCCGCGTCATGGTCAGCAACCGCCCGGCCAGCGCCGCCGAACTCCAGCGCCGCGCCATCGAGCGCACCGGCGACGGCGGGCTGCTCACCCTGGACGGGGCGAGCCGCGGCAACCTCTTCAGCGGCGGCGCCGACCAGCTGGCCCTGGTGCTCTCCATGGCCGCCCGCCGGGGGCCCCGCAACCGCTCGCGCGCGGGCTACTTCGCGTACTTCTCCGACCCCGCCAACACGGTCCGCACCGCGGGCTCCCTGGTCACCGAGGTCTGCCGGGAGATCGGCGAGTCCACGCGCGCGCGGGCGCGCGGGGACCGGCCCCGGGTGGGGCGCGGCGGGCTCTACCCGTTCATCCGGGCGTTCGCCACGGTCGTCGAGCGCGACGTGGTCGTCGCGGCGGTCCTCGGCGACATGCTCGCCGGACGCACCGCCGTCTACGCCGACCTGGTCGCCTACGACGAGGTCGCCCACCACTCCGGGCCGCACAGCCGCGACGCGGCCCGGGTGCTGCGCCGCCTGGACCGCTCGATCGCGCTGGTCGCCAAGGCCGCCGAGCACGCCCCGCGGCCCTACCGGATCGTGCTGCTCTCCGACCACGGCCAGAGCCCGGGCGAGACCTTCGCCGGGCAGTACGGGCTGACCCTGAAGGACCTGGTGCGCGCGGGCTGCGGCCTGCCGGTCCCGCGGCGCGCCGGGCGCACCCGCAGCGGCGCCGAGGCCCGCGACGCGGCCCGCGAGGCGCTGCGCGGCGCGCTGCACCGCCCGGAGCGCGACGCGGAGGGGGAGTCGGACAGCGACCCGGTGGTGCTCGCCTCCGGCAACCTGGGCCTGGTCTCCTTCCCGGACGTCCCGCACCGGATGAGCCGCCAGGAGATCGACGCCCGCCACCCGGCGCTGCTCGACACCCTGGCCGGGCACCCGGGCATCGGGTTCCTGCTGGTGCGGGACGAGGAGCACGGCTCGGTGGTGCTCGGACCGGGCGGCGAGGCGGTCCCGGTGGCGGACCTGGCGGACGAGGAGGGGCCGCTGAAGGTGTTCGGCCGGGGCGCGGCCGACGCGGTGCGGCGCACGGACGGCTTCCCGCACGTCGCCGACGTGATGGTGAACTCGATGTACGACCCGGCGACCGGGACGGTGCACGCCTTCGAGGAGCAGATCGGCTCGCACGGCGGTCTCGGCGGCGAGCAGTCGCAGCCGTTCCTGCTCGCCCCGCGCGCGTTGCGGCCCGCCCCGGACGGGCTGACGGGCGCGGAGCAGGTGCACCGGGTGCTGCGCGGCTGGCTGCGGGAGGACGCGGGGCCCCAGGTGCCGGTCGCCGAAGGCGCGCTGGACGGCGGGGCGGTGGCCCGCGCGGACGTGGTGGCGGTGGGTGCGGAGGATCACCGGCCGGGGGCCGGGGCGGAAGGAGAATCTCCGGTTCCCGGCCGTGCCGTACCGGACAATGACGGGTGATTTGGTGCAGCGTTTGCCGTACCTGACCATGGTCGGGTTTGTACGGCGAAAGGCGCACCACCCACATGACCACGGTCACCCCCGCAGGCAGCCCCCCAGGTGAGTCCCGCGACGAACAGGGCAAGCACGCACGGCGCTTCGGCCTCCCCGTCGCGACGGCCCTGGTCATGGGCAACATCATCGGCGGGGGCATCTTCCTGCTCCCCGCCTCCGTCGCGCCCTTCGGCACCATCAGCCTGGTCGCCTTCGGGGTGCTCACCCTCGGCGCCATCTGCCTGGCCCTGGTCTTCGGGCGGCTCGCCGAGCGGCTGCCGCAGACCGGCGGACCGTACGTCTACGCGCGCGAGGCGTTCGGCGACTTCGCCGGGTTCCTCGCCGCCTGGTCGTACTGGATCACCACCTGGGTCTCCAACGCGGCGCTCGCCGTCGCCGCCGTCGGCTACCTCGACGTGCTGGTCCCGGTGCACGACTCCAAGGCCGCCACCATCACCGCGGCCCTCGTCCTGCAGTGGCTGCCCGCCCTCGCCAACCTGGCCGGCACCCGGTACGTCGGCGCCGTCCAGCTCGTCGCCACCGTGCTGAAGTTCGTCCCCCTGCTGCTCGTCGCCGTCGGCGGGCTGTTCTTCTTCGACCCCGCCAACCTGGGCCCCTTCCAGGCGGGCGACCAGGGAGCGCTCGGCGCGGTCTCCGCCTCCGCCGCGATCCTGCTCTTCAGCTACCTCGGCGTGGAGTCGGCCGCCGTCAGCGCCGGGGAGGTGCGCGACCCGCGCCGCAACGTCGGCCGCGCCACCATCCTCGGCACCCTTGGCGCCGCCGTCATCTACCTGCTCGGCACCCTCGCCGTCTTCGGCACCGTCGCCCACGGCAGGCTCGTGGACTCCACCGCGCCGTTCTCCGAAGCCGTCAACGCGATGTTCGGCGGCTCCTGGGGCGGCACCGCCGTCGCCTGCATGGCGCTGGTGTCGATGGTCGGCGCCCTCAACGGCTGGACCCTGCTCAGCGCCCAGACCCCGTACGCCGCCGCCAAGGACGGCCTGTTCCCGCAGGTCTTCGCGCAGAAGCGGCGCGGCGTGCCCACCGTCGGCGTGCTGGTCACCGTGGTCCTCGCCTCGCTCCTGACGGTCTACAACTACACGGCCGGCTCCCAGGGCGTCTTCGAGATCCTCGTCCTGGTCACCACGTTCACCGCGACCGTCCCCTACCTGCTGTCCACCGCCGCGCAGATCTACTTCCTGGCCTCCGGGCAGTCCGCCCGCGTCGACCGGCGCCGGCTGGTCCGCGACGCCGTCCTGGCGCTGGCCGCCTTCGGCTTCTCGATGTGGCTGGTGGCGGGCTCCGGGTACGAGGCGGTGTACCAGGGCGTGCTGTTCCTGTTCGGCGGCGTGCTGGTGTACGCGTGGATGAAGGCGCGCAAGGAGCGCGCGGCGTAGCGGACCCTCCGTACCCCGGCGGAGGGCTTGGTCCGCGTCCCGCACCCGGCGGAGGGCTCTTGGTACGCGTCCCGCACCCCGGCGGGCGGCGTAGCACGCGTCACGCACCCGTGGGGCCCGTGTTCCGTATGAGGTAACCAGGGTCCCTCACACGAGCGGTTCCCGGCGTGTTCGCGCGCGTCGCGCGCATGCCTCGGGCACATACCCCTCATGGCCCCGGACCGCACCACCGTGCTGACCGTCCCGCGTGCTGCCGCACGCCGGACGCTGCTGGTCGTGCTGCTGGTCCTGGCCGCCCTCCTGGGCACGTCGGCGGCGCCCTCCGCGGCCGAACCGCGCCCGGCGGCGACCTCGGCACCCGACCCCGCGGGCGAGTCCCAGCAGGACGGGACCGAGACCGAGGCGGCGGCCCCGGCCCTCGCGCCGGCCCGCGCCCGCGCGGCCCAGCGCCCGGCGGGAGGGCGCGCCCCCCGAGGGGACAGTCACGGCGCCCCCTCCCTCCCGCACCCGGACCGCCTGCCCGGATCACTGCTCTCCCTGCGCACGGTGGTGCTGCGCTGCTGACCGCCCCGAGCGGCGAAGACAGCAGTCCACCACCCCCCACAGCAAGGGAAGTCCGTCATGCCCATCGACCCGTTCGCGGCGCTGAACGCGCTGCTGCGGGCGGAGGCGTCGCGCCTCAGCCCGACCCAGGACAAGCCGTCCACCCAGCAGCCGGCCAAGGCGGAGGACCGCCGCCCGGACCACCGCGACCCGGGGAACCGCCACTGACGGCCGTCACCGGCGACCGTCGCTGACGACCCGTCGTCGAGCGCGGGGGCGGGGCGCATTACCTGGGCGGTAATCGACCCGTCCCCCCGCTCACCGGCACCCTCTGAGTACCGGATCCCAGGCGGCGCACTCCGACTGGGGTCCGGGCCGGTTCCCGCGGACGGCCGCACGCGTCGTCCGCCCCGTTCCCCGAACCCTCGGAGGGTGATCACCATGTCCCAGGCCCTGCTCACCGGACTCGTCCGCACCGCCGAGCCGCAGGTCATGCTGCGCCGGTTCCTCGCCCTCGACGCCGTGGTCACCGCCGCCAACGGGCTGGTCTACGCGCTGGCCGCCGGGCCCGTCGGGCGGCTGCTCGGGGTGGGGGAGGGGCTGCTGCTCGGGCTCGGCCTGTTCCTCGTCGCGTACGCCGCCGGGGTCGGCGCGCTCGCCCGGCAGCGGCGGCCCTCCCCCTTCTGGGTCTCCCTGGTCGTCGAGGCCAACGCGGCCTGGGCCCTGCTGAGCGTGCTCGCCACCGTCCTGTGGTTCGACGTCACCCTCGCCGGGGCCGTGTGGATCCCCGCCCAGGGCCTGGTCGTCGCCGGGTTCGCGGTCGCCCAGCGCGCCTGCCTGCGCGCCGGGCGCGCGTCACAGTGACCGCAGGTACTTCACCGTCGCCGGGTCGGCCGGGAGCAGCGTCTCGATGGCCAGCTCGGCGACGGTCACGTCCATCGGCGTGTTGAACGTCGAGATCGAGGAGACGAAGGACAACACGTGCCCCTCGTGCTCGATCCGCAGGGGGAGGGCGAAGTACGGGTACGGGGCGGGGTCCTCCCCGCCCGCGTCCTCCCGCACCGGGTACGCCGCCACCTCCTCGTACAGCTCCTTCAGCGCCGGTGAGCGGGCCAGCGCGATCTGGCGCTCCATCTGGGCCAGCAAGTGCCCGCGCCACTCGGCCGGGTTGAGGATCCGCCGGGCCAGGCCCTCGGGGTGCAGCGTGATGCGCATCGCGTTCAGCGGCGGGGTCAGCAGGTGCTCGGGCAGGCCGTCCAGGAGCATCGTGATGCCCCGGTTCGCCGCGATCACCTCATACGTCGCGTCCACCACCAGCGCCGGGTACGGCTCGTAACCCGTCAGCAGGGCCTCGATGCCCGTCCGCAGGGTGTCCAGCGACGGGTCGGACAGCGGGGTCTCGGTGAACCGCGGCGCGTAACCCGCCGCCAGGAGCAGCGCGTTCCGCTCGCGCACCGGCACCTCCAGGTGCTCCGCCAGGCGCAGTACCATCTCCTCGCTCGGCCGCGAACGGCCCGTCTCGACGAAGGAGATGTGCCGGGCCGACGAGTCGGCGCGCAGCGCCAGTTCCAGCTGGCTCAGCCGGCGGCGCTCGCGCCAGCCGCGCAGCAGCGGGCCCACGCCCCGGCCGGTCGCGGAGGCCGTGCCCGCGTGGGTGGTCGTCGTCATGTCCCGAAGGTAACCCAGCCGGGCGGGCAGGTGTCGCGCGCCGGTACGGGGGGACCGTAACGTCACCGTGCAACGTGAAATCCCACGTGTGACGTCCACATGTGACACCGCACCGCCGCCCCCGGCGAGAGGAGCCGCCACCATGACCGTCGAACCGCTGTCGCAGAAGGACATCGAGGAACGGCTGCGCGAACTTCCCGGCTGGTCCCTCCAGGGCGACCGGATCGCCCGCACCTACCGTCTCGGCTCCCACTTCGCCGCGACCGCCTTCGTCGTCCACATCGCCCAGATCCAGGAGGAGCTGGACCACCACTCCGACCTGACCCTGGGCTATGACTCGGTCGCGCTCACCGTGCACACCCACGCCGCCGGGGGAGCCCTCACCGCACGCGACTTCGCGCTCGCCGAGCGCGTGGAGGGCATCGCCGCCGGGCACGGGGCGGGCGACCAGTAGGAGGGTGAGGAGACGGGGCCCGGGCGGAAGGGCAGCCGCGCGGTGCTCAGGCGCGGCCTCCCGTCGCGCCCGGCGGCAGCGAGTCCGCCCGCGCGCTGGCGCTGACGTACCGCTGACGCAGCGCTGACCGCGTACGCCCGGGTCCGCCGGGGCCGCTCCGCCACCGCCCCCGTACGCCGGGAACGGCCGTCGGGTTGCCTCCGCCCGGCAGACTCCCGCGAATGGCGCGATCCGGCCCTCCGGCCGCCCCGCGACCCGCCCAACCCCGTCCCACCAGGGGTGTTTTCCGGTCGCTCTCCGCGGCCCGGGGCCCGGGGCATACGTGAGCGTCTACGCTCGACGGCATGGACGCACTCGCCGGACTGCTCGACGGACCGCGGGCCCGGGGGGCCTTCCTGCTGAAGATGGTCATGGAGCCGCCGTGGGCCGTGCGCATTGACGACCGCGCCCCGCTCTGCCTGATGGCCGTCACCCGGGGCGAGGCCCTGCTCACGGCCGGCGCCGGCGAGCCCGCGCTGCTGCGGCCCGGCGACGTCGCCGTGGTGCGCGGCCCCGAGGCCTACACGGTGGCCGACGCCCGTACCACCGCGCCGCACGCCCTGATCGGCCCCGGCGGCACCTGCCACACGCTCCAGGGCGAACCCCTGCACCAGTCCATGCAGTTGGGCGTACGCACCTGGGGCAACGCGCTGGACGGCTCGACGACCATGCTGGTCGGCACCTACCAGATGGACGGCGAGGTCACCCGGCGCCTCCTGGACGCCCTCCCGGTCGTGCTGCACCTGCCGTCCGCCGACTTCGGCAGCCCGCTGATGGCCGTCCTCGACGACGAGATCGGCCGGGACCAGCCGGGCCAGAGCGTCGTCCTCGACCGGGTCCTGGACCTGCTGCTGATCGCGGTGCTGCGCGCCTGGTTCTCCCGGCCCGACGCCCAGGCGCCCGCCTGGTACCGGGCGATGGGCGACCCCGTCGTCGGGCAGGCGCTGCGGCTGCTGCAGAGCGACCCGGCCCACGCCTGGACCGTCGCGTCGCTGGCCGCCAAGACCGGGGTGTCCAGGGCCGGGCTCGCGCGCCGCTTCACCGAACTGGTCGGGGAGCCCCCGATGGCGTACCTCACCGGCTGGCGCCTGGCCATGGCCGCCGACCGGCTGCGCGAGACCGAGCTGACCGTGGACGCGATCGCCCGGCAGGTCGGATACAGCGGCTCGTTCGCGCTGAGTGCCGCGTTCAAGCGGGTCCGGGGGGTGAGCCCGCAGGAGTACCGCACCGGTGCCGGCGCGGGCGCCGGGGAGGTCTGAGGGGCGCCGCGCCCGGCGGAGGTCCGGACGCCGGGGGCGCCGCCGCGCGGAAGGTCGGAGCAGCTCGAATCAACTCAGAGCAGCTCACATCAGATCAAGGCAGCTCAGAGCAGCGTCGTGCGCCCGGGCTCGCGTCCGTGTCCGTCCTCGTCGCGGTCGTGCCGGTGGTCGCACCGGGGCCCCACGGGCTCCAGGCGGTACTGCGGGCACGGCGTGGTGAAGCACTGCTTCGGCTCGGGCACGCAGCGGTACCCGGCGGGGACGGGCACGCCCCGGCACGGGCCGGGCGCGGAGGCGGTGGTGGCGGGGGACGCCGCGACGGCGGCCGGAGCGGCGGTCGCGAGGAGCGGGAGCGCGAGCAGGGCGGGCAGCAGGAGCGCACGGCTCACGCGTGACATGTGACTCATGGTGACCACTCAAACACGCACCGGCTCCAGCTGCCACCACTGGGAGGGGGAGTCCAGGTCCTCCCACTGCCGCACGTTCCCGCCCTGCTCCAGCGAGCCGTCCGCGACCTCCAGGAGCAGCCCGCTGATGTGGCTGACCAGGGTGACCGTGCCGGGCGCGTCGAGGTGGCGCTCCACCAGCCACTCCTGGGCGCCGTAGTTGTTGGCCTTCCACTGCTGGACGTTGGCGCCGTTCTCGGTGGACGCGTTCGCCACGTCCAGGCGCTTGCCGCTGTGCGCGTTGACCAGGTGGTACAGCCCGGAGCCCGCGTGGGCGAGCTCCCAGTGCTGGGAGGTCGAGCCGTCCTCCTTGCCCTGCTGCACGTTGGCGCCGCTGCTCCGGGCGCCGTCGTACACCTCCAGGACCAGCCCGCTGGCCACGTTGCGGACCAGGTAGAGGCCCTCCTCGACCGGGCCGCCGGTGTCGCCTGCCGTGCTCAACTCGCCGCTCCTCGTGTGGTGTTCGCTTGTCCGATGGCCGCGTGGTTCAGGCCGCGTGGAAGGTCCTGCGGTAGGCGGCCGGGGACACCCCGATCGCCGTACGCATGTGCTGGCGCAGCGAGTTCCCGCTGCCGAAGCCCGCCCGGTCGGCCACGTGGTCGACGGACAGGTCGCTCGTCTCCAGCAACTGCTTGGCCAGCTCGACGCGTTGGGCGGTCAGCCACTGCCCGGGCGTCATCCCGGTCTCGTCGCGGAAGCGGCGCGTGAAGGTCCGTACGCTCATCCGCGCGTGCCCGGCCAGCTCGGCGAGCGTCAGTGGGCGCTCCAGGTGCTCCAGGGCCCAGGCCCGGGTCGCCGCCGTGGCCGCGACCGCAGGTCCCGGCACCGGCCGCTCGATGAACTGGGCCTGCCCGCCGTCCCGCCAGGGCGGCACCACGCACAGCCGGGCGACCCGGTTGGCGGTCGCGCTGCCGTGGTCGCGCCGCACCAGGTGCAGGCACAGGTCCACGCCGGACGCCGCCCCCGCCGAGGTCAGCACCTCGCCGTCGTCCACGAAGAGCACGTCCTCGTCGACCAGGACCCCGGGGAACAGCCGCCGGAAGTGCGCGGCCTCGCTCCAGTGGGTGGTGGCCCGGCGGCCGTCGAGCAGCCCGGAGGCGGCCAGCGCGTAGGCGCCGGTGCAGATCGACACGATCCGGGCCGAGGGCCGGATGCGGGCCACCGCGCCCTTCAACTCCGGTGCGAGGGAACCCTGTTCGGCCTGGCTGCGCAGGGCGTGCGTGGGCGGTACGACGACGGTGTCCGCCCGCTCCAAGGCCTCGGGGCCGTGCTCCACGGTGATCACGTAGCCGTCGGCGGTGCGCACGGGGCCGCCGTCGGGGGTGCAGACCACGGTCTCGTACAGCGGCGAGCCGTCGGGCGCGTGGGCGCTGCCGAAGATCCTCGGGGGGATCCCCAGCTCGAACGGGATCACGCCGTCCAGCGCGAGGACGGCGACGCGGTGCGGGGCGGACGAGGTCATGGCCGGATTCTGTCACATCCTGGCCATCCGGCCACTGCCGGGCCGCCCGTCCCTCACGCAGAGTGAGATAGGCGCCGATCACGCCGATCGATCGCCACCCAGCGCCGACCCCCTCCGGAGGAACCCCCGTGTCCGACACCCCCGCCCCCGCCACCATGCACGCCGTCACCGCTCCGGTCTGGGGCGGCCCCGAGGTGCTCACCGGGGCCCGCGTCCCGCGCCCCGCCCCCGGCCCCACGGAGATCCTGGTCAGGGTGTACGCGGCCGGGGTCAACCCGATCGACTGGAAGTCCCGCGCCACCGGCGGCTTCGGCCAGTGGGACGGCGTCCCCGTGCTCGGCTACGACGTGTCCGGCGTCGTCGAGGAGGTCGGCGCCGGCGTCACGCTCTTCGCGCCCGGCGACGAGGTGTTCGGGATGCCGCGGTTCCCGGCCCAGGCGAACGGTTACGCGGAGTACACGACCGGGCCCGCCCGGCACTTCGTGCGCAAGCCCGCCGCCCTGGACCACGTCCACGCCGCCGCGCTCCCGCTGGCCGGGCTCACCGCCTGGCAGGCGCTCACCGAGACCGCCGGGCTGCGCGCCGGGCAGCGCGTCCTGGTGCACGCGGCGGCCGGCGGGGTCGGCCACCTCGCCGTGCAGATCGCCAAGGCCCGTGGCGCGTACGTCATCGGCACCGCCCGGGCCGCCAAGCACGACTTCCTGCGCGCCCTGGGCGCCGACGAGCTGATCGACTACACGACCACCGACTTCGCCGACGCGGTACGGGACGTGGACGTCGTCCTCGACACCATCGGCGGCGACTACGGACCCCGGTCGCTCCGGGTGCTGCGCGAGGGTGGGACCCTGGTGACGATCCCCTCGCCGGCCGACGTGCCGGACCCGGAGCGGGCCGGGGCGCGGTCGGTACGGACCGGGTTCACCCTGGTCGAGCCGGACTACGCGGGCCTGCGGGGCCTGGCGGAGCTGGTCGCGGCGGGTGCGCTGCGGGCCGAGGTCGACACCGTACTGCCGCTCGCCGAGGCCGCGAAGGCGCACGAGCTGGGGGAGTCCGGGCGGACCCGGGGCAAGATCGTGCTGCGGGTGCGGGAGGAGTCGGCACACGCGGGCGAGTGAGCCGGCCGCGGGGCGGCCGGGAGGACGACGAACGCGGCGGGGCGGGGCCCCCCCCCGGGACCCGCCGCCCCCCCCCCCC
>NZ_JBEOYE010000138.1:0-18587 GCF_040296945.1 Streptomyces sp. NPDC001941 | reverse complement strand
CGGGGGGCGGGCCCTTGGGTCCCCGACCCGCCCCTTCCCGAAAGCCTCCGGCGGTCGGGGGCGGGATGTCTCCGGGGGCTGCGCCCCCGGGCCCCCCGCGGGGGCTCCGCCCCCTGCACCCCCGGTGGGGCTGCGCTTCAGGGCCTCCGGAAGGTGAGGGCGGGCGGGGGCTTAGGGGGCTCCGCCCCCTGCACCCCCTGGCGGGGCTCCGTCCCCTGCGCCCCCGGTGGGGCTGTGCTCCGGGGTCTTCGGAAGGGGGGTGGGCGGGGGGCTCAGGCTGCTGTGCCCCGGGTTCCCCGGGGCCCGGGGTTGTTCAGGGGTCAGGTCACCGGGGCCTTCGAGCGGAGGATCGTCAGGAATTCGCGCATCCAGCGGGAGTGGTCCGGCCAGGCGCGGGCGGAGACCAGGGTGCCGTCCACCACCGTTTCCGCGTCCTGGAAGGTCGCGCCCGCCGACTGCATGTCCGGTTCCAGGGCCGGGTACGCCGTCACCCGGCGGCCCCTCAGGGCGTCCACCGACGCCGTCAGGAGCGGGCCGTGGCAGATCTGGGCCACGGGCTTGTCGGAGTCGAAGAAGGACTTGAGGATCTTGCGCAGCTCGGGGTCGTTGCGCAGGTACTCCGGGGCCCGGCCGCCCGGGATCACCAGGGCGGCGTACTGGCCCGGGTCGACCTCGGAGAAGGCCAGGTCGGCCGGCCAGGTGTAGCCGGGCTTCTCGGTGTACGTGTCGAAGCCGGGTTCGAAGTCGTGCACGACGAAGCGCAGCTTCTTGCGGGAGGGCGCGGCGATGTGGACGTCGTACCCTTCTTCGCGCAGTCGCTGGTAGGGGTAGAGCACCTCCAGTGATTCGGCCGCGTCGCCCGTCACGATCAGGATCTTGGCTGCCATACCGCCGACTCCCGCCTTCCGCCTCGGGTGGTTCCGGTTCGCCGTCGCGGTCAACGTGCCGCGCCGGGCGCGGCTTGCCAAGGGGGCGCGTGGCGGCTTCGCGTCCCTGTCCAGACTGTCAAAGTTGGGGGCCGGGTTTTGTACACACATGGCTCGTGACGGGGCGGGGGTCCGGAGCGATAGGCTTTTCTCGTGATCAGCGCGATATGCCGAGGGGGCAGCGGAGCCCCCGGCCAGCGTCCGGAGCGCAGCCGCGCCCGGGCGTCCGTTGATCTTCGCCATCCGGGCAGGCCGCCAAGATTGGCCAATAACGTCTCGGACACCTCCCATCGCGGCATAACGTCGACTCCGAGCGGACACCCCGCTCCGTGCCGACGTGCCGCTTCTTTCCCCAACGTCACGCAACGGCGCGCGACAGGAGTCAGAGGACATGCAGACCAAGCTGGACGAAGCAAAGGCCGAGCTGCTCGCGCGGGCGGCCCGGGTAGCTGAGAACAGCCCCGTCGGGGGGCAACTTCCGGCGGGTGCCGAGCAGGGGGAGCGTCCGGACCAGGACACCCTGTTCGCCTACCTCCAGCGCTACTACCTGCACACCGCCCCCGAGGACCTCGGCGACCGCGACCCGGTCGACGTCTTCGGCGCGGCGCTCTCCCACTACCGGCTGGCCGAGAACCGGCCGCAGGGCACCGCGAACGTCCGGGTGCACACCCCGACCGTCGAGGAGAACGGCTGGACGTGCAGCCACTCCGTGGTCGAGGTCGTCACCGACGACATGCCCTTCCTCGTGGACTCCGTGACGAACGAGCTGTCGCGCCAGGCCCGCGGCATCCACGTCGTCATCCACCCGCAGGTGGTCGTCCGCCGCGACGTCACCGGCAAGCTGATCGAGGTGCTGCCCGAGGGCACGCCCGCGCTCGCCGACGCGCACGACACCCTCGTCGAGTCCTGGATCCACGTCGAGACCGACCGCGAGACCGACCGCGCCGACCTCAAGCAGATCACCGCCGACCTGCTGCGGGTGCTCTCCGACGTGCGCGAGGCCGTCGAGGACTGGGAGAAGATGCGCGACGCCGCGCTGCGCATCGCCGAGGACCTGCCGGGCGAGCCCACCGCGGACGACCTGCGCGAGACGGAGGTCGAGGAGGCCCGCGAGCTGCTGCGCTGGCTGGCCGCCGACCACTTCACCTTCCTCGGCTTCCGCGAGTACGAGCTGACCGGCGACGACTCGCTGACCGCCGTGGCCGGCACCGGCCTGGGCATCCTGCGCTCCGACCCGCAGCACTCCGAGAGCCACGACGCGCACCCGGTGTCGCCCTCCTTCAGCAGGCTGCCCGCCGACGCCCGGGCCAAGGCCCGCGAGCACAAGCTGCTCGTGCTGACCAAGGCCAACAGCCGCGCCACCGTGCACCGCCCGTCCTACCTGGACTACGTGGGCGTCAAGAAGTTCGACGCCGAGGGCAACGTGGTCGGGGAGCGCCGCTTCCTGGGCCTGTTCTCCTCCGCCGCGTACACCGAGTCCGTGCGCCGCGTGCCGGTCATCCGGCGCAAGGTCGCCGAGGTCCTGGAGGGCGCGGGCTTCTCGCCCAACAGCCACGACGGGCGCGACCTGCTGCAGATCCTGGAGACCTACCCGCGCGACGAGCTGTTCCAGACGCCCGTCGACCAGCTGCGCTCCATCGTCACCAGCGTGCTCTACCTCCAGGAGCGCCGCCGGCTGCGGCTCTACCTGCGCCAGGACGAGTACGGGCGCTACTACTCCGCGCTGGTCTACCTGCCGCGCGACCGCTACACCACCGGGGTGCGGCTGCGGATCATCGAGATCCTCAAGGAGGAGCTCGGCGGCACCAGCGTCGACTTCACGGCCTGGAACACCGAGTCGATCCTGTCCCGGATCCACTTCGTCGTCCGGGTGCCCCCGGGCACCGAGCTGGCCGAGCTGACCGACGCCGACGCGGACCGCATCGAGGCCCGGCTGGTCGACGCGGCCCGCTCCTGGGCCGACGGCTTCTCCGAGGCGCTGACCGCCGAGTGCGGCGAGGAGCGCGCCGCGGAGCTGCTGCGCCGCTACGGGCACGCCTTCCCCGAGGGCTACAAGGCCGACCACTCGCCGCGCGCCGCGGTCGCCGACCTGGTCCACCTGGAGCAGCTCACCAACGGCCGCCGCGACTTCGCGCTGTCGCTGTACGAGCCGGTCGGCGCGGGCCCCGGCGAGCGCCGCTTCAAGATCTACCGGATCGGCGAGCAGGTCTCCCTGTCGGCCGTGCTGCCGGTGCTCCAGCAGCTGGGCGTCGAGGTCACCGACGAGCGGCCCTACGAACTGCGCTGCGCGGACCGCACGCACGCGTGGATCTACGACTTCGGTCTGCGGCTGCCCAAGAACACGGGCAACGGCGACTACCTGGGCGACGACGCGCGCGAGCGCTTCCAGGACGCGTTCGCCGCGACCTGGACCGGCGCGGCCGAGAACGACGGCTTCAACTCGCTGGTGCTGCGCGCGGGCCTGAGCTGGCGCCAGGCGATGGTGCTGCGCGCCTACGCCAAGTACCTGCGCCAGGCGGGCTCCACGTTCAGCCAGGACTACATGGAGGAGACCCTCCGCACGAACGTGCACACCACGCGCCTGCTGGTGAGCCTGTTCGAGGCGCGGATGGCGCCCGAGCGCCAGCGCGCGGGCACGGAGCTGACGGACGGGCTCCTGGAGGAGCTGGACGGCGCGCTGGACCAGGTGGCCTCGCTGGACGAGGACCGCATCCTGCGGTCGTTCCTCACGGTCATCAAGGCGACGCTGCGCACCAACTTCTTCCAGCGCGCGCAGAGCGGCCAGCCGCACGCGTACGTGTCGATGAAGTTCGACCCGCAGGCCATCCCCGACCTGCCGGCGCCCCGCCCGGCGTTCGAGATCTGGGTGTACGCGCCGCGCGTCGAGGGCGTGCACCTGCGCTTCGGCAAGGTCGCGCGCGGCGGCCTGCGCTGGTCGGACCGGCGCGAGGACTTCCGTACGGAGATCCTGGGCCTGGTGAAGGCGCAGATGGTGAAGAACACCGTCATCGTGCCGGTGGGCGCCAAGGGCGGCTTCGTCGCCAAGCAGCTGCCCGACCCGTCGGTGGACCGCGACGCGTGGCTGGCCGAGGGCATCGCCTGCTACAAGATCTTCATCTCGGCGCTGCTCGACATCACCGACAACCTGGTGGCCGGCGAGGTCGTGCCGCCCTCCGGCGTGGTGCGCCACGACGAGGACGACACCTACCTGGTGGTCGCGGCCGACAAGGGCACGGCGACGTTCTCCGACATCGCCAACGGCGTGGCCGAGCAGTACGGCTTCTGGCTGGGCGACGCGTTCGCCTCCGGCGGCTCCGCGGGCTACGACCACAAGGGCATGGGCATCACCGCGCGCGGCGCCTGGGAGTCGGTCAAGCGGCACTTCAGGGAGCTGGGCCACGACACCCAGGGCGAGGACTTCACGGTCGTCGGCGTCGGTGACATGTCCGGTGACGTGTTCGGCAACGGCATGCTGCTCAGCGAGCACATCCGGCTGGTGGCCGCCTTCGACCACCGGCACATCTTCATCGACCCGAACCCGGACGCGGCCACCTCCTACGCGGAGCGGCGCCGGCTGTTCGAGCTGCCGCGCAGCTCCTGGGCGGACTACGACACGAGCCTGCTGTCGGCGGGTGGCGGCATCCACCCGCGCAGCGCCAAGTCCATCCCGGTCAACGCCCAGATGCGCGAGGCCCTGGGCATCGAGGCGGGCGTCACCAAGACGACCCCGGCCGAGCTGATGAAGGCGATCCTGAAGTCGCCGGTGGACCTGCTGTGGAACGGCGGCATCGGTACGTACGTCAAGGCGTCCGGCGAGTCGCACGCCGACGTGGGCGACAAGGCCAACGACGCCATCCGCGTCGACGGCGAGCAGCTGCGCGTCAAGGTGGTCGGCGAGGGCGGCAACCTGGGCCTGACCCAGCTGGGCCGCATCGAGTTCGCGACCGTCGGGGCGGGCGGCGAGGGCGGCCGGGTCAACACCGACGCCATCGACAACAGCGCGGGCGTGGACACCTCCGACCACGAGGTCAACATCAAGATCCTGCTCAACGGCCTGGTCGCCGAGGGCGACATGACCGTCAAGCAGCGCAACAAGATCCTCGCGGAGATGACCGACGAGGTCGGCCACCTGGTGCTGCGCAACAACTACGCGCAGAACACCGCGCTGGCCAACGCCTCGGCCCAGTCCCCGTCCCTGCTGCACGCCGCGCAGCGCTTCATGCGCCGCCTCGGCCGCGACGGGCACCTGGACCGCGCCCTGGAGTTCCTGCCCAACGACCGGCAGATCCGCGAACTGCTCAACAACGGCAAGGGCCTGAGCCAGCCGGAGCTCGCGGTGCTGCTCGCCTACACCAAGATCACGGTGGCGGACGAGCTGATCGGCACGGACCTGCCCGACGACCCGTACCTGCGCGGGCTGCTGCACCGCTACTTCCCGACGCTGCTGCGCGAGCGCTTCCCCGAGGCGGTCGACGGGCACGCGCTGCGCCGCGAGATCATCACCACGGTGCTGGTCAACGACACGGTGAACACGGGCGGTTCGACCTTCCTGCACCGGCTGCGCGAGGAGACCGGCGCCTCGGTCGAGGAGATCGTGCGGGCGCAGACCGCGGCCCGCGAGATCTTCGGCCTGAGCGCCGTGTGGGACGCCGTGGAGGCGCTGGACAACCAGGTCGCGGCGGAGGTGCAGACGCAGGTCCGGCTGCACTCGCGCCGCCTGGTCGAGCGCGGCACCCGCTGGCTGCTGGGCAACCGGCCGCAGCCGCTGCAGCTCGCGGAGACGATCGACTTCTTCGCCGCGCGCGTGGAGCAGGTCTGGGGCGAGCTGCCCCGGCTGCTGCGGGGCGCCGACCTGGAGTGGTACCAGGGCATCCTGGACGAGCTGACCGGCGCGGGCGTGCCGGAGGAGCTCGCGCTGCGGGTGGCCGGGTTCTCCTCGGCCTTCCCGGCGCTCGACGTGGTCGCCATCGCGGACCGTACGGGCAAGGACCCGCTGGCGGTCGCCGAGGTCTACTACGACCTGGCGGACCGGCTGCGGATCACCCAGCTGATGGACCGGATCATCGAGCTGCCGCGCAACGACCGCTGGCAGTCGATGGCCCGCGCCTCCATCCGCGAGGACCTGTACGCCGCGCACGCGGCGCTCACCTCCGACGTGCTCTCCGCGGGCGACGGCTCCTCGACGCCGGAGCAGCGCTTCAAGGCGTGGGAGGAGAGGAACGCGGCGATCCTGGGCCGGGCGCGCGTGACGCTGGAGGAGATCCAGGGCTCGGACACGTTCGACCTGGCGAACCTGTCGGTCGCGATGCGGACGATGCGCCAGCTGATGCGTACGCACGGCTGAGGCCGTCGGCACCGTCCGAAGGGGCGTCCACCGCGGGGTGGGCGCCCCTTCGGGCGCTGTGCGCCCACAGCCGTCGCGCCGAGAGCAGCGCGGCGGACAGCAGCAGCCCGTTGCGCGCCACCAGGAGCGCGCAGCCCGTGCCGGTGCCGCCGAGCACCTCCTCGTACAGCAGGGGGTACGTCAGTGAGCTCAGCGCGGTCGAGGCGAGGACCAGGGCCGCGACCGGGCGCTGGGTGGTGTGCCGGGAGGTGAGGCAGACGGCGGCCAGTCCGACCAGCCACACCAGGTACTGCGGGCTGATCACCCGGCTGGTGACGGTGAACAGCAGGACGGCGGTGAGCGCGGCGTCCAGCGGGGTCGCCGGGCTCCAGCGCCGGGCCCGCAGCCGCCACAGCAGCAGCCAGCCGAACGCGGCGACGGTGAGCAGCAGCGCGAGCCGGGCCACCGAGGAGACGTACGGCCCGGTCAGCTCGAAGGAGCCGTAGCGGTACTCGACCGCGCCCGGCCAGCCGAGGCGGCGGGCCAGCAGCAGCGCGGTGCCGCCGAGCGACTCGATCTGCACGCCCCGGTGGCCCTGGTGGCGCAGGAAGCCCAGGGAGTGCGAGAACCCGGCGGCGAGGACGGCGAGCAGCGCCGCCGCCGCGAGGGCCGCGGAGGTCCAGGCCCTGCGGGTGACCCGGCCCGGCGGGGTGCCGACCAGGGCCAGCGCGGGCCAGACCTTGACCAGGGCGCCGAGCCCGGCGAGGGCGCCGCCCAGGCGGGCCCGGCCGCCCGCCACCGCGAGCAGGGCGAAGACGGCGAGGGCGGTGGTCTGCACGTCGTACCGGGCGAGCGGGACGTGCAGCAGCAGGGGCAGTCCGCCGGTCCACGCCCAGGCGCCGGTGCCGCCGGCCCGGGCCAGGGCGTGGGTGACGGCGGCGTCGGTGAGCAGGGTGAGGGCGACGAAGGCCTGGAAGTAGCCGAGGAAGGGCAGCAGGCCGGGGGAGAGGAGTACGGCTCCGGCGCCGGGCGGGTACTGCCAGGTGACGTCGGCGGCCGGGAAGGCGCCGCGGGCGAGCTGCTCGTACCAGCCCGCGTAGAGGACGTACACCTCGCGGCCGACGCCGCCGACGCCGAGGTCGTCGCGCAGCAGCAGCCAGAGCATGCCGGCCCGGGTGAGGAGCCAGCAGGCGGGGAGTGCGGTCCGGTGTGTCGTCATCGGGCCGCACTTTAGCCCTGTTTGTGCCGTTTTGCGGGCTACTTGCGCTGCATGTACTCCTCGTAGGCCGCCACCACCTCCGCCGATGGGCCGTCCATGCGCAGCGTGCCCGACTCCAGCCAGAGCGCCCGGTCGCAGGTCTCGGTGATGGTGGAGTTGCTGTGGCTGACCAGGAAGACGGTGCCCGCCTCGGCGCGCAGCTCCTCGATCCGCTCCTTGCTGCGGCGCTGGAAGCGGGCGTCGCCGGTGGACAGCGCCTCGTCGATCAGCAGCACGTCGTGGCTGCGGGAGGCGGCGATGGAGAAGCGGAGCCGGGCGCCCATGCCGGAGGAGTAGGTGCGCATCGGCATGGAGATGAAGTCGTCGCGCTCGTTGATCCCGGAGAAGTCCACGATCTGCTGGTAGCGCCCCTCGATCTCCTCGCGGGACATGCCCATCGCGAGGCCGCCCAGGATGACGTTGCGCTCGCCGGTGAGGTCGTTCATCAGGGCCGCGTTGACGCCGAGCAGCGAGGGCTGGCCGTGGGTGTAGATGCGGCCCTCGTTGACCGGCAGCACGCCCGCGATGGCCTTGAGCAGGGTGGACTTGCCGGAGCCGTTGGAGCCGACCAGGCCGATCGCCTCGCCCTTGTAGGCGGCGAAGTTGACGCCCTTGACGGCGTGCACGGTGCGGCCGCCGGTGTCCTTGTCGCGGCGCACGACCCGGCGCAGCGCGGCGACCGCGCCGCCCTTGGCCGCCGTCGCGCCCTGGACGGTGTACTTGATGTGGACGCCCTTGGCGACCACGGTCGGGACGGGTTCGTCCCGGCGCTGCACGGGGATCTCAGCCACGGCCGTAGGTCTCCTCTGCCTTCCAGAAGTAGATGAACCCGCCGACGAAGGCCGCCACGGCCCAGCCGGCCGCCGCCGCCCAGACGTGCGGCGGCAGCTGGTGGGCGGTGAAGCTGTCGATCAGGGCGAAGCGCATCAGGCCGATGTAGACGGCGGCGGGGTTGCACTCCAGGACGAGCATCAGCCAGTGCGGCAGGTGGTCGCCGGCCAGCACGTGCTGGATGCTCCACATCACGCCGGACACGTACATCCAGGTGCGCAGCAGGAAGGGCATCAGCTGGGCGATGTCGGGGGTGCGGGCGGCGAGCCGGGCCATGGCCATCGAGACGCCGGTGTTGAACAGGGCCTGGAGCAGCAGCGCGGGGATCGCGAGCAGCCAGGTCAGGCCCGGGTAGACGCCGAAGCAGACCAGGATGACCACCAGGGCGCCCATGGAGAAGACCAGCTGCTGGAGCTGCTGGAGGGCGAGCGCGACGGGCAGTGCGGCGCGCGGGAAGTGCAGGGCGCGGACCAGGCCGATGTTGCCGCTGATGGCACGGGTGCCGGCCATGATCGAGTTGGACGTGAAGGTCCAGATGAAGACGCCGGTGACCAGGAAGGGCAGGAAGTCCGGCACACCGTGCTTGGTGTTCATCAGGACGCCGAAGATGAAGTAGTAGACGGCCGCGTTGAGCAGCGGCGTCATCACCTGCCAGACCTGGCCGAGCTTGGCCTGGCTGTACTGGGCGGTGAGCCGGGCGGTGGAGAACGCCGTGATGAAGTGCCGGCGCGCCCACAGCTGGCGGGTGTACTCCGGCAGGGAGGGGCGGGCGCCACTGACCGTCAGGCCGTGCCGCAGGGCGAGCGCCTCCAGGTCCTCCTCGCTCACCGGCCGATCGGCGAGCGGCTTCTCCAGCATCACGGTCACGGGCGTGTCCCTCTCGCCTGGTTCGATGGATGCGCACGACGGGACGGACCCGTTTCGTCGCTACGGGGAGAGTAGGGTGCGAATACGTCGGAACGCAACCGTCTCGTCGTAACGTCAGCGTTAGGTAAAATCCCTCCCATGACGACAGAGCCGACCGCAAACCCCCGCCGCGCCCCCGCCGGAGCCGCCGTGCTGCGCGAGGACGTGACCGACGCGATCCGCGCCGCCGTCTTCGCGGAGCTGGCCGCCGTCGGCTTCGCCCGGATGTCCATCGAGGGCATCGCCCGCCGCGCGGGCGTCGGCAAGACGGCCGTCTACCGCCGCTGGAAGTCCAAGCTCTCGCTCGTCCTCGACCTGGTCTCCGCCTTCGCCACCCAGGGCCTGCCCGCCCCCGCGACCGGTTCGCTGTACGGGGACGTGCGCGCCCTGCTCGAAGTCGCCTCGCACGCCCTGCGCCACCCGGTGGCCTCCCAGGTCATCCCGGACCTGCTCGTCGAGGCCGCCCGCCACCCGGAGATCTCCGAGACGATCAAGGCCACCCTGCTCGACCCCCAGCAGGGCGTCGTCGCCCAGGTCGTGCGGGACGCCGTGGCCCGCGGCGACCTCCCCGCGGGCACCGACCCCGACCGGGCCCTGGACCTGGTGGTCGGCCCGCTCTACTGGCGGCTGAACGTGGTGCGCACCCCGCTGCCCAAGGGCTACCTGGACGACCTGGCGACCGCGGCGGTGGCGGCACTGAAGTCCTCCTGAGCGGGACCCGCCCGGCCCGGACGCTTGGGGACGGCGCCCGCGGTGCCTAGGGTGCGCTGCCATGACCGCACGCTGGTGGCCCGCCCTCGTCGCCCTGGTCGCCACCGGCTTCCTGGCGCTCCAGCTCCCCCTCGCGCCCGGCCGCGCCACGCCCGACACCACCAACTACGCGGCCATGGCGCTGACCGGCCTCGGCACCCCGTACGAGAGCGTGCGCGCCCAGGCGGTGGAGCAGCGCTGCGCCGACGGGCTGCGACGGGAGCGCGAGCGGCGCGCCCTCGACATCGCCCCCGCGCCCGGCCGGGAGCCGCTGGACGAGTGGGGCGTGACCGGGGCCTGCGAGGAGCGGGTCACCGCCGCCCTGCCCGTCGGACTGATGGGCGCCCCCGGCGGGCCCGCGCCCACCCGCTGCGAGCGGATCTTCCAGGCCCGCCCCGGCTACTCCTGGGCCGTCACGCCCTTCGTCGCCGCGCTCGGACTGCGGTGGGGCATGTGGACGTACGCCCTGCTGGTCACCGTCACCGGCGGCGTCCTCGCGTACGCCCTGCTGCGGGTCACCGGCCTCGCCCCGCCCGCCGCCCTCGCCGGCCAGCTGCTCTACTACGCGCTGCCCACCGGCAGCTGGTCGATGCGCCCCCTCACCGAGGGCACCGTCCTCACCCTCACCCTGGCGGTGCTGCTCGGCGTCGCCCTGCTGCTCACCGGCCGCACCCGGCTCGGCCCCGCCGTCCTGGCCGGTGCCACGGCCGCCCTGTTCGCCGTCAAGTACTCCGCCGCCACGACGACCGCCGCCGCCTGCGCGGCGGGCTGCGCCCTGCTGCTGCTCACCGGCCGCGCCCGCCGCGCCCCCGCCGCCCTCGCCCTCACCGGGTCCCTCGCCCTCGGCTGTGCGCTCGGCGCCCGGCTGCTCGGCTGGCCCGGACCGCTGATCAGCCTGATGGAGCTGTTCAGCGACCACTGCCGGGGCCAGGACGTGCCCGACCCCTGGCAGCGGCTGTTCGCCCTCAACGGCCCCTACTGGACCGCCTGGTGGCGCACCCAGGCGACGGAGCCGCTCGGCCTGCTCGCCTGGGCGGCCGGTGCCTGGGGCCTGCTGGCGCGCCCCGCCCGGCACCCGCTCGGCCCGGTCGTCCTCGCCGTCGCCGCGACCGGGCTGCTCACCCAGGCCCTGCACCCCGACGTCCTGGAGGGCGACCGGCTCCACCTGGCGCTGTGGCTGCTGCCGGTGCTCGGGCTGCCCCGGCTGCTGCACCGCGCCCGTCACCCGCTCGGCCCAGCGAAGGTGACGCCCGCCCCGCTCACCGGTTGAGGGGGCGGGGGCCGGTCCGGGGGCGAGAGGAAAGGTGGGTGCGCGTGCGCGCGTTGGGCATCGAGGGCGCCTGGGTCATGGAGCCGCAGGTCTTCCACGACGGGCGGGGCAGTTTCCACGAGTGGTTCAAGGGATCCCGGTTCGAGGACGTCGCGGGGCACCCGCTCGACCTCGCCCAGGCCAACTGCTCGGTCTCCGCGCGCGGCACCCTGCGCGGCGTCCACTTCGCCGACGTCCCCCCGGGCCAGGCCAAGTACGTGACCTGCGTACGGGGAGCGGTCCTCGACGTGGTCGTGGACCTGCGCACCGGCTCGCCCACCTACCGGGCCTGGGAGGCGGTCCGGCTCGACGACGAGCGGCGCGCGGCCGTCTACCTGGCCGAGGGCCTCGGGCACGCCTTCATGGCCCTCACCGACGACGCGACCGTGGTCTACCTCTGCTCGCGCGGCTACGCCCCCGAGCGCGAGCACGGCGTCCACCCGCTCGACCCGGCCCTCGGCATCGAGTGGCCGGACGGGACGGACCCGGTGCTCTCCGCCAAGGACGCGGCGGCCCCCACCCTGGAGCAGGCCGAGCGGGCGGGACTGCTGCCGTCCTACGCGGAGTGCGCCCGCTGGTACGGGCGGCTGCGCGGCCCCCGGGACCTGACCGTCCCGGAGAGCCGCGGCAGCGCGGAGAACCTGCCGGTCAGCCCCGCTCGGCGCTGACCAGCGCGGGCAGCGCCCCGGCCAGGGCGGCCCGCCAGTCGCGGATCGGGCGCACCCCGGTGCCGTGCCAGCGCTCGTGCCCCAGCACGCTGTACGCGGGCCGGGGCGCGGGCCGCGGGTACGCCCCGCTGGTCGTCGCCCGCACCCGCGCCGGGTCCGCGCCCAGCAGCCGGAACGTCTCGCGGGCCAGCTCGCACCAGCTCGCCTCGCCGCCGCTGGTGCCGTGGTAGACCCCGGGCGCGGCCCGCCCGGCCAGCGCCGCGTCGCCCAGCTCGTGCAGCACCCGGGCCAGGTCGCCGCTCCAGGTCGGCTGGCCGCGCTGGTCGTCGACCACGTCCAGCAGGTCCCGCTCGGCCTCCAGGCGGATCATGGTGCGGACGAAGTTGCCGCCACCCGCCCCGTACAGCCAGGCCGTGCGCACCACGTACCCGCGCTCCGGGAGCAGCTCCAGGACCGCGCGCTCGCCCGCCAGCTTGGTGCGGCCGTAGGCGGTGCGCGGCCTCGGCGGGGCGGCCTCGCGGTACGGCACGGCCGCGTCGCCGGCGAAGACGTAGTCCGTCGACACGTGCAGCAGCACCGCGCCGGTCTCCGCGCACGCCGCCGCCAGCTCCCGCACCGCCGTGCCGTTGACGTCCAGCGCCTCCTCCTCGCGGCCCTCCGCGTCGTCCACGGCCGTCCACGCGGCGCAGTTGACCACCACCTCGGGCCGGTGCGCGGCCAGCGCCGCCCGCACCGCCGCCGGGTCCCTCAGGTCCAGCTCGGCCCGCCCGAGCCCCACCGCCTCCGCGCCCAGGCGCGCCGTCACGTCCCGGCCGAGCATCCCGCCGGCGCCGGTCACCAGCCAGCGCCCCCTCACAGCGCCGCCTTCGCCAGCAGCGGCTCCCACCAGGACCGGTTCTCGCGGTACCAGGCGACCGTCTCCGCCAGGCCCGTCGCGAAGTCCTTGCGCGGCCGGTACCCCAGCTCCTCGGTGATCTTGGAGCAGTCCACCGAGTAGCGCCGGTCGTGGCCCTTGCGGTCCTCGACCCGGTCCACCCGCGACCAGTCCGCCCCGCACGCGTCGAGCAGCAGCTCGGTCAGCTGGCGGTTGGTCAGCTCGGTGCCGCCGCCGATGTTGTAGACCTCGCCGGGGCGGCCCGCCGTGCGCACCAGCTCCAGGCCCCGGACGTGGTCGTCGACGTGCAGCCAGTCGCGCACGTGCAGCCCGTCCCCGTACAGCGGCACCCGGCCGCCGTCCAGCAGGCGGGTGATGAACAGCGGGACGACCTTCTCCGGGAAGTGGTGGTGCCCGTAGTTGTTCGAGCAGCGCGTCACCCGCACGTCCAGACCGTGCGTGCGGTGGTACGACAGCGCGATCAGGTCGCTCGACGCCTTGGACGCCGCGTACGGGGAGTTGGGGCGCACCGGCTCGCTCTCGCGCCAGCTGCCGGTCTCCACCGACCCGTACACCTCGTCGGTGGAGACGTGCACGAACCGGGACGTGGAGTGGCGCAGCGCCGCGTCCAGCAGCGTCTGGGTGCCCAGCACGTTGGTGCGCACGAACGCGGCGGCCCCCAGGATCGAGCGGTCCACGTGCGACTCGGCCGCGAAGTGCACCACCTGGTCGTGCTCGGAGACCAGCTTGTCCACCAGCTCCGGGTCGCAGACGTCGCCGCGCACGAACGCGAAGCCCGGGTGGTCGCGCACCGGGTCGAGGTTGGCGGGGTTGCCCGCGTAGGTCAGCTTGTCCAGGACGGTGACCTCGGTGCGCTCCGGGCCGCCGGGGCCCAGCAGCGTGCGCACGTGGTGCGAGCCGATGAAGCCCGCGCCGCCGGTCACCAGGATGCGAGTGGGAGCGCTCATGCGGAGATCTGCACCTTGCTGTGGTCGCCGAGCACCAGGCGGTGCGCGGCCGGGATGTGGGGGGCGGGGGTGATCTCGACGTCGCGGCCGATCAGCGACGCCTCGACGCGGCCGACGCCGTGCAGCGAGGAGCCGCTGAGCACGATCGAGTACTCGATCTCGCTGTCCGTCACCCGGCAGTTGTCGGCGATCGAGGTGGACGGGCCGATGTAGGAGTTCTCCACGACCGTGCCCGCGCCGATCACCGCGGGGCCCACGATCCGCGAGCCGCGCACGGCCGCGCCCCGGCCGATCCGCACCCGGCCGATGATCTCGGTGCGGGCGTCCACCGAGCCCTCGTCCAGCGGGTCGATCAGCTCCAGGACCGAGCGGTTGACCTCCAGCATGTCCGCGACGTTGCCGGTGTCCTTCCAGTAGCCGCTGATGACCGTGGACTTGACGGTCGCCCGCGCGTCGATCAGCCACTGCAGGGCGTGGGTGATCTCCAGCTCGCCGCGGCCCGACGGCTTCACCGCCCGCACGGCCGCGTGGATCGCCGGGGTGAACAGGTAGACGCCCACCAGCGCCAGGTCGCTGCGCGGGTCCGCGGGCTTCTCCTCGAGGCGCGCCACCCGCCCGTCCACGTCCAGCTCGGCCACGCCGAACGCGCGCGGGTCGGGCACCTTGGTGAGCAGGATCTGCGCGTCCGGGCGGCTCGCCCGGAACTCCTCGACCAGGTCGGTGATCCCGCCGACGATGAAGTTGTCGCCCAGGTACATCACGAAGTCGTCCTCGCCGAGGAACTCCCGCGCGATGAGCACCGCGTGGGCCAGGCCCAGCGGCGCCTCCTGCGGGATGTACGTGACGTCCAGGCCGAACCGGGAGCCGTCGCCGACCGCCTCCCGGATCTCCCGCGCGGTGTCGCCGACGATGATGCCGACCTCGGTGATCCCGGCCGCCGCGATGGACTCCAGGCCGTAGAAGAGGACCGGTTTGTTCGCCACCGGCACGAGCTGTTTGGCGGAGGTGTGCGTGATCGGGCGCAGCCGGGTGCCCGCGCCGCCGGAGAGTACGAGTGCTTTCACTGGACCTGACCCGTCGATGGGGAGCTGCTGGACGTCCTCATGGAGGACGGACGTCCTCGTGGAGGAACAACGGACGCCCTCGTGGAGGAACAAACGACGGGTAGTGAACGACAGTTGAACGCGCTGGATTACGTGCGTGCGTGGGCCATCCGTGTGATTCGCCGAAAGCGGCCCCGGGGAGGGCCCGGGACAACTGGACTGGCCGCCCGGTGCGGTGAAAGCCCGTGCGCCGTAAGTGTGTTAATCGACGGTCGCTCCGCGTGCACCTGATTGCTACGTTCGGTGACCATGAACTCGCCCATCGCGCCCGGGACCTGGGACGTGCGAAGGACCCGCGTCGTCGTCGTGACCGTCGCCGCGGTCGCCCTCGCCGCCAAGGCCGTGCTCGCCGCGAGCACCCGCGGCCCGGCCGACGTGCGCTTCTTCCAGGGCTTCGCGCAGGCGATCGCCGACCACGACCCGGTACGGGTCTACGCGCTGCCGCTGGAGCACCTGCCCGTCTACAACCACCCGCCGCTGGCCGGCTGGATGCTGCTCGGGCTGCACCAACTCGACGCCCTCGGCATCCCGTTCGGCACGCTGATCCGGCTGCCCGCCTGCCTGGCCGACTTCGTCACCTGCCTGCTGGTGTTCGAGATCGTCCGCCACCGCGCCACCGTGCGCGCCGCGGCCGCCTGCGCGCTCGGCGCCGCGCTCTGCCCGGTCCTCTTCGCCACCTCCGGCTACCACGGCAACACCGACTCGGTCGCCGTGATGTTCGCCCTCGCCGCCGCCCACCTGCTGGCCGACCGGGACGCCCCGCTCGCCGCCGGGTGCGCCGCGGCGCTCTCCATCAGCGTCAAGCTGATCCCGGTCGTGGCGCTGCCGCTGTTCTTCCTGGCCGCCTGGCGGCTGGGCGGACGGGCCGCCCTGACCCGTCTCGCCGCCGCCTTCACCGGGGTGTTCCTGCTCGTGTGGGGGCCGGTCCTGGCGACCGTACCGGGGCCGCTGAAGGCCAAGGTCCTGGAGTACGCGGGCGGCGGCTACCGGCTGTGGGGCCTGGTCCGGTTCGCCGACCAGGCGGGGGTCCCGGAACCGGTCATCGCCTTCGTGCGCGGCGACGGACACTTCCTGTTCGTCCTGGCCACCACCGCCACCGGGGCCTGGCTCGCCTGGCGCAACCCCCGGGCGCTGCCCGTCGCCGTCGCCACCACCCTGGCGCTCCTGCTGCTCCTGTCCACCGCCTCCGGCCTGCAGTACCTGGCCTGGCCCGCCTCCGCGCTGTTCGTCATCGGCCTGTGGGAGGGCGTCGGCTACGGCGTCGTCGCCGGGGTCCTCGCCGCGCTCGCCTACGGCGGCCAGCACCCCACCCGGTGGACCGGACTCGAACTCGGCATCGGCACCGCCGGCTGGCTGGTGCTCGCCGTCGGCGTCGCCTCCGGCCTGCGCGCCGCCCGCCCCGCGCCGCCCGCCGCGCCCGTGCCCCTGATCGCCCGGCCGCGCACCGAGGCGGACGCCGCGACCGCCTCCCCCCGCCCCCAGACACCGCAAGGAGAACCCCAGTGAAGGACGGCCAGAGCCCCAGGATCGGCATCCTGGTGGTGGCGTACAACGCCGAGACGACGCTGGAGAAGACCCTCGACCGGATCCCGGCCGACTTCCGGCCGCGGATCTCCGAGATCCTCGTCCTCGACGACGCCAGCCACGACGGCACCTTCACCGCGGGCTGCCGCTGGTCGCAGACGGCGGGCCGGCCCCGCACCGTCGTCATGCGCCACACCAAGAACCTCGGCTACGGCGGCAACCAGAAGGCCGGGTACGCGCTCGCCGCCGAACGCGGCCTGGACATCGTCGTCCTGCTGCACGGCGACGGCCAGTACGCCCCCGAACTCCTTCCGCAGATGGTCGAACCCCTGGTCAACGGCGAGGCCGAGGCCGTCTTCGGCTCCCGCATGATGCGCCCCGGCGACGCCCTCAAGGGCGGCATGCCGCTGTACAAGTGGCTCGGCAACCGGGTCCTGACCCGCTTCGAGAACGGACTGCTCGGCTCGGAGCTCACCGAGTTCCACTCCGGCTACCGCGCCTACCGCGTCGACGCGCTGCAGAAGCTGCGCGTCGGGCGCAACACCGACGCCTTCGACTTCGACACCCAGATCATCGTGCAGCTCGTCGACGCCGGGATGCGGATCAAGGAGATCCCCATCCCCACCTACTACGGCGACGAGATCTGCTACGTCAACGGCCTGCGCTACGCCAAGGACGTGGTCAAGGACGTCCTGGAGTACCGCCTGGCCAAGAAGGGCTTCGGCACCTGCGACTGGATCCCCAAGCCCGTCGAGTACGCCTTCAAGGAGGGCGACGGCTCCTCGCACGCCGCCATCCTGGAGAAGATGCGCGACCTGCCGCCCGGCCGGGTCCTCGACCTCGGCTGCTCCGGCGGCCTGTTCGCCGAGCGCCTCGAAGCGCTCGGGCACGTCGTCACCGGCGTCGACCGCGTCGAGGTCCCCGGCGTGCGCGACCGCGTCAGCCGCTTCGTCCGCGCCGACCTGGAGCGCGGCCTGCCCGACGCCATCGGCGAGTCGTACGACTACGTGGTCGCCGGGGACGTCGTCGAACACCTCTCGCGGCCCGGCGAACTCCTGGCCGAACTGCGCGAGGTGCTCGCCCCCGGCGGCCAGGTCCTGCTCTCCGTACCGAACTTCGGGCACTGGTACTCGCGGCTGCGGGTCGCGCTCGGCGTCTTCGACTACGACCGCAGGGGCATCCTCGACGAGACCCACCTGCGCTTCTTCAGCCGGGCCAGCCTGCGCCGCACCGTGCGCTCCGCCGGCTACGACGTGCTGTCCACCGGCGCCACCGGCGCCCCCTTCTGGGCCCTGCTCGGCGGGGGCGTGCTCGCCCGCGTCCTCGGCGGCGCGTCCAGGCTGCTGACCCGACTGCGGCCGACCCTCTTCGGCTACCAGTACGTCGCCGTGCTCACCCCGCACGCGGCGCGCACGATCATCGCTGGGGAGCACATCGATGTCCAAGACGTCCTCAACCGCCAGTTCATCCCGTCCGACGTGCCCGCCGACCGCGTCGGCGTCTGAGGCCGGGACCGGACTCCCGGACGGGAAGCACCCCTTGAACCTACCCAGTCTGCTGCTCCTGCTCTTCGCGGTGTTCTCGTCGGCCGGCGGCCAGATCATGCTCAAGCACGGCATGGCGCACGCCTCGGCCGCCGCCGGACGCGACGGCACCTCGCTGGCCGTCCGGGCCGCCACCACCCCCTGGGTGGTGATCGGCCTGGTCGTCTTCGCCGTCTCCGCCCTCGCCTGGATGTCCACGCTGGCGCGGGTGCCGCTGTCCATCGCGTACCCCTTCAACGCGCTGGGCTACCTGCTCATCGTGCTCGCCGGGTCCACGCTGCTGCACGAGCGGACCTCGCCGTGGACCTGGGCGGGCTCCCTGCTCGTGGTCGCCGGCCTGGTCACCGTCTTCGCGGGCCAGCGCGGCTGACCGCCGCGCCCCAGGGCCCGCCGTCCCCTGCTGCCAAGGAACCCCCTGCCCCCATGACTGACCCGACCGGCCCGACCGAACTCAGCGTCATCGTGTACGGCGACAGCCCCCTCAGCCAGTTCCGCGCCTGCCTGGACAGCCTGTCCAGGGCCGCGCCCCCCGGGGGGGGCGGCGGCGTCACCCCCACCCGCCCCGACCCGCGCGCCCGCCCCGCACCGCCCACCCGGCGGCCC